>JBFHMM010000007.1:0-37648 GCA_041594355.1 Paracoccaceae bacterium | reverse complement strand
TTTGGGTGCGGGGGCAATTCCACCGGACAGCGGGCTGGGCTAGGCTTCGCGGGATGGACGGGCAGAGTTTTCCAGTACCGGTGTTCTGAGCCTGCTTGTGCGGGGGCTGCGCCGCGCCGATCCGGCGCATTTCCTGCGCGATCTCCGGCGGGTGACGAACCTGACGCCCCGGCGGTTCCGGCAGATCGCAGCGGAGGGCGAGAGTGGCGCGAAGTTTCAATAAGTCCGGCGGCGCGCCGGGCATGGTCCAGCCAGTGCAAATGGAAAGGACATGCCATGCTGAAACCCCTGATGCTGACGACCGCGATCCTGATCGGCGCAGGCAGCACCGTCGCCGCGACCGGGCGCAACCGGATCGACATAGACACCGAGATCACCATCGCCTTGCTCGCCAAGGTCTGGGAGGCACTGACCTATCCAGCGAATGACCCGGAGTGGACCCCCCATCACGTACGGGTCTAGATCCACAATTCCAGCGGCAACCGGTTGACCATTCGGCCCTATGTAAAAGGGGTTATGTCGGAGTGCCGTCTGGTCTGGGACGGCGGGGTCGCGGGGATATTCAAGCTAATGCACCGGTTCGACCTGGAACCGCTGGGGCCGGGTTGCACCCGGCTGCGGCAGAGCGGGGTGGTCTCGGGTCTTGCGATCCGCTGGGCCGAACTGGGGCCATCGAGCCGGGTTTCCGGCAGGTGAACGCGGCACTGCAACACCGGCCGGAAGCATCGAACGGGCACACATGCTGACATGCTGAAATGGCCCTCTCCACCAAGCGGAGAGGGACGGTGTCACAGCCCCGCCGCGACGACCACCAGCTGCGGCTGGCCGTCCGAAGTTTTCTGCGGCGAGCGGCCATCGGCGTCAATGGTGGCGCTGACGCGCTGACGGAAGGCAGAGAAGCTGTCAAAGCTGACAACATCCACCGGATCGTCGAACTGCAGCGTGAGCCGGGAATAGGCCGCCTGCGGCGCATGGGTCAGCCCATGCACGTAGCCGGTGAACGGCTGCCCCAGGTAGCGCCCGCTGACCCGGTTGCCAACGGCGAGGGGGCGGGTGTTACCCGGCACGGCGGCCATCGCACGCAGGGCATTCCAGTCGCGCGCGCCATGCTGGCGGGCGATCAGTTCCAACGCCTGGGAATGGCTGATCGGGGCGCCGGCGTCGGCCAGTTGGGCGCGCAGGCGCTTGGCCTGTGTCTTGTATCCGGCGATCCGGTCATTGGTTTGGGTATCGGTCATCTTGAGCCTCTTTTCACAGGGCATGAACAGGGACAGACGGGGCTCGCGTTGCCATCGGCGCATGCCATATGGGGCAGAAGATGCGCGTAAACCGGGTTTCACCAAGGCGTCAGCCAGCGAGCGGCAGGGACCCGAACCTGGAGGCGATGTAGGGGCGCCGGATGCGCCGGTCAAGGGGGCGGTATCGGGCGCATCTGGTCATGTGGCCGGTTTACCCTTAGACCGGGGCCAAAGCGCCACGCCCGAGGACCCGATGATCTTTACCCGCTTGCACGGAAGGCTGGGCAACCAGATGTTCCAATATGCCGCCGCCGCCGGACTGGCGGCGCGGATCGGCACGCAGGTGGTGCTGGACCCCCGGAGCGCCGAGCGGCGCGGCGAAGGGGTGCTGACGCGTGTGTTCGACCTGCCGGTCGCGGTGGCGGATCTGCCCCCGGCCCGGCACGAGAGCCTGCTGCGCTATGGGCTGTGGCGGTTCGCGGGGTGCGCGCCGGTGTTCCGGCGCGAACGCGGGCTGGGCTACAACCCGGATTTCGAGACGTGGGGCGATGACAGCTACCTGCACGGGTACTGGCAGTCGGAGCGCTATTTCGCATCGGTGGAGCAGGACATCCGGCGGGCCTTTGCCTTTCCCGCGTTCACGAACACGCAGAACGCCGACATGGCGGCGCGGATCGGCGAGACAACCGCGATCGCGCTGCACGTGCGGCGCGGCGACTACCTGACGCTGGCGGCGCATGTGCTGTGCGATCAGGCGTATTACGACGCGGCGCTGGAGCGGGTGCTGGCGGGGCTGGAGGCCACACCGACGGTCTTTGTGTTTTCCGACGATCCGCAATGGGCCAAGGACAACCTGCCATTGCCGGTGGACAAGGTCGTGGTCGATTTCAACGGACCCGCGACCGATTTCGAGGATATGCGGCTGATGTCGCTGTGCCGGCACAACATCATTGGCAATTCGTCGTTTTCCTGGTGGGCGGCCTGGTTGAACGCGAATCCTGACAAGCGGGTGGCGGGCCCCGCGCAGTGGTTTGGCGATCCGAAGCTGAACAACCCCGACATCCTGTCCGACGGCTGGATTCGGATCGAGGTCTGAGCCACGGGGACCGTTTTCTTGCAAAGAAAACGGGCCGGAATTTTTCAAAAATTCCGGAGCCGGCGTTTTTAGAACTCTGGTGCGGCGCGAAATTTGACCGAGGCACCGCCTTCGGGGTGCTTCAGGCGCAGCTCTTCGGAATGCAGCATCAGCCGGGGATGGTCCCGCGCCGGGCCGTTGGCATAGAGCGGATCGCCGAGGATCGGATGGCCCAGCGCCAGCATATGCACCCGCAGCTGGTGAGACCGGCCGGTTTTCGGCATCAGGCGCACGCGGCTCTCATCGGTGCCGTAACGCAGCACGCGCCAGTCGGTCTGTGCCGGTTTGCCGGTGTCGTGGCAGACCATCTGGCGCGGGCGGTTGGGCCAGTCCACGGTCAGCGGCAGATCGACCGTGCCGGTCTTGGGCTCGAGTCGCCCGGCGACCCGGGCGACATAGGTCTTGCGGGTCATCCGCTTTTCGAACTGCAGCCCGAGGTGACGCTGGGCGTGGGGCGTGGCGGCAAAGACCATGACCCCCGACGTGTCACGGTCCAGGCGGTGCACCAGAAGCGCGCCGGGAAAGGCAGTCTGGACCCGGCTGAGCAGGCAATCCGCCAGGTGGTCGCCCTTGCCCGGCACGCTGAGCAGGCCCGAGGGTTTGTTCACCACCAGGATCTGGGCGTCTTCGTGCAGGATGTCGAGCGGGTCCTGCGGCGGGTCATAGTCGGAGAGCTGGGTCATGGGGGCTTGACTATGACGTTGCGCGGGCTCGGGCAAGCTCACGCGACGTCGGCCTGGACCGGATGGCCGCACGCGCGCAGTCTGCCGGAAACATGGGAGGAAGAGGTCATGCACCCCACGATCAAACGCATGATGGAAATCGTCGTCTCGGGCGAGGATGAAAAGATCGGGGAAATTCTGGCCGAGCAGGTGGTCTTCCTGCCGCCGACCTACTGGAAGACCTGGACCGGACGCGCGCCGGTGGCGGCGGTTCTGGGCCATGTCGGACAGGTGTTTTCCGACTTTCGCTATCGCCGGGTGATGGGCGAGGGCAAGGATTGGGCGCTGGAATTCTAGGGCAAGATCGGTGAATTCGACGCGGTCGGGGTCGATCTGATCACGCTGGACGCTGATGGGCTGGTCGAGACCTTCGAAGTGGTGATGCGGCCCTACAAGTCGGTTGGCGCGTTGCGCGAAGCGATGAACGCGCGGGTGATGACCGACGCGCGGTTCCTGAAATTCCGCGAGGCGCTGAGCTGATCGTACCAATCGACGTTCTGGCGCGGGTGCCGCTGTTGCCGCTGCTGAACGGTCAGGCGCTGGCGGCGCGGACACGCGCAGCTGCTGCCCGAGCCGCCGGGCGCGCGGATCGGCGCGGCGGGCCACGGGCCGCCGTTGCGGGTGCTGATCGCGGGCGATTCCTCGGCCGCCGGTGTCGGCGCAGAGACCCAGCTGGCGGCGCTGAGCGGCCAGCTGGCGGCGCGGCTGTCGCAGCATCACGCTTTAGGCTGGCGGCTGGAGGCGGCGACCGGCGCAACCACCCGCAGCACGCTGGCGTGGTTCGACGCGGCGGTGATCGCGCTGGGTATCAATGATGTGACGCGGGCGATGCCGGTGCGGGTCTGGGAGGCCTAGCAGCGGCAGTTGCACGCGCTGCTGCGCGCGCGGTTCGGGGTGACGCGGATCATTGCCAGCGGGCTGCCGCCGATGGCGCAGTTCCCGTTGCTGCCCGATCCGCTGGCCTGGGTTCTGAGCCGTCACGCAGCACGGCTGGACGCGACGCTGGCGGGGCTGGCGGCGGGCAATCCGGCGCTGGAGCACGTTCCGCTGTCCCTGCCCTTTGCCCCGGAATATGTGTCGCGCGACGGGTTTCACCCCGGCGCGCTGGCCTATGACCGCTGGGCGGGGATGTTGGCCGGGCGGCTCCCGCAGAGCTGGAGGGGCGCTCTTTTTGGCGGTCATCTGCCGCGAGCCTTTGCTCCCCCTCGATCCGGTGATAGCCATATGCCGGAGGACGCCATGAACGACGCTGAACAGAAAACGGATCTGAAAACACGCGCCTATACCACCGCCGGGCTGAACCTGATCGCGCAGGCGCTGTCGATCTATGACGGCGACCTGCGGCTGGTGGTGTCGAACCGGCGGTTTCAGGAGATGTTCGATCTGCCCGATCACCTGGTGCAGCCGGGCGCCGGCTTTGCCGAGACCATCCGGTATATCGCGGAGGATGGTGACTACGGTCCGATCGGGGACATTGACGCCTTTGTGCAGACGCGGATCGATCAAGCGCTGGCGTTTGAACCGCATTACCTGGAGCGGGCACGCGCCAAGGGGGGGGTCGTCTCGGTCGAAGGGGCGCCGCTGCCGCAGGGCGGCTGGGTTACGGTCTATACCGACATCACCGCGACCAAGCGATCCGAGGAGCTGCTGCGCACCCGCACGCAGGAGTTGTCCGGGCAGCTTTTGTCGCACGCCGAGGAACTGGCCGCCACCAACCGCCAGCTGGCCGCTACCAACAGCGCGCTGGAGGAGGCCAAACGCCAGCTGACCGAGATCGAGGCGCGCACCCGGCTGACCACGGAAATGATGCCGGCCCATATCGCCCACGTCGATAACAGCGGACATTATACCTATTCCAACCGGCGGCTAAGCGCGGTGATTCCCGGCCGCCCCTCAGAGATCCTCGGACTGCATATCTCGGAGGCGCTGGGGCAGTCGGCCTTTACCCGGATCGAGCCGCATCTGAGGCGCGCCTATGGCGGTGAGAACGCGGTGTTCGAGTTCACCGAGGACCACGATTCGCGGCGCATCCGGGTGGCCTTTACCCCCGATGGCGCCGGCGGGGCCTATATCCTGTCGATGGACATCACCGAGGAAACCCAGGCCCGCGTCGCGCTGCAGCAGTCGCACCGCCGGGCGATGGCGGCGCAGATGACCAGCGGGCTGGCGCATGATTTCTCGAACCTGCTGACCATTATCCTGGGCATGCAGTCGAAGCTGCGCAAAATGGCCCTGTCGGAGGAGGCGGCCGAGCTGGTCGGGGCCACCCAGGCCGCCGCGCAGCGGGGCGGGCGGCTGCTGAACCGGATCGCGGACATGACCGGCAACCGCACGCCGCGCCCCGAGGCGACCGACCTGCACGGGCTGCTGGCCGATCTCAAGCTGCTGGCCTCGCCCAGTCTGCCGCAGTCGGTCGGGCTGAGCGTTCTGGACCACACGCCCGACGAGCGGCTGATGCTGGATCCCGGCATGCTGCAGGACGCGCTTTTGAACCTAATCCTGAACGCGCGCGATGCTTGTGGCGCGACGGGGCAGATCACGGTCAGCGCCCATTGCGTCGGGCGCATCTGGATCGAAATCAGCGTCAGTGACACCGGCCCCGGTTTTTCGCCCGAGGCGCTGGACAAGGCGCTGAACCCGTTTTTCACCACCAAGGGCGGCGAGGGATCGGGGCTGGGCCTGCCGATGGTTTATGACATGGTCAAGCTGACCGGCGGCAACCTGCGGCTGTCCAACACTATGAGCGGCGCCAGCGTCACCCTGCGGCTGCCCTATCGCGTCGCACCGGAGGCGGCGGGCGGCCTGGCGTTGTTAGTGGAAGACAATGCCGACCTGCGCATGACCTTCCGCGAGATGCTGGTCGAGCTGGGCCATTCGGTGATCGAGGCGACCTCGGTCGATGAAGCCAGCGCGCTGCTGGCCGATGTGCAGGACATTCAGCTGGTGTTGTCGGACATCAACCTGCAGGGCGGCGGCACCGGGCTGGACCTGCTGGACAGGATCGAGGGCAGCCAGCTTCCCTGCCTCCTCATGACGTCGCTGCCGCTGAGCGATCCGCTGCATCAGGCCGCCTTGACCCGGGCGACGGTATTGAGGAAACCCTTTGACCGGGCGCAACTGGGCGCGCTGATACGGGGGGAGGATGCCGCGTGACGACACCTTTGGTGACCATACTTGACGACGAGCCGGAAATCCGGCGCATCCTGACCGACGCGCTGGAAGAAGCGGGTTATCGCTCGCAGAGCTTTTCGCGCGCCCGCGAGTTCGAGGCCTCGTTGAAACGGGTGACACCGGATGTCTGCTTGGTCGACCTGTCGCTGCCCGATACCGACGGGCTGGCCTTGGTTCATCGTTTGGCGCTGGAACAGGGGGCGGCGGTGATCATCATCTCGGGCCGGGCCCAGGTGCAGGACCGGGTAACCGGCCTGGAACTTGGCGCGGATGACTATATCACCAAACCCTTTGACCCGGCCGAGGTCGTGGCGCGCATCCGTGCCCGCCTGCGCGGTGCCCGCGCGCCGTTGCAATCGGGGCGCACAGCGCGGTTCAACGGCTGGACCGCCCATTTCGACCGTTACCTGTTGGAAGACGATGATGGCGGCGAGACCCCGTTTTCCCACGCCGAGGGAGAGGTTCTGCGGCTGTTTCTGGAAAACCCCAAGCGCCTGATCAGCCGGGCGACCATGCAGGAATCGCTGGGTGGCGGCGCGGGAGAAAGCTTTGACCGGGCGATGGACGTCCGGATTTCCCGCCTGCGCACCAAGCTGCGCGAAGACCCCAAGAACCCGCGGCTGATCAAAACGATATATGGCGCAGGTTATATCTTTCTGGGCGATGTCGGCTGGACCTGACCGGCGCCCGGCCTATAACCTGCGTGAAATGCGCTACTAAATATGGTATGTTCCCGACGGAAAACCCCAAGGGAGGAACGCGAATCATGTCAAATCTGGAGTTTTACACAACGCTGTCGGGGCTATGGATCGCCCTGTGCTGGCTGCCCTATATCCTCGACCGGATCGCGGTGCGCGGATTGATGGGCGCCCTGGCCAACTATGACCCCAATGCCATTCCGCAAAGCGCATGGGCCCAGCGCGCGATGCGGGCGCATACGGTCGCGGTGCAGGCCTTTGTTGTGTTCGGACCACTGGCGGTTCTGGCGTCGATCCGGATGCCCGACGACAGCTACCCCGGCGTCCTGGCGATGACCTTTTTTATCGGCATCGTGGCGCATTACGTGATCTATTGTTTTGGCATTATGGTGCTGCGCACGCTGGCCTTTGCCCTGGCCAGCCTGTCAAGCGTTGGTCTCGCAGTGCACCTGCTCGGTCTCTTCTGACCCGGCCTCGGCCACAAACAGGTGCCGCATCTTGCGGAACTGCGGCACCAGCAGATCACGGACCGCGGTGACCTTGGCCGACCGCCAGACATCCGGGTGGCCCACCACCCAGATGTCGACATAGGGCTGCGGCGGCAGCATCGGCACCTGCACGAGGCCCGGCGTGGACCGGCCGAGGAACATGGGCATGCGCACCACACCCAGCCCGGCGCGGGCGGCGCCCAGCATCGCGACCATATCGTCGAACACCATGCGGACGCGCGAGTTGGGATGAAGCTCCAGCGCCTTTTTGGGCACCTCCGGACTGAATTCATAGACGATCCAATCGATCCGGCCCTGCGGGTCCGCCGCGATGCGGGCCGCCAGTTCAGGACTTGCGAAACTGGCGCCATGCTGGGCACACAGCCGCAGACCCATCAGCGTGTCGCCGGGGTTGCGGCTGATCCGGATCGCCAGATCGGCCTCGCGCCGGTTCAGGTTTAGCAGATCGTTGGTAGCGCGTATCTTGACGCTGACATCGGGGTGCAGGGTGCTGAAACGGTCCAGCACCGGGGCGAGCATCGGCCCGATCAGCAGCTGCGGCGCGGTGATGACCAGCGGCCCGGACAGGGTCTGGTCGCGCCCCTGCAGGCGGCGCAGCAAGGCGTTTTCACGCGCCTCCATCTCGCCCGCGTGTTCGGCCACCAGCAGGCCCGTCTCGGTCGGTCGATAACCGCCCGCGAACCGCTCGAACAGCGGTACGCCGACCGAGGCCTCGGCCCGCTGCACGCGCCGGGCGACGGTGGTGTAGTTCACCCCCAGCGCCGAGCCGGCTGCGGCCAGGGACCCCGCCCGGACCAGCGCCAGCACGGTTTTCAGATCGTCCCAGTCTACATCCATGCCATGCATTTTCGCATGGGGTAGATGCAAAGGCACGCGTTTTTATCCCCACGCTAGGGCGTTAGCTGTTTTCCATCGTAATTTTCGCACTTCAGGAGAGCCAAGATGATCTATGCCGTATTCAAAGCCACCGTGACCAACCCCGAGGCGCTGGCCAGCTACCGCGACCAAGCCGGTGCCGCGCTTGCCAAACATGGCGGCACGGTCGAGCAGGCGACGCCCACGCCCAGCGCGCTGGACGGGGCGCCCGCGATCCCGACCGTGGTCGCCGTGCTGTCGTTTCCCGATGCCGGGTCCGCCCGCGCCTGGATCGACGACCCGGCGCTGGCCGAGTTGCACGCCCTGCGCCGCAGCGCCGGCGACACCGAGATCCTGCTGCTGGGGTAACGCGACCGCAGCGGCGGTGTCGCGCACGCTAGTTTCTATCCGGTTCAACCGGTCGCTGTCGCCATCCCGACACTGCATCGAAAAGGTCGCCCGCCCCGGCACGATGGACGAGGCTTTGGGACGCAATGTGACATGGCCGATGGTCCAGACCGTGGCAGGAGTCACCACGTTGCGAAAACGGTCGTGGATCGCGGCGCTGAAGGCCGGCGGCCCCTCGAACGCATCCCGGGGCAGGTGCATGGGCGTGGTGCCCGCGTGGTTCTGCTGGCCCGACCAGACGACGCTGCCGATGGTCACGCCGAACCGGCCTTCTTCGTCCTGAAGCGACACTACCGAAACCGCCGGTCCGCCCGCCTCCCGCGCGGAGCGGGCGATTTCCAGTGCCGCGATCACGCCCACTGCACCGTCCAGACAGCCGCCTTCAGGCTGGCTGTCGCTGTGTGAGCCCAGCAGCAGAGAGGTCCCCCCCGAGGCCAAAGAGGTTGCCATCGAGTCATAGCAGACCTCGAGCCCCGCCTCTGCCATCCGCGCCGCCAGCCAATCGCGGGCCTCGATATCGGCGGCGCAGTAGGTCGGGCGCACGACGCCCTTGCCGACACCGGCGGCGCCAAAAGCGCGCATTCGGTTCAGATCATCCAGAAACCATTCACCATTCACTGTCATCGTGAACCTCCCTGAGACCCCTGGCCAGCCTCGCCACCTGGCTGCGGCGCGGCGCCCGTGGCGTCACGGAACCGGCGGCAGCCTCTGGTCACCGGCGCGCCCCTCTTCTAAGACGGTCGCAACAGGAGCGATACCCCATGTCCCACATCACCCTTGTCCGCCACGGACAGGCCAACACAGAGGCCCGCGACGAGCTGAGCTATGACAAGCTGAGCCTGCTGGGCCATCAGCAGGCCCAGTGGCTGGGCACCCATCTGCGCGAGGTCCACGATCACCATGCGCGGGTCTACTGCGGCACGCTCACCCGCCACTTGGAGACCGCTCAGTCCATGGGTGTCGGCGAACAGGTTATCCGCGACCCCCGCCTGAACGAACTGGAATATTTCACCCTCGCCCAGTTGCTGGAATCCCAGAAAGGCGTGGTCATCCCGACCGAACGCGAGGGGTTCATCGACCACCTTCCGACCGTGTTTTCGGCCTGGCAGGCGGACGAGATCGACAACCCGCCCGAACGGTTCGCCGAGTTCGAGGCCCGCGTGTCCGCCGCGCTGACCGAGATCGCCGCCGGCGACGGCCCGGCGCTGGTGGTGACCTCGGGCGGGCTGATCGCGATGGCGATGCGTCAGACACTGGGTCTGGATACCCGTGCCATGGCGCGGATGGCGCTGGCGATCATGAACACCTCGTTGCATCGCCTTTTCCCCATCGGCGATACGCTGAGCCCGGTTCTGTTCAACGCGGTTCCGCATCTGGAACACCCGCACCGGCATTATGCAAGAACCCATCTCTAAACCCGAGGAACGAGCATGACACATCTCTGGGTTCGCGCCGAACAGCGCCAGAACGAAGACCGCGTCGGGCTGATGCCCGAGGGGGCAAAACAGTTGATCGCTGCCGGTTTGCGCGTCACCGTCGAGGACAGCGGCAGCCGGGCCATCCCGATCGACGGGTACCGCGACGCGGGCTGCGAGATCGCCACCGAAAACAGCTGGCCTGACGCGCCGCTGGACGCCGTCATTTTCGGGCTCAAGGAACTGCCCGAGGACGGCACCCCCCTGCCCCATCGCCACATCATGTTCGGCCATGCCTTCAAGGGCCAGCGTTCCGGCAAGGCGCTGTTGCGGCGGTTCAAGGCCGGTGGCGGTACGCTGTACGATCTGGAGTATCTGATCGACGAAACCGGCCGCCGGGTCGCGGCCTTTGGCTATTGGGCGGGTTACGCCGGGGCCGCCGTGACGCTGATGTCCTGGGCGGCGCAGCAAACGGGCGGGATCTGCCCGCCGGTGGCCGCCTATCCGGGCAAGGATGCCCTGCTGGCGGATCTTGGCGCGCGGCTCGATGCCAGCGGCGAGGCGCGGCCCAGCGCCATTGTCATCGGCGCGCTGGGACGGGTTGGATCGGGGGCGGCGGACCTCTGCGAGGCGATGGATGTCACGGTCACCAAATGGGACATGGAAGAGACCGCCCATGGCGGCCCCTTCCCGGAAATCCTGAACCACGACCTGTTCCTGAACTGCATCTTCGCCCGCCCCGGCACACCTGTTTTCGCTCCGCAGTCGGCGCTGAGCCAGCCGCGACGTCTGAGCGTCATCGGAGACGTGGCCTGTGACCCGGACAGCGATTACAATCCGGTACCGGTCTATGACCGCGCCACCACCTGGGCCGCGCCAGTGCTGCGCGTCGCCACCGATCCGGTCCTCGACGTGATGGCGATCGACAACCTGCCCTCGATGCTGCCGGTGGAGAGCTCGGAGGATTACGCGGCGCAGCTCTTGCCCTCGCTGGCGACGCTCGGCACCCTGTCGGAGGGCGTCTGGGGCCGCGCCAAGGCCACATACGGCGAACACATGAAAGGGATTTGACCCATGACCATCCACTGGTGTGGCACCGGCCTGTCGGCCATTCCCGGCCTGCGCCGGCTGATCGAAAACGGCCAGGCGGTGACCGTCTGGAACCGCACCGCCGAAAAGGCCCGCGAGGCGGTTGGCGACCTGACCGATGACATTCGCGTCTTTGACATCGACGCGCTGGGCGCCGCCCTGGCGCCGGGAGACGTGGTGGTGTCGATGCTGCCGGGCGACTGGCACGTGCCGCTGGCGGAACTGGCCATCGGCAAGAGCGCGCATTTCGTCAGCTCGTCTTACATCGCGCCCGAGATGCGGGCGCTGGATGACAAGGCGCGCGCCGCTGGCGTAGCGCTGGTCAACGAAGTCGGTCTGGATCCGGGTATAGACCATTTGATGGCCCATGCTCTGATGTCCGATTACCGCGCAAGCGCCGCTTTTGACGCGGATAACCACCTCAGCTTCATTTCCTACTGTGGCGGCATCCCGAAAGTTCCCAACGCCTTTCGATACAAGTTCAGCTGGTCGCCGCTGGGTGTGCTGAAGGCGCTGCGCTCGCCCTCGCGGTCGGTCCGCAACTATTCTGAACTGCGGGTGGACCGGCCCTGGGACGCGATCTCGACCTATGACGCGCCGCTGCCCGGCCCCGAAAGTTTTGAGGTCTACCCGAACCGCGACTCGATCCCGTTCATGGCCGAATATGGGTTCGAACCGCATTGGACAGTGCGCGAATTCGTGCGCGGCACCCTGCGGCTGAACGGCTGGTCCGAGGCCTGGAACGACGTGTTCCGCGAGATCGAGACGCTGGAGGGCGCGGCGGGCGACGCCCGGCTCAAGGACATGTCAGACCAGTTCTGGGCGGAAAACGCCTATGAAGAAGGCGAACCGGACCGGGTCGTGCTCTGCGTCGGGCTGAACGCCGAGAAAGACGGCCAAAGCGTCTGGCACAAGACCTATGCGATGGACGCCTGGGGCGATGCGCGCGGCACCGCGATGGCGCGGCTGGTTTCGGTGCCGGTGTCGCTGGCCGTCGAATCGGTGCTCAACCGCGAAATCGCCGCCGGCGTCCACGCCGCCCCCAGCGATCCCAGGCTGGTGCAGAACTGGATGGGCGAAATCGACCCCCTAGCCCAGCATCTCCAGATGGTTGATCACCTGGGCTGATCCGCCCTTTCATCTCTTTCCAAATGGTCAGAGCTACAATGGCGACGAGGGGCTGGCCCCTCGCCCCCACCGCCGGGCGTTACATCAGGTCGTTTTCGACGTCCTCGACGGAAATTCCCAACGCATCGAGACCCGCCTCCAGGTTGTCGGACAGATGCGGCGTTCCCAGCAGGTAATCCGCACAAGGGGTCGAGGCTTCGGCCTTGGCCGTGGCAATCGCCTCTGCCAGGTCCTCGGCGAAGAAACTCTCGCGTCCGATCCACATGATGGCCACGAGTTCCGCCTGTTCGTCCTCGCCCATACGCTCGATAAACGCGCGCAATTCGCCTTCGGCCCGGTCAAGTTCCCGCGCCATCAGCGCCACTTGCGCCACTTTTCGGGCAGAGATTTCCAGCATCGCCCCAGTCCTCCTGTTCGCTGTCGAACCTTATTCAACCGGTCCGGCACCCCGGCGTCTTTGATCTTACGCAAATTCCGGGCCGGTTCCCACAGGCGGTTTCAAGCCCAGGATCGGCAGTTGCCCGGACCGGCCACGCAGGTCGGCGTCCGGCAGGGGCGTCCAGTTCGGCGGCACGGTGTCATAGCCCGCCGCGCGCGCCAGGTCCCGCGAAGCGATCACCCAGGCGTCCCGCTGCTTGCTGATCTGTTCCAGCCGGGCGGCGGTATTCACCACGTCACCGAACACCGAATACTCCAGCCGTGCCTGATCGCCGACCACGCCGCTGAACACCTCGCCCCAGTGACAGCCGATGCCGACGTCCAGCGGTGTGGCCCCGGCGGCCTGCCGGGCCTCGGACCATGCGATCATGTCGCGCCCGAGCGTTTCGGCGCAGGCCAGACAGGCCCGGGCGGCTTGTTGGGGCGTGTCGCCGCCTTCGAACAGGATCATCGCCGCGTCGCCCATGAACTTGTCAATCATGCCGCCGGACCGGTCCACGACCCGCGCGATCCGGCCACGATATTCCGTGATCAGTTCGGTCACCTCGGGCGGTTCGCGACCCTGCGCCCAGCGGGTAAAGCCGCGAATGTCGATGAACAGCACCGCCATCTGCGTGCGCCGCCCCGCTCGCAGTTCGTTCAGCCCGCCCGCAGCAAGACGCGGCGCAAGTTGCGCCGGCAGATAGCGGGTCAGATTGGCGCTGCGCAGCGCGCCCGAGATCGAGCGGGTCAGCAGCGCCCGCGCCCGGCGCACCGAAACGATGACCACGACACCGCTAAGCGCTAGCATGGTCAGGCGCATCACGTTGGGAGGCAAGGACAGGAACAGGTCGACCGCACGGTCGCCGTCACTCTGCCCCGTGCTGATCGAGATCAACCGTGCCATGCCCAGAACCATCAGGACGACGATATAGATCGTGACACGGGGGTTGACCCGCAGCGCGCCGAAGCTGATGACCAGCGGTGCGAGCCAGATCGACGGCAGCACAAAGACGGCGTCGCCGCCGATCCCGGTGTTTTCCATCGACAGCCGCACGCTGACCACGACAAAGACCACGTCAATGGTCGCCGTCGGCCAGATCATCCAGCGCCGGAACCGCCCGCGCCAGAGCGCCGCCCAGGTGACCAGCCCTATCACCAGATAGGCGGCGATGGTGCCGGCGGCATATAACCATTGCCGCACGAGGACCGAATCCAGCATCTCGGCCTCGGACGGGTTGACCACCAGTGTCAGGAACAGCCCTAATCCCAGCGCGACAAACACCCTGAGCCGTGCCACCACGCTTTCGGCTTCCAGCTCGGCCTTGTGCAGCAGCAGGTTGAGGTCCGGGTCGGGGTTTGGCTCTGGCATCGCGCGGGGTTCCGTCAGTCGGCGTGGCGGGAGGAGGGTGGTTCGGATCAGCCGTCCCTTGGCCCCAATGACACGATCTGAGCGTCTTCTTCCGGCGCAATCTCTTCGAAATCGAAGTTGTCGAGCCGCAGCGCCCGGCGCCCGGCCTTGTCGGCGCTGACCTTGATCTCGGCCAGATCCCGGGCCGCCTGGCCGAAGTGGCGGTCGAGGTTGCCGACCCTGTCGCCCAGCCGCTCCACATCCTTGTGCAGCAGACCCAGTTCGCGGCGGATCGCACCGGCCTGTTCGCGCATCCGGGCGTCTTTCAGGATCGCGCGCATGGTGTTCAGCGTCGCCATGCAGGTGGTCGGCGACACGATCCAGACCCGCGCGGCAAAGCCTTCGCGCACCACGTCCGAGAAATTGGCATGCAGTTCGGCATAGACTGCCTCGGACGGCAGGAACATCAGCGCGCCCTCGGCGGTTTCGCCTTCGATGATGTAGCGTTCGGCGATGGCCTTGATATGGGTCCGCAGGGCGCTGCGCATCATCCGCGCGGCCTCCTGCGCCTGGGCCTGGGTTTCGGCCCGGCGCAGCGCCTCGTAGGGTTCCAGCGGGAACTTGCTGTCTATGACAATGGGACCGGGCGGGTTGGGCAGGCGGATCAGACAATCGGCGCGGCGGCCGTTCGAGAGGGTGTGCTGCAAGGCATAGCTGTCGGTCGGCAGCGCCTTGGACACGATGTCGTTCAGCTGGATCTCGCCAAAGGCGCCACGGGTCTGCTTGTTGGACAGGATGTCCTGTAGGCCCAGCACATCGCCCGACAGCTTGGTGATGTTGTCCTGCGCCTTGTCGATCACCGCCAGCCGTTCCTGAAGCTGGATCAGCGAGGTCGCGGTCTGTTTCGACGATCCGTGCAGCGTGTCCTTCATGCGCTGCTGCATCTCGGTCAGCGCCCGGTTTTGGCGCATCATGTTGTCGGCCAGACGGTCGTTCAGGTGCTGCTGCACGTCCGACAGGCGGGTTTCCATGGTCTGGATCACCTGCACCTGCGCATTGGCCTGCTGGTCAGACACGTGGGTCAGACCGCCGCGCAGCTGTTCCTGGCCCATCGCCAGCTGCTGGATGCTCTGGCCCATGGCCGCCATCTGCTGCATCAGCGGTTCGGCCATCCGTGCCGAGCGGTTGGCCGCCCGCAGGGACAGCACCAGCAAGAGCAAGACAAGCGCGGCTGCGCCGATCACCGCCAATACCAGCGGGTCCGACAGGTCGAATGTATAAGCTCCGATTTCGATCATGTCCGCCCAAACAGCCGTTCGATGTCGGACAGTTTTAGTTCCACATAGGTGGGGCGGCCATGGTTGCACTGGCCGGAATGCGGGGTCGCCTCCATCTCGCGCAGGAGCGCGTTCATCTCTTCGCCGCGCATCCGGCGGCCCGAGCGGATCGAGCCGTGGCAGGCGATACGGCTGAGGATCGCTTCGATCCGGGCCCGCAGGGTCTGGCTGTCGTCCTGATCCGTCAGCTCATCCAGAATGTCGCGGATCATCGCGGCGGCATCGACCTCGCCCAGGATGGCGGGGGTTTCGCGCACGGCGATGGCGCTGCCGCCAAAGGGTTCGATGGTCAGGCCGAGCCGCGTCAGATCGTCGGCATGGGTCAGCAGCCGGGCACAGTCGGCCTCGGAGAGATCGACGATTTCGGGGATCAGCAGGGCCTGTGCCGCGACGCCGTTTTCGACCGTCTGGCGTTTCAGCTTTTCATAAACCAGCCGTTCGTGGGCAGCGTGCTGGTCGACGATGACGATGCCGGTTGCGGTCTGGGCGATGATGTAGTTTTCATGCACCTGGCCGCGCGCCGCGCCAAGCGGCAGATCCTCTGGCAGCGGGCCCTGTTCCGAAACGGGCGCGGGCGCGTCCTCGATCACCCGGCCGCTGTAGCTGTCGTGCAGATCGGCGAAGCCCTGCGGAGGTGACGGGGGGGGCGGAGCGGAAAAGCCCCGCGCCGCGCTGCGGTCCATCTGGTAGACCCGCGCGCCTGCGGGCGGCTCCGGCCGCATCGCGCCCAGCGTGGCGTCGGCGACGGTGCTGGAGGCGCGGTGCCCGGCCTCGGCCAGCGCGTGGCGCAGCGCCGACACGATCAGCCCGCGGGGGATACCGGCGTCGCGAAAGCGGACCTCGGATTTCGCGGGGTGCACGTTGACGTCGACCAGGGTCGGGTCGCAGTCAATGAACAGCGCCGCCGCCGGGTGCCGGTCGCGGCTGAGAAAGTCGAAATAGGCAGCTCGGAGCGCGCCGCCGAGCATCTTGTCCCGTACCGGGCGGCCGTTGACGAAAAGGTACTGCGCCACCGCCGCGCCACGCGAATAGGTCGGCAGGGCGGCATAGCCAAACAGGCGGATGCCCTCGCGGGTGGCGTCAATAGGCAGGGCGTTTTCGGCGAATTCGCGGCCCATGATCCGGGCAAGACGGGCGTGCAACGCGTCGAAGAGGTCGCCGGATTCGGCATCGGCGCGAAAGGTCACGCGGCCCTCGCCGCCGCCCGATGTGTCGCGCAGCGTGAAGCCGACCGAGGGTTCGGCCATGGCCAGCCGCTTGACGGTATCCGAGATCGCCTGGGTTTCGGCACGGTCGCTGCGCAGGAACTTGAGCCGTGCCGGGGTGGCGTAAAAGAGATCGCGCAGTTCGGCCACAGTGCCCACGCGCAGGGCGGCGGGTTTCACCGGTTGAACCTGGCCACCGGCGACGTGGATGCAGGCGGCCTCGGCCCCGGGCACCCGGCTGGAAATCGTCAGCCGCCCGACCGCGCCGAGCGATGGCAACGCCTCGCCGCGAAAACCAAAGGTGTGGATATTGAGCAGGTCGGTGCCGTCGATCTTGGAGGTCGCGTGACGCGACAGGGCCAGCGGCAAGTCACCGGCGGCGATGCCGCAACCATTGTCGGTGACGCGGATCAGTGTCTTGCCGCCATCGGCGATGTCGACGGCGATCCGGCTGGCGCCCGCATCAATGGCGTTTTCCACCAGTTCCTTGACCGCCGAGGCCGGGCGTTCCACGACTTCTCCCGCCGCGATCCGGTTGATCGCAGAATCGTCCAGCTGTCGGATTACGGGGCGATTATCGCCTATGTTGGGGTTTGCAGTAGCCATGCCGCAATACCTAGCACGGGCATCGCCGATTCTTCTACTGTAATCCTGCGTGGCAATCCGCGTGTGTCAGCGGACCGGCGTCGCCTGTGGCCCGATCGCCGGCAGCTGTACCGCGCCGCCGACCCGCATCATGTTCGGGCGGGACTGGCGAGCCGTATTCCGCGCCATCAGCAGCAGGACGCACCAATAGGCGACAAGCAGAACAACCATCGTGGCGGCATAAAGCGGCAGTGTTGTCGCCGCGTTGCGGTAGGCGGAGACCGCCAGCGCCTGATCCATCCGCAGGATGCCGGTAATCAACCAGCCGCTTTGCACCGTGCCTCCCACGAACCACCCAGCAAGCAGCAGCGTCCACCCTGCCAGAGGCGACACCACGAGCCCGGCCAGCGGAGCGGGCGACAGCCCTTTGGTCCGCGCGAGGTGCCATAGCAGGATCGTCGAGACCAGCAGAACCGAATAGCCCAGTTGCAGCAACCATGCCTCGGTCTGGATCGGGGGCAGACCGTAGCGCAACACGGTGAACGTCAAGGCCAGCATCGAGGCCCCCGCGGACAGGCCGAGACCGACCTGCAACGTCAGCGTGGCATTCCGGGTCGGATCACCGATCAGCTGCCGGTAGGCCGACAATGCGGCCAGCAGGAACCCCGTGATCACGGCCGACCCCAGGACAAGCTGCAGCGACAGGAGAGCGGCTTGGGGGGGCAGGACAAACTCGCCGACGGCGGTCGGATGACGCATCCATCCGGCCAGGACCGCCGGCCAGAGCGCCGTCAGCGTCGCGCCCGTCGCGGCGATGGCAACGGCGGCGGTTTCGATGCCTTCAGATGCCCGGCCCGGCGCCAGAAAGGCGACCCCGAGCCCCAATGCCTGCAGGCAGACACCGATGCTGGCAAGCACTATGGCCAGCGCAAATGCCGGGCCGGCGAGTTCTGCAAACCGGGGAAACGAGAGATCCGCCTGAAACAGCAACGCCGCCCCCGAGACACAGCCAAGCGCCAGTGTCACCGCGAACACCGGCAACCAGAACCGGTAGGCATGCAACCAGACGCCACCGCCCGGCACCACGGCCCGGAGCCGGAAAAACAACAGCATCCACCCCAGCGTCATGGTGACCGCCGGAAACAGCAGGTGGAAATAGGTCATCGCCCCGAATTGGATCCGGGACAGCGCGACTGCGTCCATGAGTGCCCTGTGCGTTTGCGTTAACGGGAGGATGAGCGACAAGTATTGAAAGGCGCGCAAAATAACAGGTGCGTGCGACAGCAGGGCGCAGGTCTACAGGCAAGAAACAGGCGGTTTTTTGTCGCTGATTGCATTCTAGGCGATGCCTGGATCGGTTTTGAACAGCCGCGCGATAGCGGAGCCTACCCTTGTTGCGGCGCGCCGGTCCGGCTGCTGCAAGGGCCGAACAGGGCCGTCAGGGCCAGGATCACGCCGGACATGGTGGCAATCATCCCCGCCGCGCTGACTGCATCCCGCGCGCCCAGCCAGAGCGGGCCGTAGCCGGCCAGAACATAGCCCGACACGGCGGCGATCACGGCGAACAGCACGCTCCAGCCGACTTGCGTTTCCAGCCGGTTGGTCATCATCCGCGCGGCGGCGGGGGGACAGATGAACATCGCGATCACGATGATCGAGCCAACAGCATCAAAGGCCGCAACCGCCGCGACCGCCGCCACGATAACAAGGGCAAGACCTAGCGCGGGCGTGTGAATGCCCATAGTGCGGGCGAAGCCTTCGTCGAAGGTGGACAACTTGAGCGGCCGCCAAAGCACCAGCGTGAACAGCAGCACCGCCAGCAGCGTTACCGCCATGCGCGGCAGTTCGGGCGGCAGGCCGCGCAATGCCTGCGTATCGAGCAGCGAGGCCCAGCCGGTCGCATCCAGCCAGATCAGGCTCTCAAGATTGCCATAAAGCGCATGTTCCACGTCCAGATGCACCGATGAGGTGTCGGATTGTTCGAGCAGCAGTACACCCGCGGCGAACATGGTAGTGAACACCACGCCCATGGCCGCGCCCGGTTCGATCCGGCCCAGACGGCGGATTGCCTCGATCAGGATCACGGCAAGAATCGCGGCTCCGGCGGCGCCCAGCATCATCGGGACCGTCGCAATCGCGCCGGTGATCAGAAAGGCCACCACGATCCCCGGCAAGACCACATGGCTGATCGCGTCGCCGATCAGCGCCTGCCGCCGCAGCACCAGAAAATTCCCCGGCAGCGCGCAGGCGACAGCGGCAAAGATGCCGATCAAGAGCGGCGTCAGCGACAGCGGGACAAATTCGGCACCGCTCATACGCGTACCTCCTGCGGGCCGCCGATGCGGCGGTCGATCTCGGCGATCTGGTCGCGGGTCAGCACGGTTTCGATGTCGCGCAACCCGTCGTAGAGCGCCGCGGCGGCTTCGTGCGCGAGATCGCCCCGCACGATTTCCCAGCGCCGTTCGTCGCGCAGGGCCTTGGCGGCGCGCGCGCGGCCGTCGTCGGTGGCGACCCCGTCGGCCCGCGCCAGACCGGCGCGACGCAGCAACCGCAGGGTGAGCCGTTCGTAGATCGGCTGGCCCTGCGCCAGCGCCAGCAGCCCCTGCCGCAGATGTACGCGGCGCTGGAACCGCATATGGCGCAGCACGGCGGCCAGAACGCCACGGTCGGGGGCCAACAACAGCGAAACGGCAAAGAATGCGAAACCGACCAGCACGATGATCGGTCCGGTGGGCAGGTTCGGGGCCGAGGCCGAAATCGCCGCCCCGACATAACCCGACAGCCCGCCAAAGACTCCGGCCAGCAACACAACCCGGTCCGACCGTTCGGACCAGAACCGGGCCGTGACCGGCGGGATGATCAGCAGCGCGACGATCAGGATCAGCCCGATGATTTTCAGCCCGACGACGGTCACCGCCATCACCAGGCCCATCATGGCCAGATCCACCCGGTGCACCGGCACACCGCGTGCCGCGGCGAATTCGGGGTCAAAGGCAACGGCGGTCATCGGCCGGCGCAGCAACAGGATTATGGCCAGCGTCAGTGCCCCGCCGATCGCGATGATCATCGCGTCGGAAAACAACATACCGGCGGTGGAGCCGAGCAAGAACCCTTCGAGCCCGGCCTGGCGGCCCGATCCCATGGTCTGGATGACGGTCAGAAGCACGATCCCAAAACCGAAGAACACGGACAGCACCGCCCCGATGGCGGCATCCTCGGCCAGTCGGGTGCGGCGGGTCAGCCAGCTGAGGCACATCAGCCCGGCCGTCGCCGACAGCGCGGAACCGGCGAGCAAGCCGATCAGGCTGCGCCCGTCACCGCCCAGCGCGACCATGATAATAAACGCCAGCCCGACGCCCGGCAGGGTGGCATGGCTGACCGCATCGCTGACCAGGGCACGTTTGCGCAGGAACAGGAAGGTGCCGGTGACTCCGGCGGCAATGCCCAGGAGCGTGGCGCCGATGGCCACCAGCGTCGCGTTGTACCCGAGCTGCAGCAACAGCGCGTCCCAAAGCATGATCTCAGCCCAGGACCCGCGCCAATTGATCAACCTGCGCCGTGGCAAGACGCCCGCCGTAGGCCGCCTGCAGCGTGTCGGCGGTAAAGGCCTCGGCCACCGGGCCTTCGGCGATCTTGCGGGTGTTTATCAGGAACACGTTGTCGAAATAATCCGCCACGGTGGCCAGGTCGTGATGCACCACGACCACCGTCTTGCCCTCAGCGCGCAGCGATTTCAGGACGCTGATGATGGCCTTTTCGGTGGCTGCATCGACCCCGGCAAAGGGTTCGTCCAGCAGGTAGATGTCCGCCGCCTGTGCCAGCGCGCGGGCCAGAAACACCCGCTGTTGCTGGCCACCCGACAATTGCCCGATCTGGCGCTTGGCAAAATCCTGCATACCGACGCGGGCGAGGCATTCCATAGCGCGTTTGCGGTGGCCTTCGCGAATGCGGCGCAGCAGACCCAGTTCGCGATGGAGCCCCATCAGCACCACGTCGATAACGCGCGTCGGGAAATCCCAGTCGATGCTGGCGCGTTGTGGCACATAGGCGATACGCCCGCGCTGCCGTTCCAGTGACTGACCAAAGACCTGCACCTGGCCGGACAGCGGTTTGACGATGCCCAGCGCCGCCTTGAGCAGGGTCGACTTGCCGGCACCGTTCGGGCCGATGATGGCCGTCATCGCTCCGGGCTGCACGGTCATGTCGACCGAGAAGACGGCCGGTTTCTGGCCGTAGGACACCGTCAGACCCCGGATCGCCAGCGGGCTCTCGGCGATCCCGCTGTCTGCCAGAGTCTGACCCTGGGTGGTTGCGAGTTCAAGTGTCATATCAGCTCCCTGCCGACAAGCGGCCCGACATGCCGCGCGGTGGCACATCCGCACCCAACGCGCCGGCGATCACGGTCACGTTGTGGTCCATCATGCCGATGTAGGTGCCCTCGTAGGTGCCCTCGGCCCCCATGGCATCGCTGAACAGTTGGCCTCCGATGCGGACCTGGTGCCCCTTGGACGCTGCGCCTTCGATCAGGGCGCGCATGTTGCGATCCGAGACCGAGCTTTCGACAAAGACGGCTCCGATCTGGCGCTCGACCAGCATATCGACCAGCGTGCTGATACGGTTCAGCCCCGCCTCGCTTTCGGTGGAAATGCCCTGAATGCCCATGACCTCGAGCCCGTAGGCCGCGCCGAAATAGCCAAAAGCATCGTGTGCGGTCACAAGAACCCGGGCCTGCGGCGGAATCTGCGCCAGGCTCTGAGCGGCATAGGTTGCTAGCGCGTCCAGATCGGCCAAATGCGCGGCCGTGTTGGCGGCAAAGACCTCTGCCGCCTCGGGCCGGGCATCGCTGAGCGCCATTCGGACCTGTTCGACAACCCGTTTCCACAACTCCGGCACCATCCAGACATGCGGATCGAACTTGTCCGCATAGTCGTCATGAGCGCGCAGAACATCGCGTGGCAGGCCGTCGGCCACCGCCACGACACGGCGTTTGCGGGCCAGGTCGTGAAAGAACTCCTGCATCTGCGCCTCGAGGTACAGACCATGCCACAGCACCAGATCGGCGCGGGTCATCGCGACGATGTCGCTACGGGTCTGCCGGTAGGCGTGTGGGTCAACCCCCGGACCCATCAGCGCCCGTACCGCCACCTGATCGCGACCGACCTGGCGCACGGCATCGGCGATCATGCCAGTGGTGGCGACCACGTTCAGCGGGGTTTCGGCGATTGCGGCGCGACCGGTCAGCGGCAGCAGGGCCGCTCCGGCAATCCCGCGCAACATGGCGCGACGGTTAAGTGTGGCTATGGGAATCATAGTGATGTCCTGGCTACCTTTCGACAGATTGAATATGAGAATCATTCGCAGCCCTGTCAATGCTATTGCGACTTATTCGCAATAAGAAACTGCGCATCGCCTCTATTACGTGCAGTTGCCGCAGCCCCCCGCTTGCCAAGTTGCCGCGCCCATGCCAGCCTGCGGCCCGTAACCGGCAGGGAAATCCGATGGAAACCGACAGTCTCGAACGCACCGCGCATCTGCCGCAGATCACCGAAGCGCGCAATCCAGGCATGGAACTGGACAGGGGCTGGGTTCGGTCCATGCAGGCCAATACATCCGCGATTGAGCGCCGCGCCGCGACGCTACCCGGTCGCCGGTCTGTCAAGAAAGCCTATCAAGCGGCCTGGCTGGCGCGGGCCGTCACCTGTATCGACCTGACCACCCTGTCAGGCGACGACACAGCGCGGCGTGTACAGCGGCTTTGCGCCAAGGCACGCCAGCCGGTACGCGCCGACCTGCTCGCCGCGCTGGACCTCGGGCCGATCACGGTGGGCGCAGTCTGTGTTTACCATGACATGATCGCCCCTGCGGTCACGGCGCTAGAGGGGGCGGGTATTCCCGTGGCTGCCGTCAGCACTGGCTTTCCGGCGGGCCTGTCGCCGTTTCACCTGCGGCTGGCCGAGATTGGAGAGAGCGTGGCGGCGGGCGCGGCGGAGATCGACATCGTGATCTCGCGCCGGCACGTGCTGGAGGGCAACTGGCAGGCGCTCTACGACGAGATGCGCGCCTTTCGCGCCGCCTGCGGATCGGCGCATGTAAAGGCAATCCTCGCAACGGGAGAGCTGGGCACCCTGCGCAACGTGGCGCGCGCCTCGCTGGTCTGCATGATGGCGGGGGCAGATTTCATCAAGACCTCGACCGGCAAGGAAAGCGTGAACGCCACGCTGCCGGTGTCGCTGGTGATGATCCGAGCGATCCGCGCCTATCACGAGGCGACCGGGTATCGGGTCGGCTACAAACCCGCCGGTGGCATATCCAAGGCCAAGGACGCGCTGGTCTACCTGTCGCTAATCAAGGAGGAACTGGGCGACCGGTGGTTGCGGCCGGACCTCTTTCGGTTCGGCGCCAGCTCGCTACTGGGTGATATCGAGCGGCAGTTGGAGCACTATGTCACCGGCGCCTATTCCGCCGGCTATCGACATGCGAGGGGGTGATGCAGTAGCCGGAATTTTTGAAAAATTCCGGACCGTTTTCTTTCAAAGAAAACGGCTGCAACGGAGGAGGCAGGAATGACCGTCAAGGAAATTTTCGACACGATGGACTATGGCCCGGCCCCGGAAAGCGCGGCCGAAGCGCTGGCATGGCTGGTCGATCAGGGCGACCGGTTCGGGCACTTCATCAACGGCGCTTTTACCACGCCGGGCGACGGGTTCGAAAGCCGCAACCCGGCCACGGGCGAGGTACTGGCGACTCTGTCACAAGCCAGCCAGGTGGATGTGGGTGCGGCCGTTGCGGCAGCGCGGACAGCGCAGAACAAATGGGAGAAGCTGGGCGGGCCGGGCCGGGCGCGGTATCTCTATGCGCTGGCGCGGCTGTTACAGAAACACGCGCGCCTCTTTGCCGTGCTGGAAACCCTCGACAACGGCAAGCCGATCCGCGAAGCGCGCGACATCGACGTGCCGTTGGCACAGCGGCATTTCTACTATCACGCGGGCATGGCGCAGCTGATGGAAGAAGCGCTGCCGGAGCGCGAGGCGCTTGGCGTCTGCGGCCAGATAATCCCGTGGAATTTCCCGCTCTTGATGCTGGCGTGGAAGGTGGCGCCAGCGCTGGCGATGGGAAACACGGTGGTGGTGAAACCGGCCGAATACACCTCTCTCACCGCGCTGCTTTTTGCCGATATCTGTCGCCAGGCCGGGCTGCCCAAGGGGGTGGTCAACATCGTTACGGGCGACGGGGCGGTGGGCGGGATGCTCGTCGGCTCGGATGTGGACAAGATCGCCTTTACCGGCTCGACCGAGGTGGGGCGGCGCATTCGCGAAGCGACGGCAGGCAGCGGCAAGGCGCTGACGCTGGAGCTGGGCGGCAAGTCGCCCTACATCGTCTTTGACGACGCCGACATCGACTCGGCCGTCGAGGGGCTGGTTGATGCGATCTGGCTCAACCAGGGCCAGGTTTGCTGCGCGGGATCACGTCTGCTGGTGCATGACCCGGTGGCCGACCTGTTCCACACCCGGCTGAGGGCGCGGATGGACAAGCTGCGGATCGGCAATCCGCTGGACAAATGCATTGACGTCGGCGCGGTGGTGGATCCGGTCCAGCTGCGCCAGATCGCGGAGATGGTGAATGCGAACACCGCCGGCGAGACCTTTCAGGCCAATATCGAGATGCCGGTTCAGGGGTGTTTCTCTCGTCCGACACTGATCACCGGGCTGGCCCCGTCTGACCCGCTGATGCAGGAAGAAATCTTTGGCCCGGTTCTGGTCTCGACCACCTTCCGAACGCCGGACGAGGCCGTGCAACTGGCCAACAATACCCGCTATGGACTGGCCGCGACGTTGTGGACCGAGAACGTGAACCTCGCGCTGGATATCGCGCCGAAGCTGGCCGCCGGGGTGGTCTGGATCAACGCCACCAACCTCTTTGACGCCGCCGCAGGCTTTGGCGGTGTGCGCGAAAGCGGATTTGGCCGTGAAGGCGGCTGGGAGGGGCTGAGCGCCTATACCCGGCCCAAGGGGCGGCGGAAGCCGCTTGGCCGGGTCGCCCCCTTGCCGGGAGATGGCCCGCCCGTGGATCCGATCGACCGCACCGCCAAGATGTATGTCGGCGGCAAACAGGCGCGGCCTGACAGCGGGTACACGCAGGCTGTCCGGGGCAAGGCTGGCGCGCTGCTGGGCCATGTCGGGCTGGCGAACCGGAAGGATGTGCGCAACGCGGTGGAGGCGGCGCAGGGGGCCGCCGGCTGGGCCAAGACCAGCGGCCACCTGCGCGCGCAGATCCTTTATTTCGTGGCCGAGAACCTGTCGGCGCGGGCCGGGGAATTCGCCCATCGCATCGACGCCATGACTGGCAAGCGGCAGGGCGCGAAAGAGGTGGAGGCGAGCATCCAGCGGCTGTTCACCTATGCCGCCTGGGCCGACAAGAACGACGGACAGGTGCATGGCGTGCCGATCCGGGGCGTGGCGCTGGCGATGAAGGAATCGGTGGGGATCATCGGCGCGCTCTGCGCCGATGAAGCGCCGCTATTGGGGTTGGTGTCGGTGATGGCTCCGGCCATGGCGATGGGCAACCGGGTGGTGCTGGCGGCATCGGAGCCGTTCCCGCTGGCGGCGACGGATTTCTATCAGGTGCTGGACACCTCGGACGTGCCGGGCGGCGTGGTCAACATCCTGACCGGCAGCCATGCGGAGCTGGCGCCGGTGCTGGCGACCCATCTGAATGTCGATGCGGTGTGGAGCTTCTCCTCGACCGACCTGTCCGCGGCGGTCGAACGCGGCGCGGCGGGCAACCTGAAGCGGACCTGGGTCAACAACGGCATGGCGCGGGATTGGTATGCCGCCGACAGCCGGAGTTTTCTGGAGGCCGCGACCGAGGTCAAGAACATCTGGGTACCATACGGCGAATAGGCGGGAGAGCAATCATGACGGTCCAGTTGAAGTTCACGGACAAGCGCGTGGTGGTGGTTGGCGGCACCAGCGGCATCAACCGGGGTATCGCCGAGGCCTTTGCCAGCCACGGCGCCCGTGTGGCGGTGGCCAGCCGCAGCATCGAGAAGGTGGAGGACACGGTCGCCGCGCTGAAGGCCGCGGGCGCGGTCCAGGCGATCGGCGCTGCCTTTGATGTGCGCGACGCCGATGCGGTGAACGACGGGCTGGCCGCCTTTCACGAACAGATGGGTGAGTTCGACGTGCTGATCTCGGGTGCGGCAGGCAACTTCCCCGCGCTGGCGGCGGACATGTCGGCCAATGCCTTTAAAACCGTGATCGACATTGACCTGATGGGCACGATCCACGTGATGAAAGGTGCCTATCCGTTCCTGAAGCGGCCCGGCGCCAGTATCATTAATATATCGGCCCCGCAGGCCTGGATCCCCTATGAGGGGCAATCGCATGTCTGCGCCGCGAAGGCCGGGATCGACCAGATCACCCGGACGCTGTCGATGGAATGGGGGATCGAGGGCATCCGCATCAATTCGGTCGTGCCCGGGTTCATCGAGGGAACCGAGGGCGCCGACCGGCTGGCGCCGGAGGGTCCGGCGCGCAAGATGGTGCTGGACAGCATTCCGCTGGGGCGGTTGGGCAACCTGCAGGACATGGCGGGGACCTGCCTGTTCCTGGGGTCGGAGCTGTCCAGTTACATCTCGGGCACCGTGATGGTGGTCGACGGCGCGCTCTACCAGCGCGGCGGCGGGCAGTTCGGGCAGATGATGGGCGATATGCTTCGGTCGATGCCCAAGCGAAACAAGGGGTAGCGGGGGCGTGCACCAGCTGTGGTGCCGGGGTTGGTCTGAATGATCTGGGTGCTGCTTCACTTCGCGCTGGTGACCGCCTGCATGCTGCGGATCCTGCTCAGGCCGTACCGGCAGCCGGAATCGCGTCTGGCCTGGCTGGTGGTGGTGATGGTGCTGCCCTATGCCGGCGTTCTGGCTTACCTGCTGCTGGGCGAGACCAGCATCGGACGCAAGAGGGTGGAACGGTTCCGGGCAATCCTGGCCGGTCTGCCGCGCCCCGAGCAAGCGGAGAACTGGCCCGGGACCTCGGCGCCCGGGCCGTATGAACACCTGTTCAATGTCGCGACGTCAATCAGCGGCTATGCCCCGGTAGGCGGCAACCAAGCGGCGCTGATGGCGGATTCGGATGCGGCGATTGACGCGATGGTGGCCGATGTCGATGCGGCCACCGACCATGTCCACCTGATGTTCTATATCTGGCTGGCCGACAACAACGGCACCAAGATGGCCGAAGCGCTGATGCGCGCGGCGCGACGCGGGGTGACCTGCCGGGCGATGGTGGACGATCTGGGATCGCGCGATCTGGTCCGCAGTCCGCTGTGGCGGGAGATGACACAGGCCGGTGTCAGAACCGCCACCGCGCTGAAGATCGGCAACCCGCTGCTGCGGATCCTCGACGGGCGGATTGATCTGCGCGATCACCGCAAGATCCTGGTGATAGACAACCGGGTTACCTATTGCGGCAGCCAGAACTGCGCCGATCCGGCGTTCTTGCCCAAAGCGAAATACGCCCCCTGGGTCGATGTGGTGTTGCGGTTCAAAGGGCCGGTGGTGCGGCAGAATCAGCACCTGTTCGCCAGCGACTGGATGAGCAATGTCGACGAGGACATTCACAGCGTCCTGCAGCGGCCGATGCCGGAGACCGGGCCCGGTTTCACGGCACAGGTGATCGGCACCGGACCAACCGTGCGCAATTCGGCGATGTCCGAGATGTTTCAGTCGCTGATCTATGCCGCGCGGCGCGAGCTGATCATCACCACGCCCTATTACGTGCCCAACGCGTCCTTGCAGGCGGCCGTGTGCGCCGCCGCGAACCGAGGGGTTGAGGTCACGGTGATCTTTCCGGCCCGCAATGACGATTTCGCTGTCGGGGCGACCTGCCGCAGCTATTACGAGGAATTGCTGAGCGCCGGCGTAGGGATATACGAATTCCAGCCCGGGTTACTGCACAGCAAGTCACTAACGCTGGACGGCGAGGTGACGCTGATCGGGTCCGCCAACATGGACCGGCGCAGCTTTGACCTGAACTATGAAAACAACATTCTGCTGCACGACCCGGAGGTGACTGCGGCGATGCGGGGTCGCCAGATGGAATACGTGGCGCAGAGCCGCCCGGTCACGCGGGAGGATATTCAAGGCTGGAGCTGGACCACCAAGGTCTGGAACAACGCGATGGCGGTACTGGGTCCGGTCCTGTAGCCGCGCCGGGCGCGCTCGGGCGGGCGCCGGGAGTTTTCGGTACCTGTCGAACAGAAAGAAGCGGCGGGGCGGCTGAAGCGCCCGCCCCGCTGCCCGGATCAATTGGTGGTTGTGTCCAGCCCCTCGGGCATGCCGACCACGACGAAGTGCAGGCGCTCGGGGTCCAGCAGTTCGGCGGCGACGCGGTTCACGTCTTCGAGGGTGACCGCATTCACCTTGTCGTTGCGGGTGTTGATGTAGTCGATCGGCAAGCCCTGCATCTGCATGCCCGTCAGGATCCCGGCGATCTGGCTGTTGCCGTCGAACCGCAGCGGATAAGCGCCGGTCAGGTAGGTCTTGGAGGCGTTGAGCTCTTTCTCGGTGACCCCGTCACGGCGCATCCGCTCCCATTCCGCCGCGATCACCTCGATCGCCTCCGCGATACGGTCGTTGGAGGAGGCGACGGAACCCATGTAGACATTGGCCAGATCGCGCGGCACGAGATGGGAATAGACGCCGTAGGTCAGGCCACGCTTTTCGCGCACCTCGTCCATCAGGCGGCTTTCGAAGGAGCCTCCGCCAAGGATGTTGTTCATGATGTAGGCGGCAAAGAAATCATCGTCATCCCGGTCGATACCGGGCTGGCCGAAGACCGCCACCGATTGGGGTGTGTCGAAGGGCACCACGGTGATGCCGCCGTCGATGGTCACCTCTGCCTTGCCGGGGATCGGCGCGCCGGTTTCGGGCAGGTCCAGCAGCAAGCGATCCAACAGCTTACTCAGCTCTTCGGCGGTGATGTCGCCCACCGCGCCGACAAAAAGCCGGTCGCGTGCAAAGACCGCCCTATGGGCCGCCACGATGTCGTCGCGCGTCAGGGCGGAGACCGAGTCGATGTTGCCCTTGCCATCGGAGCCGTAGGGGTGGTCACCGTAGGTCATGGCACGGAAGGTGCGACCGGCGATGTTGCCGGGGTCTTTCGCATCCGAACGCAGGCCCGAGATCACCTGCGCGCGGACGCGGTCGATTGCCTCCTGGTCGAACCGGGTCTTGTGCAGCGTATCATAGAGCAGATCCACGACCTGGTCGCGGTTTTCGGTCAGCATCCGCACCGAAACGGTCACAGCATCGGCGCTGGCGTCATAGGAGAACGATGCAGCCAGCGACTCCAGCTCGCGGGCATAGGCACGGGCATCAAGGTCTGCCGCGCCCTCTTCGATCAGCCCGGTCATCAGGTAGACGGCACCGCGTTTGTCCGGTGCATCGAGCGAGGTGCCGCCGCGAAACCCGAACTCGATCGCGGTGAAGGGAATCGAGTGATCCTCGACCAGCCAGGCGGTGATGCCGCCGGGGCTGACGACTTCCTTGATCTTGACCTCTGCCGCGGCGGGAAGCGCCAGAACGAGGGTGAGAAGACAAGCAAGAAGGGTTCTCATTGGGTGACCTCCTGATCGCGCATCAGCCAGCCGGTGACCGAGGTTTCGAGTTGCAGCACCTCGCGTGCGACTGCGACGATGTCGTCACCTGTCACCGCCTGCAGAATGGCCGGCCAATCCTGGACGTCCTGAATGGTCAGCCCCGTGGTCAGCGCCCGCCCGTAGCGGTTGCCGATGCCGTCGACATTGTCGCGGGCATAGATTTCGGCGGCGCGCAGCTGCATTTTGATGCGGTCCAACTGGTCGGGGTCCACGCCCTCGGCGATGAAGTCACGCAGCGCGGCGTCCATGGCCGCCTCTGCCTGTTCCAGGGTGACGCCATCGGCGGGAACCACAACCACGTCAAAGGTCGTATCGTCCAGCGAGGTTCCATTGTAGAAGACGCCCGAGTAGACCGCGACCTGCTGGTCGAACTGCAGCTTGCCGGTCAGGTAGGAGGTCGTTCCCCCGCCAAGGATCTCGGCCAGCAAGGTCAGCGCCGCCGCCTTTTCCTGAGCGCCGGGGTCACGTTCGGGGGCCAAATAGGACCGGCTGACATAGGGCTGTGCGACACGCAGATCCTTGAACGTGATGCGCCGGGCCGCGGTTTGCGGCGGTTCGGTGGTGCGAACCCGTTCCGGCAGGTCGGGATTGGCGGGAATGGCACCGTAATGGGTCTCGGCCATGCGCCGCACGTCTTCGGGGTCGACATCGCCCGACACCACGAGGATGGCGTTGTTGGGCGCGTAATAGGTCCGGTAGAAGGACAGCGCGTCCTCCAAATCGAGCGTTTCCATCTCGTGTTTCCAGCCGATCACCGGAACGCCGTAGCGGTGGTTGAGATACTGCACCGCGCTTTTCTGTTCGCCGAATAGCGCGCGGGGGTTGTTCTCAATCCGCGAGTTGCGTTCTTCGAGGATCACTTCGCGTTCGGTTTCGATGTCGGTTTCGGTCAGCCGGATGTTAACCATCCGGTCCGCCTCCATCTGCATCATCAACTCCAGCCGGTCCGATGCGACGCGCTGGAAATAGGCGGTGTAGTCATAGCTGGTAAAGGCATTGTCGTGGCCGCCATTCGCGGCGACGGTGGCCGAGAGTTCGCCGGGCGCCATGTTGTCGGTGCCCTTGAACAGCAGGTGTTCGAGGAAATGGGCCACACCGGAAGCCCCGCGCGGTTCATCAGCAGAACCGGCGCGGTACCAGACCATCTGCTGAACCACCGGCGCGCGGTGGTCTTCGACGACCACGACCTGCATCCCGTTGTCCAGCTCGAAACTAGTTACGGCGTCGTCTATTGTTTGCGCGGCGAGAGGCAGACTGGTGAGGGTGGCAATGGTCGCGGCCATCGCGATCCTGAGCAACATCCGGCGTTCTCCGTTCATCAGGGCCGCGGCACAGCTGGACCCGGCCATTTCAGCTGGTCATACGCCCGATAACCTACGCCCAACGAACGCAGGTTCAAGCCGCGCTGGCAGAAATGTGAGGTCAATCGTAGAGCGGCGGCGAGGTCGGCGTGCCAGCGTTGCGCGTGCGGAACAGATCAGTCTGGGCAAAAGGATCCAGTGACTGCTTGCGATAGGCCTGCTGGTAGCGATCCACCGGGAACAGCCGAATACGGGTCATGCGGGACTGACGTTTGCGAAACTTGGCGTCTTCTTCGGCCAGTGCAACGCGGGTGTTGGCCGGAACGCCGTAGCGGCTGGAGGCCGCCACCAAGGCGGCATCGGACGCCGGGATGCCTGCGCCGCCCTCAAGCGCCGACGGGCGCCCGCCAAGCGCAGCCACTGCATCGGCCTTGGGGTATTGATCGGTCAGGTTGGTGCCGCCCGGCGTCGGCGCGGGCAAAACCTGATAATCCTGGGGGGCCGTAAGCGGTTTTGTCGGCAGGATCATAAACTCATCCGGGCCGGTTCCGGGCGCGCGCAGGTCGCGGAGCCCCTTGTCCGAACATCCCGCAACTGCCAGTGCAGCCGACAAAATAACCATTCCCAGCGGCGCCCGCATGCCACTCACTCCTGCCTGTTTGCACGGCTTTTACCGCATTTCCGCGCCAAGGTCACGGGGCCTTTTTGTCCTTGCGGCTGGCGGTATCGCCAGTGTCGAACAGGATCAACCCCGCAGCCCCGGCAAAGATTAACACATCGGCGACGTTGAACACGAACGGATTGTTGATACCGCAACATGACATGTTCAGGAAATCCAGCACGTACCCGTAGAGCAGCCGGTCCACCACATTGCCCAGCGCGCCGCCGATCAGCAACCCGGCGCTGAGCTGCATCCGCCAGGCCGAATGACCGCGCCAGATCCAGACATAGACCGCCGCGCAGACCGCCAGCGAAAAGCCGATCAGCACCCAGCGGGCCGCATCCGAGCCACCGTCGAACAGGCCAAAGTTGATGCCGGTGTTCTCGCCATAGCGAAAGTTCAGCAGCGGCGGCAGCACGTCGATCGCGCGGATCCGGGACAGCTCCATCCAGTGCACCACGAGGTACTTGGTGACCTGATCGACCAGAAAGGCCCAGAAGGCGGCCCAGAACAGCATGGTCATCCGCATCGTTTCAGTGCCGGAAATGGCGCATACCGGTGAACACCATCGCCAGCCCGGCCTCGTCCGCAGCTTCGATCACCTCGTTGTCGCGCATCGACCCGCCCGGCTGGATCACCGCCGTGGCGCCTGCGGCGGCGGCTTCGAGCAAACCGTCGGCAAAGGGGAAGAAGGCGTCGGAGGCAACGACAGAGCCCTTGGCGAGGCTTTCCGGCAGACCCAGCACATCTGCCATGCGCTGCGCCTTGATCGCCGCGATGTTGGCGCTGTCCACGCGGCTCATCTGGCCGGCGCCGACGCCCACGGTGGCCCCGTCACGGACATAGACAATGGCGTTGGACTTGACGTGCTTGGCGACCTTCCAGGCAAACAGCAGGTCGCTGAGTTCCCGATCCGAGGGCGCGCGTTTGGTCACCACCTTGAGATCTTCCAGCGAGATGTGACCGTTGTCCTTGTCCTGCATCAGGAACCCGCCCGAGACCTGGCGGATGGTCATCGCCGCCGTCAGAGGGGCGGCCAGACCGCCGGTGGTCAGCAGGCGCCGGTTCTTCTTGGCGGCAAATACCTCGCGCGCGGCGTCATCGGCATCGGGGGCGATCACGACCTCGGTAAAGATGCCGGTGATCTCCTCGGCGGTGGCCGCGTCCAGCGGCTGGTTCAGCGCGATGATGCCGCCGAATGCGCTGGTCCGGTCACAATCGAAGGCGCGTGCATAAGCGTCTTTCAGGGTCGCGCCGGTGGCGACGCCACAGGGGTTGGCATGTTTGATGATCGCACAGGCCGGACCGTTTTCCGGGGCGAATTCGCTGACCAGCTCAAAGGCCGCGTCGGTATCGTTGATGTTGTTGTAGGACAGTTCCTTGCCCTGATGCTGGGTGGCGGTGGCAACGCCGGGGCGGGCGCTGCCATCGGTATAGAAAGACGCCTGCTGGTGCGGGTTCTCGCCATAGCGCAGGGTTTGCGCCAGCGTGCCCGCCACGGTGCGGCGGCGCGGCGCCATTTCGCCCTGTTGCGCCGCCATCCAGCCGGACACGGCCGCGTCATAGGCGGCGGTGCGCGAATAGGCGGTCATTGCCAGCTTCTGGCGGAAGGCCAGTGTCGTCGCGCCCTCGTTGGCTTCCAGTTCGGCCAGCAGCGGCGCGTAGTCCTCGACATCGACCACCACGTTGACAAAGCTGTGGTTCTTGGCCGCCGCGCGGATCATCGCCGGGCCGCCGATGTCAATGTTCTCGATGCAGGTGCCGTGGTCCGCGCCCTTGGCCACGGTTGCCTCGAAGGGATAGAGGTTGACCACCAGCAGGTCGATGCCGCCGATCCCGTGGTCCTGCATCGCCGCCACGTGATCGGCGTTGTCGCGCAGGGCCAGAAGGCCGCCATGCACCTTGGGGTGCAGGGTCTTGACCCGGCCGTCCATCATCTCGGGGAAACCGGTGACCTCGGCCACGTCGATCACGGTCAGACCGGCGTCGCGCAGCGCCTTGGCGGTGCCGCCGGTGCTCAGCAGCTCGACCCCGCGCGCGGCCAGCGCCTGCCCCAGGTCGGCCAGCCCGGTCTTGTCGGAAACAGAAAGCAGCGCGCGTTGCACGGTATGGAGGTTGGTCATGGTCACGTCCTTGGGTCGAATGTGGTGGCGGATTGCAGCAGTTGCGCGCGGCATAATCCAAATGTCGCCGGGATAGAACACCCGTTTTGCCCCGTCCGGCCGGATCACGGGACCTTGCCCCCGGCACCGGCCAAATTTCTTTCAAAGAATTTTCCCAAGAATTTTCGAAAAATTCTTGTTCCCACCCGGCGTCAGGTTGCCCTATTTCAGAAACTCATCCTCGTCGCGGTTCAGATCGCGCACGGCGACGGCGGTATCCTGCGCTTTGCTCAAGGTCCAGCGGACCCTCGTGGCATAATCCATTGCGCGACCCGACAGCACGATCTGCCGGCTGGCGCGCGGCTTCAGGCGCCCGGTTTCGAGGTAGACGCCGGGCTCCAGCGCCAGCTTGCATTTGCCGTCGTGGCGGAACACCCAGATCTCGCCGCTTTTCAGCGCCATCGACACCGCCGCGCCGCCCAGATCCAGCGCCGCGTCGACATCCGGGTGCAAATGCCACCGGATGTCGAAACCGACGCCGGACAGGACCGTGGCGTCCATCGCCTTGTCGAATCGGCGCTTGGCGTGATCCTCCATCGCCAGCAGCAAGTCTTCACCCGCCAGACCGCGCCCGTCATAGCTCAGCTCGAACGTTCGGGCATGGGTCAGACCAAAGTTGCGCTCATAGCCGTCGTGACCGCCCTGAAACCGAAACCCGTCGGTGATTTCGGACAGCTCGATCGGCACGTAGCGGGGGCCGTCCACCAGCATCTCGACTCCGGTGCCGCGCGCCGGATCCGTCAGCCGGGCACTGGAATACCCATCGAGGCACAGGGTCGAATGCGACGGCGTGGCCCGCCCCGCCCGGCGCCATTCGACGCCGAAGGACGCACCCGAGCCGCAGTTCACGATCAGCGGCCGCCGACCAGAGGTCAGTTCGAAGGCCAGTGTCGAGGCATGGGCATTGCCCGAGGCCGCTCCGCCCGGTGGCGGGCTGGCGTCGATGATGACGCTGGTTCGCCGAGCGGACAGCCGGGCATAGCCCATGGCGAGGCCATCGGCGTGGCGTTCCCGCACGTGGCTGGCGGCCAGCGCGTGATCCAACCGCCCTTCCAGCCCGCGCCCGCCGCCATGGAAACGCGCCAGACCGCCGTCGGCATGGCGCAGCGTGCGCAGGCTGGGGGCAATGCGTTCGACCGCGCCGCTGTGCGCGTGCGACGTGCCCCGGCCCGCCCTGTGCAGCGCGGCCCCAGCCCATGTCAGCAGGGTGAAGACCTCGAGCAGTTCCTCGGGGTTGCGCGTCGGCAGACCACCCTGGCTGTCGATCTGGCTTTCGCATTCGGCCGCGAGCGCACGGACCGCCGGATCGGCCAGGTCCTCCTTGCCCTCCAGCGACAGCCCGGCATAGATCAGCCCGGTCAGCGCCTCGAACCGCGGCAAGCCCGGCGGCGCGCCCTGCCAGCGTTTCGACAGGAACCACGTCTGCTGCGCAAGGGCGCGGAAGAAGGCTTCGCTCTGTTCCCGTTCCTGCCCCCGGAGCAGGAAGATCGCATGGTTGATCCAGCGGATCAGCCGCCGTCCGGCCAGTTCCGGCGTCCACCCCGGCCCGGTGCCGTTGCCATGTTCCGCGATCCAGCCCCACAGCCAAGCCTGCGCTTTTTGCCGCGCCGCCAGATCGCCGACCGCCGCCAGATCGTCGAGCCAGGCAAAGCCGTGTCGTTCGGCATCAAAGGCCGCGTTGGGCGCGGTGACGTCCCACAGGCCGGTGTCCTTGGATTCGATCAGGTATCCTGCGAACAGGAGGTTGCCGGCGATCAGCTGCCGACCCCGGGCAAAGCTGCCGACTGTGCGCGGCTCGGGCTGCGACACGAAACCGGTCGCGCCGCGCTGACGCCGGCTGAGCCGTGCAAACAGCCGGTTCAGGGCCCGCGATCCGCGGCTGGCCATCGGGTTTGGACTGGACATGCGCTCTGCCTCATACGCTCTTTGGCGTTTTGGCCGGAGCATAACCCGGAGTCACACTCAAGTCACCGCAGAAACCGGGGCGACCGCCATTTCAGGCAGCTTTGCGTAGGCAGGCGATATAAAACCCGTCCATTCCGCCCAGATCCGGCCAGTTGTCGGGGCGCAGGCGCAGACCGCCTTCCCGCGAAATCCAGGACAGATCGATGCCGGGCCGGTCAAGTGCCGCGCGATCCACGGACATGTCGGGAAACATCTCGAGCGCCTCCTCGACCTGGACCTCGCCTTCGTCCGGCAGCAGGGAGCAGGTGCAATAGACCATCCGCCCGCCGGGTTTTAGCAGGGTCCAGGCATGGGCCAGCATCCGGGCCTGCAGTTCGATCAACGCACCGAAATCCGACCCGTCCTTGGCATGTGACAGATCGGGGTGGCGGCGGATCGTTCCGGTGGCCGAACAGGGCGCGTCGAGGAGAATGGCGTCATAGGCGCCGACGTGCTCCAGCGCATCGCCTTCTACGATCTGAGCGGTCAGCCCGGTGCGGGCCAGATTCTCGGCCACGCGGGCGAGTCGTCCGGAGGATATGTCGAGCGCGGTGACCCTGGCCCCCGCAGCGGCCAGTTGCAGCGTCTTGCCTCCGGGGGCGGCGCACATGTCGAGGATTTTCTCTTGTGGCTGCGGGTCCAGAATCCCGGCGGGCATGGCGGCGGCAGCGTCCTGAACCCACCAATCTCCCGCCGAATAGCCCGGCAGGGTCGAAACCTGCCCGGCGTCCTTCAGCCGGAGCGACCCGGTCGGCAGCAGGGTCGTACCTGGGATATCTGGCCGCCCATCGGAGGCCAGCCCCGTTTTCGGAGTGAGATCCAGCGGCGCGCCGGCGAAATGCGCCGCCTCCATCGCGGCGACGGCCGGAGCACCCCAGGCCTGAACCAGCGGGGCGCGCAGCCATTTCCGCAGGCGCGGCACCCGCAGGCGGTCCCAGTCATCGGGTTTTGCGGCGATTTTGCGCAGGACCGCATTCACCAGCCCCTTGAGCTGGGCATGGCGGCGGGATTTCGAGACGATACCGACCAGCGCATTGACCACCCCGTGCGCCGCCTCGCCATGGCAAAGCTCGACCGTGCCGAGCCGCAGGACGTTCAGCACGCTGAGCGGCGGTGTCTTGCGCAGGTGCGGTTTCAGCAGACGGTCGGCCCGTTCCAGACCGCGCAGGGTTTGCAGCGCCAGCCGCTGCGCACGGGCGCGATCAGGCGGGTCGAGCCGGTCGAGGGCGCCGGCGGCAATGCATTCGGACATCAGGCGTCCTTCGCCCAGTACCTGGTCGAGCAGGTAGATTGCGCTTTGGCGGGCGGCGGTTGCGGTATCTGCCATGGTAGGGACCCTCGTGCGGCTTGCCCAAACGGGCCGGGCGCGTATATCACGGGTGAGACCGAAAGGAACCTGGCATGAGTGAGACCGAAACCCCGAAGGATCTGCCGCCAGCCGCGCTGCGGGCGCTGGCGGAAGCGGAAGAGCGGCGCAAGGCCGCCGAGGATACTACGCCCCTGCCCAAGGAACTGGGTGGCCGTGACGGGCCCGACCCGGCGCGCTATGGCGACTGGGAGAAAAAGGGCATCGCCATCGACTTTTGAGCCGCGTTTCGGATCGGCTGTGCCGATCCGACGGTGCGGGGGGCGGCCCCCCCCCCCCCCCCCCACCCCCCCC
>JBFHMM010000006.1:0-39233 GCA_041594355.1 Paracoccaceae bacterium | reverse complement strand
TGCGGCGGCGCTGGGGCTGGGCGATGCCGGGCTCGCCGTCGTGGAGAATGAGCGCGGCAAGGCCACGTTGCGGGTCCTGATCACGCCAAAGGCGCAAAAGGGATCGGCTTTTGTTCCCATGCATTGGACCGGGGAAACCGCGGCCAATGGCCGGGTGAACACGCTCGTCGATGCGGTCACCGACCCGGTCTCGGGTCAGCCGGCATCCAAGGGCAGCACGGTTTCGATCCGGCCGTTCGAGGCCGCCTGGTACGGCTTTGCCGCCAGCGATTCCGCGATGCGCCCCAACCGCCCCTATGCCGCGATCGCGCGCAGCAATACCGGCTGGCGAGCCGAGGTGGCGGGCTGCAAGACGCCGGGCGACTGGGAAGCGGAGGCGCGCTCGGTGCTGAACCTGAGCGGCGGCACGGCCAGCGTGGTCGAAGACCCTGCAACCGGGGTGGCCCGCGTGGCCATCAGCGACGACAGCATTCTGCGCGGTTTGTTCTTTGCCGCCCGCGACCCGGTGGCGGTGGCGCGTACGGCAATGGTCGGCCTGATCGGGACAGAGGTGTCACCGATGGTGGCGCTGGCAGGCGTGCCCGGAGCGGACCAGCCCGCGCGCGGTGCCATTGTCTGTGCCTGTTTTGACGTCGGCACCGAGCAGATCCGCCGCGCCATTGCCGATGGTGCAAACAGCGTCGAGGCGCTGGGCGTTTGTCTGAGCGCGGGAACCAATTGCGGATCCTGCCGCCCCGAGTTGCAGGAGATTCTGGACGCGGCGTCGGCGGTCAAGCTGGCGGCTGAATAAGGTCGCGGAAACGGCGCGGTTCAGCCGCCCCGTTCCATCTGTTGCCGGAACAATCGCGGCGGCATGCCCATACCTCGCGCAAACACACGGCTGAAATGGGCGGGGTCGTTATAGCCAAGCTCGTAGCCGATTTCGGCGGCACCAAGGTTCGTATAAATCAGCATCCGCCGCGCCTCTCGCAGCACTCGGTCGTTGATCAGTGCTGAAGCGGGTCTGCCGGTGGCCTGCCGCACGACTCTATTCAGGTGGGTCGGAGATACGGCCAGCCGCGCGGCATAGTCCGCCACCGGAATACGCTCGCGGAACACCTCTTCGACCAGCGCCTCGAACCGTCGGAACAGCGGGTGATGCTGCCCTGCTTCGGTATCATCGGCCACGGCGACGATGGCCCGGGCCATCAGGCCCAGCAGCGACCCGGCCTGCGACCGCAGGACCTGTGCGCGGGCAAATCCCTTGCCGTCGTATTCCGTAAAGATCCGTTGGATCAGGCGCCGCAGGTCTGGCGAGCAGGGCACGGTGCGCGGTTCGGCGAGCAGCGGGCGCAACCCCTCGCCGGAACGCAGACAATTGTCCAGCAAGTCCGATGTCAGCGTCACCACCCAGCCCTGGGTTCCGGGCAGGAATGAGAACCCGTGCACATGGCTGGCAGGTACGCTGATCGCGGTTCCCGGAGCCAGCGCAACCCCGCGTCCGTCGAATTCGGCGGTGCCGCCGCCGGCCTCGATCAGCAGGAACTGGTGTAACCGGGCATGGCGATGGGGCCGGAATTCCCAGTCGTGAACCTGCGAGCGGGTTTCAATGGTTTCGCAATGCACCACGTCCGGCAACTCCGAGGTTTCGCCAAACAGATTGTAGTTTCGGATCGTATCACGGTCGCGTCGCATGTTCGAAATGTACAAGTAGTTGCGCGGTTCGTCCATTCCAATCCGGGGGAGCGAGAGCCATCTTGTTCGCCATGAACGCGGATCAGAGGAGCTCCGCAAAATCACCCGGAGGACAACATGAAGACCAAAGTTGGGATAATCGGCGGCGGTCCGTCGGGCCTGATGCTGTCTCAGCTGCTGGACCTGAAAGGCATCGACAACGTGGTACTGGAGAAGCACAGCCGCGAATACGTGCTGGGCCGGATCCGCGCCGGCGTGCTGGAACATGGCTTTGCCGAACTGATGCGCGAAGCGCAATGCGGTGAGCGGATGGACGCAGAAGGCGAGATCCACGAAGGGTTCTATATTGCCCATGACGGGGTCAAGGACCGGGTCGATCTGGCCAAGTATACGGGCGGAAACTCGGTCGTTGTCTATGGCCAGACCGAGCTGACGCGGGATCTGTACGATGCCCGCGAGAAAATGGGCGGCAAGGTCATTCACGACGTCGATGCCGTCAAATTGCACGATCTGAAATCTGGCGCGCCCTATGTCACCTATCGCAGCGGCGACGAGATTGAGCGGATCGACTGCGACTATGTCATCGGTGCGGACGGATTCCACGGTGTCAGCCGCAAGTCGATCCCCAAGGACGTGCTGCGGGAATACGAAAAGATCTATCCGTTTGGCTGGCTGGGCGTTCTCAGCCGCACCAAACCGGTATCGCCAGAGTTGATCTATGCCAAGCACGATCGGGGATTCGCGCTGTGTTCGCTGCGCAGCCAGGTGCTGAGCCGCTATTACATCCAGGTTCCGCTGACCGACACGGTCGAGGATTGGTCGGATGACGATTTCTGGGCGGAACTGAGGAACCGCTTGCCGGCGGATGTCGCCGCAGGGCTGGAAACCGGGCCCAGCATAGAGAAATCCATTGCGCCGCTGCGCAGTTTCGTGGCCGAACCGATGCGCTATGGCAATCTGTTCCTTGCCGGGGATGCCGCCCATATCGTACCGCCCACTGGTGCGCGCGGGCTGAACTCTGCGGCCTCCGACATCTACTATCTCTACCACGCGATGGTGGCGCATTATCAGGATGACGACGATACCGGTCTTGAGAATTATTCTGAAAGGGCATTGGCTCGGATCTGGAAGGCGCAGCGGTTCTCGTGGTGGATGACGACGCTGTTGCACACGTTCCCGGACAGCATCGAGTACGATCAGAAATTACAGCGGACGGATCTGGAATATCTGTTCTCCTCCGATGCCGCCTTGTCGTCACTGGCTGAAAACTATGTCGGGTTGCCATTCTGACCCCATCGTCGTTGCGCCAGAGCCCGCGCAGCGATCGGACAACAGACAGGGGTGCGGTAATGGGTCTGCGCCCAGAGCTTTCCAAAGCCCTGCGGTAAAGACTGAAACGGCGCATTACTGGCGTTGCGATACTGCTCCGAGGGGGTGCCGATGACCGCGATGACCGAAGATCAGGGCAGGGTGCTTCGGCTGGCCCGTCTGCGTCGCGCAGCGACCGGGGTTCTGGCCGGGCTGGTTGCCGTTTCCTGAATATCCTGACGATTTCCGAACCGCCCGCTGGGTGCTGTTTACTCGCGCCCTGGCCGAAGCCGGAATGGTGGACGGGCTGGCCGACTGGTTTGCCATGACCGTGATCTTTCGGCAGTCTCTGGGTATCTCCATTTCCCATACCACGATTTCGAGATGCGCAAGGACGAGGCGGCAGAAAATATCGGCAAGTTCATCCGCGACTGTATCCTGATCCCGGATGAGATCGCCGGAAATTTGGCACGGGCCAATCCGGCCCGTGTGATCGGCGGATGGCTGGTCGAAAAAGGCAACGCCGCCCATGTTGCCGAAGTGCCGATGGCGGGGGACGAAAACGTGCTGTTGTGCGATGCGCCTAAGTTGCGCATGGAACTGCGCAAACTGGTTGAGACGCTGCTGTACGACAGCGACAAATGCCTCGGCATTGGGCCGGATGATGGCCGAGAGCCTGCGCGGCGCAACGTCTGGGGCAGGGGTTGCTGGAGAATCCGGCGGTGGCGGCGTACTCTGAACGCGCCTATCACCTCGGTGGCGGAGGATCTTGCGCATCGTCACCGCGACACGATCGGCGGTTATGTTGCGGCGAGGCTGCGGAACTGGGGCGCCAGCCTGCTGATCGAAAGGTTCGAGAGCGAGTTGGGTCCGGACCTGCTGTTTGTCCGGATCAACGGCGCGCTGCTAAAGCGCTAACCTTAAACTTGAGACACGAACACCCTGCCACGCCTTCGGCGTTCTCGGGATATTCGTGTGACGATATGATTCAGGTAAAAGGCCGGACGCTGTAGCTGCCCCGACCAACTGCCGGCCGAGTGACGCACCGGGTTATTTGCTGTTCGCGCAGGAATTCGAACAATCCGGTCCCTATGATCAGGACCATGCCGACCCAGACCTCCCAGTCGGGCAGGTCCGACCAGATCCGCTAGCTCCAGAACACCGCCAGCGGCAGGCCCGCATATTCAAAGGGAGCCACGGTGGCGGCATCGGCCAACCTGTAGGCCTGACCGAGGCAATATCCTATGGTGGCCGATTTGAAGCCGAGCCCCAGAAGCAGCCCCCAGTCTTCGGGATCGCGGCGAATCCAGGCGCGAAACAGGAACTGGATGCTGGCATTGTCCGATCCTTCGGCGAAGCGGCCGTCGTCGGCCATCATCCCAAAAACCAGCGATACGATGATGAATATTCCCTGAATGTATACCGCCAGGGCCGATGCCTTGGTCGTTGCGCCCAGCTTGCGGGTCATGAGCTGAAGGATGGTATGGGGCAGCGCGGCGACCGCCGGCAAGAGCAGGGCAATCCGGCTGTTCTGTAGCGATGCGGCGCTGGCCCAGGGCCGTTGCATGATCACGACACCGGCAAACCCGACAAACACGGCGCCCAACCGCACGGGCCAACCTTTTCGCCCGGAACCGGTACCGAAAGTGCGGCTATAAACAAAGGCGCAACGAAAAACAGAGCGGTGGCATCGGCCAGCGGGATGACGGCAAGCGCCAAAAAGAAGCACATGTTTGATATCACGACCATCAAACCGCTCAGTAGGTGCGGCAACGGTTGCCGGGTCCTGAGCAAATGCAAACCACCTTCTGCCTGCACCATCATCAAGCTGAACAGGATTGCGATGGTGGAGCGCACGATTACGACCTGATGCAGCGGATACCCGCCCGATAGCTGTTTGATCAGCATGTCGTTAATCTAAATCGCCAGAATGCCGCCCAGAACAAGGGCGATTCCCGCGCGTGGCGGGAGTGGGGCGTACGATCCAGGGTCGATGCTCCTGTCTGTTTCGCTTGCGGGGGCGATCGTCGCCCTTTGGTCGTATATACACTGGACCGCAAACTATGCTGCATTATGTTGCCAGCAAGTTTCAGGAAGGGACCCGCACCATGCAAATGAGCGATCAACGTGAAATCCAGGCCGACCCGGCGACGGTCTATGCCGCCATTCTGGATCCTCAGGTGCTGAAGGTTTGCGTGCCCGGCGCGCAAGAGGTCGAGGGAAATCCGCAAGACGGCTACAACGCGGTTGTCACGCAGAAGGTCGGACCGGTCAAGGCGACGTTCAAGGGCGTTGTGACCATGTCCGACATGATCGAGAGCGAGAAGATCACCATCGCGGGCGAAGGCAAGGGCGGGGCGGCGGGTTTCGCAAAGGGCGGGGCAACGGTCACGCTGACCCCGGCGGGTGAAGGCAAAACTCTGCTGAGTTATGATGTCGATGCCAAGGTGGGCGGCAAGCTGGCGCAGCTTGGCAGCCGCCTGATCGACGGGTTCGCCAAAAAGATGGCCGACCAGTTCTTTGCCAACCTGCAAAATGCGCTGGAAGACCCGACCGATGCGGAAGCCGCCGATGAGGCGGGAGCGGCACCAGAGCAGAAGAAGGGCTGGTTCAAGAAACTGACCGGCGGCAGCTGAGCGCGCAGGCCCAAGCCACGCATTTTCGCGCACGGCTGTGTGCGTTCCCGCAGTGGCCGGGTTTGACCGAACGGTCTAGTGTCTGGCTTCGACCTATAGGGGGGAGAAACCATGACGCCCATCTTGTCCATTCAGGACCTGCGGAAATCCTACGCGGGTGGTTTTGAGGCGCTCAAAGGGGTCAGCCTGGACATCGACGAGCGCGAGATCCTCGCCCTGCTTGGCCCGAATGGCGCCGGCAAGACCACCCTGATTTCGACGATCTGTGGCATCACGACGATGACCTCGGGGCAAGTGAGCGTCGGCGGTCACGATATTGTCGGCGACTTTCGCGCGGCCCGGTCGATGATCGGGCTGGTGCCGCAAGAGGTCAACCTGGAGCCATTCGAAAAGGTCTGGAACACGGTGCGGTTCTCGCGCGGGCTGTTTGGAAAACCGCGCAACGATGTGCTGATCGAACAGATCCTTCGCAAGCTGTCGCTGTGGGACAAGAAGGACAGCACCATCAAGGAACTGTCTGGCGGGATGAAACGCCGGGTGCTGATCGCAAAGGCGCTGAGCCACGAACCGAGGGTCCTGTTCCTGGACGAACCGACCGCCGGCGTCGATGTCGAGCTGCGCAAGGACATGTGGGATATCGTGGCCGAGTTAAAGGCAGACGGGGTCACCATTATCCTGACCACCCACTACATCGAAGAGGCCGAGGCAATCGCGGATCGGGTAGGTGTGATCAATCATGGCGAGTTGCTGTTGGTCGAGGAAAAAACGGCGCTGATGGCGCGGATGGGGCAAAAGCAGATCGAGGTTCAATTCAGTGAACCGTTGGGCGGTGTACCAGCGTCGCTGGCGCGGCACGGTCTGGAGCTGGGCCTGGACGGCCAGTCGCTGATCTATACCTACGACACCCAGGCCGAGCGCACGGGGATTACCACGCTCTTGAACGATGTGGCACAAGCCGGGCTGGTGCTGCGCGACGTGCAGACACGGCAAAGCAGCCTCGAGGATATCTTTGTCGGGTTGGTGTCCGCCTCGAAACCGGGCAACCAGCCGGGAGAGATGCAATGAACTGGACCGCGATATCCGCAATCTACCGTTTCGAAATGGCGCGGTTTTTTCGCACCCTGTTGCAGAGTTTCCTGTCGCCGGTGCTGTCGACTTCGTTGTATTTCGTTGTTTTCGGCGCGGCCATCGGCAGCCGTATCACCGAAGTAGAGGGTGTCAGCTATGGCGCCTTCATCGTGCCCGGACTGGTGATGCTTTCGGTGATGACCCAGTCGATTTCGAACGCGGCATTTGGTATCTATTTTCCGAAATTTGTCGGCACGGTCTACGAGCTGTTATCGGCTCCGATCACCTTTTTCGAGATCGTGATCGGATATGTCGGTGCAGCGGCGACCAAGGCGTTGTTCATCGGGACGGTCATTTTGATGACATCGTCGTTTTTTGTGGACCTGCAGGTTGTGCATCCGCTGGCGATGGTGGCCTTCCTGCTGCTGACCTGCCTCAGCTTTGCGCTGTTCGGGTTCATCATCGGCATATGGGCGCGCAATTTCGAACAGTTGCAACTGATTCCCTTACTGATCGTCACACCATTGGTCTTTCTGGGCGGTTCGTTCTATTCAGTGTCGATGCTGCCGCCGTCGTGGCAGACTGTGACGCTGTTCAACCCGGTTCTGTACCTGATTTCCGGGTTTCGCTGGGCCTTCTTTGGCATGTCTGATGTGCCGGTGGCGCTGAGCCTGCTGGCGATCACGTTCTTCACTAGCGTGTGCACCGGGGCGATCTGGTGGATCTTTCGCACCGGATGGCGGCTGAGGGAATAGGTGTATCTGGCGTTGCAATTTTGCCTGCGACGGTGTGATTTTCCGAGATAGGAGCGTTCCGTCGCGTGACGCGACTTGTTTGTCGGGGGGGGGCATTCTACATCGGGCAGCATGAACATTCGCCTCCCGTTTATCAAAAACGCACCTCTTGTGGCCGTGGTGCGCCTGTCCGGCGCGATTGGCATGGCCGGGCGCGGGTCGCTCAGTGACACTGCGCTGGCTCCGATTCTGGAAAAGGCATTTCGGCGCGGCAAGCCCGACGCTGTCGCGCTGGAGATCAACTCGCCGGGCGGATCGCCGGTGCAGTCTTCGCTGATCGGGGCGCGTATTCGGCGACTGTCCGAGGAGCTGGACGTGCCGGTCTACGCATTCGTCGAAGATGTCGCCGCGTCAGGCGGGTATTGGCTGGCGGCGGCTGCGGACGAGATCTGGGCCGATGACAGCTCCGTTTTGGGCTCGATCGGCGTCATTTCAGCCGGGTTCGGGGCGCATATCCTGTTGGCGAGGCAGGGGGTCGAACGGCGGGTCTACACAGCGGGCGACTCCAAATCCATGCTCGATCCATTTGCTCCGGAAAAGCCCGAGGACGTGGCCCGGCTGCGGGTCATACTGGGCGACATTCACGATAATTTTATCGCTCATATAAAGGCACGGCGCGGCGACAAGCTGGACGGCAAGGCCGATCTCTTTTCCGGAGAGATCTGGCTGGCGCGACGCGCCGCCGAACTGGGGTTGATCGATGGGGTCGGGCATCTGCGCCCCAAGATGAAAGAGCTGTTCGGCGACAAGGTGCAGTTCCGCCGCTACGGTTTGCGTCGCCCCTTCCTCAGCCGGTTTGGCGCGAGCCTGGCCCAAGATGCAATCGTCGGCATCGAGGAGCGCGCAGCCTACGCGCGCTTTGGTCTCTGACGTGATTTTCAAGGTCGTTACCCTGTTTCTGGTGGCCATGGCCGTGCTGGCGATGTTCGGGAAACTGCGTTTTCCAGGCCAGAAAAGGCTGTCTTCGACCCGGTGTCTTAAATGCGGACGGTTCCGCATTGGAAGAGGGCCCTGTACCTGTGGCCACGGAGGGCGCTCATGACGCCGTGGTTGCTGAGCGGGTTGGGCTTGACGATCCTGTTGCTGGCAGGTGACGCTCTGGTGCGTGGCGCGGTCAACCTGAGTTTGCGGCTGGGCGTGCCGGCGCTGATTGTCAGCCTGACGATCGTGGCCTTTGGGACTTCGGCCCCGGAACTGCTGATCGCGATCAAGGCGGTGCAGGAAAACGCGCCGGGCATTGCGCTGGGTAACGTGGTTGGCTCTAATACGGCGAACATTCTGCTCGTGCTGGGTATCCCGGCGCTGCTGGCGACATTGCACACCAGCGAGTGCGACACCCGGAAAACCTATGTTTTCATGCTGGCAGCCTCGACTCTCTTCATCGGGCTGGCGATGTGCGGAACATTCACCTTGCTGAGCGGCACGGTGCTATTGGCGGCGCTGGGGCTGATCCTGGCGGATGCATTTCGCGACGCCCACGCACATCGGTGCAACGGCGACGACGAGCCGCTGGAAGGTCTGGGAGAAGCAGACCCCGAGATGCCCTATTGGCGTGTTGCCATCTATCTGGTGCTGGGTCTGATCGGTTTGCCGCTGGGCGCCCATATGCTGGTGGAAAACGCAAGCATCATTGCCCGCACTTATGGGGTTAGTGACACGGTGATCGGTCTGACCCTGGTGGCGGTTGGAACGTCACTGCCGGAACTTGCGACCACTGTCATGGCGGCATTACGCCGCCAAGCGGATGTCGCGCTTGGCAATGTGATCGGCTCCAACATGTTCAATCTGCTGGCGATCGTCGGGATCGCCACGCTGTTTGGCAAGATCCCGGTAGACCCTGCGTTCCTGCAGTTCGATCTGTGGGTTATGCTGGGGGCATCGCTGATGTTGATACCCTTTGTGTTTCTTGGCCGCGATATCACCCGGACCTGGGGTATCGCGCTGACGGCGCTATATGCGGTTTACGTGGGTGCCGTGCTGATGTGATATCGGCCCGGACCAAGTTCGGAGAAAGCCTATGACACGCAGCCTTGTAACCGGTGCCGGTATTCGTCTCGGGCGGGCCATGGCCCTGTACCTGGCCGCGCGCGGGCACGACGTCGCCGTGCACTTTGCATCGTCGTCGGATGCTGCCGAAGATACGGTCGCCGAGATCCGCGCATTGGGCCGCAAGGCGGTCACGCTGCAGGCCGACCTGCTGAGCGAGGAGCAGGTTCAGGGCCTGTTGCCTCGGGCCGCAGAGGTTCTGGGCGGTCCGATCAGCTGTTTGGTCAACAATGCCTCGATCTTTGAATACGACAACATCCGTTCGGCGACCCGTGACAGCTGGGATCGGCATATGGAGAGCAACCTGCGCGCGCCGTTCGTGCTAACGCAGGCCATGGCGGCACAGGGGCTGATCCCCCGCATCGATGCCGCTGGCGAACCGGTTGCCAGCGGGTTGGTGGTAAACATGATCGACCAGCGTGTTCACAAGCTGACTCCGGAATTCATGAGCTACACAATCGCCAAGATGGGGCTTTGGGCGCTGACGCGGACCTCGGCGCAGGCGCTGGCTCCGGCGATCAGGGTGAATGCGATCGGACCGGGGCCGACACTGCAGGGGTACCGGCAGAGCGCCGAACATTTCGCGGCGCAACGGGCCAACACGGTGCTGGCCCGAGGGGCCGGTCCCGAGGACATATGTGCTGCGCTTGGCTACTTTCTGGATGCTCCTTCGGTGACCGGACAGCTGATTTGCACCGATGGCGGGCAGCACCTTGGCTGGCAGACGCCCGACGTTTTGGGGTTGGAAAAATAAGTGCCCTTGGGTCGAGTTTTGCACCGCCCCCAAAGCTGTTACCAAAGCGTTACAAAAATGTCTTTCATTTCATATGCTTGGCGCAACATAAAAAATTTCCCAATAAAATCAGTTCATTGAAAAGGTGGCTAAAATTTGGGCAACTTGGCGAAGGGGCCAATATTCAACGGAAAATTTGGACTCGCCGCAAGTTATCTCCAAACTTATCCACATAATCCGTGGATTTGTTTTGGGTTGATCGACACGCGTCAAGATTGCAGCCACGCGTGGAGAATCATATGTCTAGGGTATGACCGACACAGATCAGATTTCCGACGATTTGCACGTCTTGACCGGACACGCCTGTATTCAGGGGTACCTAAAGACGCTGGACAATTCCCCGGGGGTTTACCGGATGCTCGATGCGCAGGCGCGCGTGCTGTATGTGGGCAAGGCGCGCAACCTGCGGGCGCGGGTGTCAAACTATGCGCGCCCCGCCGGCCACAGCGGGCGGATCGACCGGATGATCCGCGAAACCGCCTCTATGATGTTCCTCACGACGCGGACGGAAACCGAGGCGTTGCTGCTGGAACAGAACCTGATCAAGCAACTCAAGCCCAAGTACAACGTGCTGCTGCGCGACGACAAAAGCTTTCCCAACATCCTAGTCTCCAAGGAACACGATTTTCCGCAGATCAAGAAACACCGGGGTGCGAAGAAAGAAAAAGGCGCCTACTTTGGCCCGTTTGCCAGCGCCGGGGCGGTCAACCGCACTCTGAACCAGCTGCAGAAAGCCTTCTTGCTTCGCAACTGTTCGGATTCAATGTTCGCCAGCCGCACCCGTCCCTGTTTGCTATATCAGATCAAGCGGTGTTCGGGCCCCTGTGTCGGTCTGATAACTCCCGAAGCCTATGGCGCCAGCGTGACCGACGCCGAACGGTTCCTGTCCGGCCGGTCGACCCGGGTCCAGGAAGAATTAGCCGAACAGATGCAAGCGGCCTCGGAGGCAATGGAATTTGAACGCGCCGCGGCCCTGCGCGACCGAATCCGGGCGCTGACGCAAGTGCAGACCAGCCAGGGGATCAACCCGCGCGGCGTCGCCGAGGCTGATATCATCGCTCTGTACATGGACGGTGGTCAAGCCTGCGTTCAGGTCTTCTTTATTCGCGCTAACCAGAACTGGGGCAACCGCGATTATTATCCTCGTGTCGGGGTCGATGTGTCGGCGGCCGAGACAATGGAGGCTTTCCTTGGGCAGTTTTACGACAACAAGGAACCGCCGAAACAGGTTATCCTGTCCGACGACATCGAAAACGCGGACCTGATGGCCGAGGCCCTGTCGGGCAAGGCCGGGCGGAAGGTCGAGCTGCTGGTGCCGCAGCGAGGCGAAAAGGCGGAGCTGGTCGCAGGGGCGCTGCGCAACGCGCGGGAGTCCTTGGCTCGGCGCATGTCCGAAAGCGCGACACAGGCCAAGCTGCTGCGCGGTCTGGCCGAGGCGTTCGAGCTGGACGGTCCGCCGCAGCGGATCGAGGTCTATGACAACTCGCATATCCAGGGGACCGATGCGGTGGGCGGCATGATCGTTGCGGGCCCCGATGGGATGATGAAAAACGCCTACCGCAAATTCAACATCCGAGGGGACGACCTGACACCGGGCGACGATTTCGGCATGATGAAGGAAGTTCTGAACCGCCGCCTGACCCGGCTGCTGAAGGAGGACCCCGACCGCGACAAGGGATTGTGGCCCGATTTGATGCTGATCGACGGCGGCGCCGGACAGGTCAGCGCCGTGGCCGAGATCATGGCCGCGCACGGGATCAGCGACATCCCCTTTGTCGGAGTCGCCAAGGGTATCGATCGGGATGCCGGCAAGGAGGAGTTCCACCGCCCCGGTCAACGCGCTTTTGCCCTGCGCCGAAACGATCCGGTGCTGTATTTCGTGCAGCGCCTGCGGGACGAAGCGCACCGTTTTGCGATCGGCACCCACCGGGCCAAGCGCGCCAAGGCCATCGGCGCGACCCCGCTGGATGAAGTGCCGGGCGTCGGCGCTACCCGGAAACGGGCGCTGCTGGCGCATTTCGGTTCAGCCAAGGCGGTCAGTCGCGCCAACCTGTCGGACCTCAAGGCGGTCGATGGCATCTCGGATACTCTGGCCGAAACCATCTATGATTTCTTTCATGAAAAAGGCTGAAGGTTTCCAGGGGGGTTGCCACCGCCGCCCTCTGGGCGGCTCCCCGGAGTATTTTGCAAAGAGATGAAAGGGCGTGCGCGATGTCCCACAGTTCACGGTCCTGCGCTTCGCGTCTTTCCTGTCCCGTCCGCCCGCTATAAGGTCGCGCCATGCAATGGAACCTGCCCAATATCCTGACCCTACTGCGCCTGCTAGCGGCCCCCGGCCTGGCGGTCATGTTTCTCTATTTCACGCGGCCTTATGCGGATTGGTGCGCGCTGATCCTGTTTGTCGGCGCGGCCGTCACCGACTGGTTCGACGGCTATCTTGCGCGGGCCTGGAAACAGGAAACAAAGATTGGTGCCATGCTGGATCCGATTGCCGACAAGGCCATGGTCATCATCGCGCTGATGGTCATCGTCGGATTCTCGTCGATGTCGCCTTGGCTGGTGCTGCCGGCGACGGTGATCCTGTTCCGCGAAGTCTTTGTCTCGGGTTTGCGCGAGTACCTGGGCGACACCGCCGGTACGCTCAAGGTGACGCAGTTGGCGAAGTGGAAAACGACGGCGCAGATGATCGCTATAGCGGTGCTGTTTTCGCAGGGGATTTTCGAGCACTACCTGGGTATGTCCGCCTACGGCATGGACGCGCAGGTGTTCGACGATATCCTCAGTAACCGGGTCGAGGATCTACACGGGTTGCGCTGGAAACTGGCGGGGATGGACTGGACCGGGCGCGTGGGTTTGTGGCTGTTGTGGCTTGCAGCGGCGCTGACGCTGATCACCGGCGCGGATTATCTGCGTAAATCGCTGCCCTATCTGAAGGAGACGCGTTGATGGAGGTGCTTTATTTCGCATGGGTCCGCGAACGGATCGGTCTGCCGCGCGAAACGGTGGAAACCCGTGCGGAAACCGTGTTGCAGCTGATCAATGAGCTGCGGTCCCGCGAGGCCCGCTATGAGGCCGCGTTTGCCGACCTCAGCGCGCTGCGGGTGGCGCTGGATCAGGAGCTTAGCGATTTTGAGGCCACTCTTTCGGGAGTGCGAGAAGTAGCCTTCTTTCCGCCGATGACAGGGGGCTGAGATGCGGGTTTCGGTGCAGCAGGAGCCTTTCGATCTAGGCGCGGAGGCCGATAGCTTTGCCCGGGGCGCGACCGACATGGGTGCGGTCGTGACTTTTACGGGCGTGGTGCGCGATACAGCACATGGCCGGCTGCGCGCGATGGAGATCGAACATTACCCTGGCATGACCGAGAAGGCGATCCGCGCCATCGCCGAGGAGGCGCGGGAACGCTGGTCGCTTGGGGATGTTCTGGTCATTCACCGCCATGGCAGTTTGGTTCCGGGTGAACGGATCATGATGGTCGCCACCGCAGCGCCGCACCGCAAGGACGCGTTCGAGGCGGCAGAGTATCTGATGGACTACCTGAAGTCGCGGGCACCGTTCTGGAAGAAGGAAATCGGTGACGGCGAGGCAGGCTGGGTCGCGGCCAAGGACGAAGACGAGGCGGCGCTGGATCGCTGGTAGAGAAACTATTCCGCAGCCGCCTGCGATCTGCAGCCGCCGGAAACGGATATTTTCGATCGGAAAGAAGCGGCGTTGATCAGCCTTGCGATTTCATCCGCTCGACATGGGCGCGCAATTCCTCGGCCTCGTGGCGGGCGTCGCGTAATCCGTCCATCGCGGCGCGCAGCTCGGCTTCGGTCTGGGTCAGTTGATTGGTCAGTTCTGCCTCACGCTGCTGCAGGTAGGTAATGGCCTGATCGCGCGTTTCCTCCGCTTCGTGGAGTTCCTGGCTCATCCGGTCAAGATCGGCAACGTCGCTCTGCCGCACCCGGGTAAAACGATGCACCAGCCAATTGGCGAACCATCCCATGCAGAAAGCTACGAAGAGGATGATGGCGGTGGCGATGATGAATTCTGTGCGGCTCATTTATTCGGTCTCCCCCGTGGCGGGCTCTGCCGGCGATTCGTCGGTACTTTCGGCCTCCGGAACACTTGCTGTCTCATCCGTTGCGTCATCCAGATCCTGTTCCACGGTTTCCAATGTTGTTTCGCGCTCGGTTGGGCCCGGTGCGGGACGGAGCAGACGGAATTCGATCCGGCGATTGTCTTCGCGCCCTTCTTCGGTGTCGTTTGGTGAAATCGGCCGGGATTCGCCGTAGCCTTTTGCGACAAAGCTGGAGGTGGGTACCCGCCGGGCGCGCAGTTCGTTCAGAACCGATTGCGCACGCGACTGGCTGAGCTGCATGTTCATTTCTTCGCGGCCCTGGCTGTCGGTATGACCCTGGATTTCCAGTCGCAGGTCGCCGCATTCCCGCAGCACGTCTGCGATCTTGTCCATCGTGTCGAGCGATTCTGCGGCGATGGTGGCCGAGCCCGGTTCGAAGGTGATCTTAGCGGTCTTTTGATGATCCATGATCTGCGCTTCGCAAACCTCGGGATCAGGGGCCTTGTCCTTGGGTTCGGGCGGCGGGCGATAGGTGATGTCGAGTGTGTAGTCCTTGGCCTCGCCCAGCTTTTCCGAGAGGAGCCGGGCGATTTCGGCACTGGCGTCTTCGTTGCTGCTGGCGCCGCGCAGTTCGACGCGGTCGGGCAAGACGGTCAGTGCTCCGTTGTTCAGAAGGGCCAGTGCCTCGAGCCCGGCCAGCACCCGGACCGGCCAGTCGACGGGCAGATCAGGCACGAGACGGGTCGCGGTATAGACCTGGTCGGAACCGAAGCGCGCACGGGCAAAACTGTCCACCATGCTGCGCAGGTGCTCGTCGCTCAGCCGCCCGCGCAGTTGCACCAGCCCCTCAGGGCTGCGGGTTGCGGAAAACTCCGGCGGACCCGAGTTGCCATCCTCTTTGGGCTGCGGCAGCACTGCGTGAAGCGAGAAAACCGGGGGCAGGTCGGTTTCCAATTCACCGACGGCGCGGTCGAACAGGGTCGGGTCGGTGCCCTGGGCCGCGACCAGCGTCACGTCGGCATTCGAGAAGGTGATGGATCCCCCACCCAGCCTGGCCAGCGTGGTTATCCCCAGCCGAGCGGCCTCGGACCAGTGCGGAGAAGGGACACCCATTCCGATGGTACAATCCGCCGAATCGGCGAGGCCTGCGCGCCAGGCGGCGTCGAGGATTCTGGATCTGGAGTCCTCTGTTTCCGCCGAACAGGCGTCAAAGCGGGCGCCGTCCTCGTCGATCAGGAACCGCAGGGTGAATGGGGTGATCACCGGCCGCGGCGCTGCGATGTCGAGCGCCAGGCGCAGCCCCGGCGGGGCGGCCCGCGTCAATTCTGTTTCCAGCTGTTTCTTTTCGCTGCCACTGTTTGAGATCGCGGTGATCTTTACGTAACCGGCAGCAACCGAAACCTTGGATCGGGGCAAACGGCGCAGAGAAATCGCCGCGTAGCTGAGGGCGTCTTCCCAGCCGTCCGGGGCGGGGTAATCGGCAGTTTCCAGAAGGTCGGTGACACGAGTATCGTCGGCGATTTCCTGCAGCCGGAAAAGCAGCGCATCACGATCTGTGCTGCTGGGCACCAGGCCGATGATCGAAATGCCGCTATCGTTGCGCAGGATCTCGGCCGAGAATCTGGGCGGAGCGAGATCTGCCGACGGGCTCACATCCAGCCCGTCGATCACCCGGGCCGCGTCGACGACGCCGCCGGCCTTGCTGATGGCGCTGAATCTGGCGGCTTCGTCCGGGGCGGTCCCGGTCAGGATCACGCGCAGGCCGTCGCCTTCGACTTCGGCCCAATGGAAGCCTGATGAATCGAGTGCTCTGCGCACCCCGATTTCGGAATTCTGTTCGACTGCGGTCACGGCGTAGCTGGCTGCTACCAGTGAGAGCACAGCCGCCAACAAGAAGGCTGCTCCGACGACAAACAGGAAAGAAAGGCGCATGGGCAGTGGTATCTTTGGCTCGCTCGTTGCCGTAGCTCTTACAGCGTAGGGCGAATTTGTTCAATCATGCCAGCAAGGCGGCCACAAAGAAGATGAGCGGAATCAAGCCGGTGTCGCGGTTGGCGCGGAAGAGTTGCAGCATCTTGCCGCTGTCGTCAGGGTCAAAGCCGCGCAACTGCCAGGCCATGTGCCACCCCATCGCCCACGGCCCGATCAGCGCCAGGGCCATGGCCAGGATTGAGGCGGCAGGTGTCAGGGCGCTGATGATGGCCAGCGCCATCAGCGTGACGGTCGCGACAAGAAAATACTTCAGCCACCGCACGCTATCCTTGCCAAACAGCAGGGCGGTCGACTTGACGCCGATCAAAGCGTCATCCTCGGTGTCCTGATGCGCATAGATGGTGTCATAGAACAGCGTCCACGCGATGCCAGCGGCATATAGGATGACTGCCGGCCAATGCAGCGCGCCGGCATGCGCGGTCCAGGCCAGCATGGCGCCCCAGTTGAAAGCCAGACCCAGAAACACCTGCGGCCACCACGTGAACCGTTTGGCAAAGGGGTAAATCGCGACCGGGAACAGGGACAACACCCCGAGCGCGATGGTAGCCTGGTTAAAGGTCAGCAGGATCGCGAGCGCCGCCAGCGATTGCAGGACCATCCAGACGACGGCCTGTTTCGTGGTGACCTGACCCGAGGGGATCGGGCGGGACCGGGTCCGCTCGACCTGGGCGTCGATATCCTTGTCGGTGATGTCGTTCCAGGTACAGCCGGCGCCGCGCATCAGCCAGGCGCCCAAAGCGCAGCCAAGGGCGATCCAGGCATCTTCCAAGCGGGGGGATTGATCCCAGAGCATGGCTAGCACGAGCCCCCACCAGCAGGGCAACAGCAATAGCCAGGTTCCGATCGGACGGTCGGCGCGGGACAGGCGTAGGTACGGGCGGGCAAAGGCGGGGGCATGCCGGTCGACCCAATTGCCGGTCACGGCATCCGCAACCTGTCCGTTTGGCGTTTGTTCATCTGGTACTGGGGCATTGCCTTGCATATGTAGGATCCATGAAAACGAAAGTCAGGCTGTATGTAAAGCACGCCTTGGGGATGGGGCAATCGGTTCCTTTGACACGGGACCAGGCACATTACCTGTTCGGGGTGATGCGTCTGGGCGTGGGCGACGGGGTGCTGTTGTTCGACGGCAGGTCCGGGGAATGGCGCGCGGAGGTGAGCGAGGCGGGCAAGCGGGGCGGGACCCTGAGCGTTCAGCAGCAGACGGCACCGCAATGCGATCCGCCGGACCTGTGGCTTCTCTTTGCACCGATCAAAAAGGCGCGAACCGATTTCATCGTCGAAAAGGCGGTCGAGATGGGCGCAGCGCGCATCCTGCCGGTCCAGACCGAGTTCACCAATGCCGACCGGATCCGGCAGGACCGGCTTCAGGCCCATGCGGTCGAAGCCGCCGAACAATGCGGTGGAACCTTTTTGCCCGAGGTCGCCGCCTTGCACCGGCTGGATCGCCTGCTGGCAAATTGGCCCGCGGACCGGCAGCTGCTGTTTTGCGACGAGGCGGCCGCCGGTTTCGCAACGGGCCTGTCCGCGGCCGCCGAGACAAGCGGCCCCTGGGCGATCCTGATCGGGCCCGAAGGCGGGTTTTCAGAGGCGGAGCGTGCGCGTCTGCATGCGCTGCCCTTTTCGCAAACGCTTAGCCTCGGGCCGCGTATCCTGCGGGCCGATACGGCGGCGGTAGCGGCTCTTACCCTGTGGCAGGCAACGTTGGGAGACTGGCGATGAGTTTTATTCGTCCCGAAGCCAAGGCCGCGCTCTGGCGCTGGCGTGAAGTTATCGTGGGGGTGGTTTTGGCGGTCTTTGGCGCGAGCTGGGCGACGGGGCCCGGCGGTTTGTTGGGCTGGGTCGGGCTGGCCTTGGTCGCGGCAGGGACGGCGCTGGTGGTGATCGGTATTCAGCGGGCCCGTTTCCGACGGACCATCGGCGGTCCGGGGATCGTGCAGGTCGATGAAGGGCAGATCACCTACTTTGGCCCGCTGACTGGCGGCGCGGCGGCCGTCGCCGACTTGCAGAGCCTGGCGCTAGACCCCACTGCCAAGCCGGCCCATTGGGTATTGGTCCGGCGGGACGAGCCGCCGCTGACGATCCCGGTAAACGCTGAGGGCTCGGATGCGCTGTTCGATGCCTTTGCCAGCCTGCCCGGGTTGCGGGTCCAGCGCATGCTTGCGGAGCTGAACGGTACCACGCCTCACCCGGTCGTGATCTGGGAGCGCAGCTCTGACCGTCCGCCAAGGCACCGGTTGCATTGACACTGCTGGCATTTGCCCTCACTCCTGAGCCGCGAACACGAAGAGACACAGGATCGGAGCGCCAAAAATGTCCATTCCCCAGTCCGGTGGCGGACCGATCGAACGACACGAGCAACTCGCCGGGTATCTGGCCGACGGGTGCAAACCCAAGGACCAGTGGCGGATCGGCACCGAACACGAGAAGTTCGGCTATTGCCGCGATACCCGCAAACCTTTGCCCTACGAGGGGGAGCGCTCCATCCTCGCGGTGCTGGAAGGTCTGCGCGACGGGCACGGCTGGGCCCCCCTGACCGAAGGCGACAAACTGATCGGGCTGGAAAAGGACGGCGCCAACGTCAGCCTTGAACCCGGCGGTCAGCTGGAACTCTCAGGGGCGCCGCTGGAAACCATCCATGAAACCTGCGACGAGGTGAATGCGCACCTGGCCGACGTCAAGGATATCGCCGACAAGATCGGCGTCGGCTTTATCGGTCTCGGCGCCGCGCCGGAATGGACTCACGACGAGATGCCGATGATGCCCAAGGGACGTTACAAGCTGATGGACGCCTACATGGACAAGGTGGGCACCTCGGGCAAGGTCATGATGCGGCGCACTTGCACGGTTCAAGTCAACCTCGACTTTGCCTCAGAGGCCGACATGGTGCAGAAACTGCGCGTGGCACTGGCCCTGCAACCGGTCGCCAACGCGCTCTTTGGCAATTCACCCTTCTTCGAAGGCAAACCAAACGGCGTCAAAAGCTGGCGGGGCTGGGTCTGGGACCGGCTCGACAATGCCCGCACCGGGATGCTGCCCTTTGTCTTCGATGATGGCTTTTGCTTTGAATCCTGGGTCGATTACGCGCTCGATGTGCCGATGTATTTCGTCTACCGCGACGGCCAATATGTTGACGCGTTGGGCCAGTCCTTCCGCGACTTCCTCAAAGGCGAGCTGCCGGCACTGCCGGGCGAGACCCCCACGCTCAGCGATTGGGCGGACCATCTGACTACGATCTTTCCCGAGGCGCGGATCAAGAAGTTCATCGAGATGCGCGGTGCCGACGGCGGCCCGTGGCGGCGGCTCTGTGCGCTGCCCGCCTTTTGGGTTGGTCTGATGTACGAACAGGGGCCGCTCGATGCGGCTTGGGATCTGGTCAAGGGCTGGGATGACGAGATGCGTCAGGCGCTGCGGGTTGCGGCCTATACCGACGGGCTGGCGGCCGAAGTAAACGGCGTCAAGATGCTGGATCTTGCCCGGGAAACCGTCGCGCTGTCCAAGGCGGGTCTGAAGCAACGCGCGCGTCCGGGCGCCGGTGGCCTGGTGCCGGATGAAACCCACTTCCTGAACGCGCTGAAGGAAAGTGTCGAAAGCGGCAAGGCCCCGGCGGACGAGCTGCTAGATCTTTACAACGGGACCTGGGGCGGCGATATCAGCCGGATCTATGATCAGTTCAGCTACTAGGGCTCAGCTGGTCGTGCGTTCCCAGACCACGATCATGGCCACTGCGCCCAGTCCGTCCGCGCCGGGACGGTTCAGCCTTTCTGGCCGATCCGCGGCTCGGATCCGGCACGGATGCGGCTGATGTTGGCGCGGTGCCGCCAATAGACCAGCAGGGTCAGAACCATACCTAGGATCACCGTGCCGCTGAACCCCAGGAACACGGCCCAGACACTGGATAAGGCCGCCGCCGACAGCGCGCCGATCGATGATGTCCGGCTGATCGCGGCCGCCGCCAGCCATGTCGCGCAGCAGGCCAGGCCAACGGGCCAGGCCAGCGCCAGCCAGATGCCCAGAAAGGTCGCGACGCCCTTGCCGCCACGAAATCCCAGCCACACCGGGTAGCAATGGCCAAGAAAGGCAAACAGCGCGGCGATCTGCACGGCGTCCTCGCCAGCATAGGTGCGCGCAAGCAGCACCGCTACCGCACCCTTGCTGCCGTCCAGCAGCAGGGTTAGGGCTGCCGCCAGCTTGTTTCCGGTGCGCAGCACGTTGGTGGCGCCGATATTGCCTGACCCGATCTCGCGCAAATTGCCCAACCCCATGATCCGGGCCAGCACGAGGCCAAACGGAATCGAGCCGAGCCCGTAGCCGGCGAGGGCCCAGGACATCAACTGAGCGGTGGGCGTGTAGAGTTCGGGCATCAGGCTCTCCGATAGACCGGGGTTCCGGCGACATAGGTTGTAAGGACCCTACCCTGCATTCGCTGGCCGTCAAACGGGGTGTTGCGCGATTTGGATTTCAGGGTGGCCCGGTCCAGCACAAAGGGTGCGTCGGCATCGAACAGCACCAGGTCGGCTGGCGCACCCAAGCTCAACCGGCCCGAAGGCAGACCCAACCGACGAGCCGGGTTCAGCGCCATCGCGCGGAACAGTTGCGGCAGCTCCAGCTGGCCCGCGTGATACAGGCGCAGCGCCGCCGGCAGCAGAGTCTCAAGCGCGACCGCGCCTGAGGCGGCCTCCTCGAACGGCAGTCGTTTTGACTCTTCGTCCTGCGGAGTGTGCATGGAACTGATGATGTCAATCAGCCCGCCGCGCAGGGCCTCGACCACGGCCATACGGTCGTCTTCGGACCTAAGTGGCGGTTTTATCTTGAAAAAAGTTCGGTAGTCGGCAATGTCCAGCTCGTTCAGGGTCAGGTGGTGGATGCTGACGCCGGCGGTGATGTCGAGCCCGTTTTTCTTGGCGCGTTCCAGCGCGGGCAGGGCGCGGGCGGTGGTGATCTGATCCGCGTGGTATTTCGCGCCGGTCATCTCGATCAGCGCGATGTCGCGGTCCAGCCCCATGCGTTCGGCCATCGGTGACACAGAGGGCAGCCCGCGCAGCGAGGCGAATTTGCCGGAGGTCGCGGCCGCCCCCTGGCTCAGCCCTGGATCTTGCGGATGGGCGATGACCAGTGCGCCGCAGGATCGGGCGTAGGTCAGTGCGCGCGAGAAAACTTTCGTGTTTTCAACGACATGGTCGCAGTCGGAGAAGGCGACGGCGCCGGCGTCCATGAGAAACCCGATCTCGGTCATCTCACGGCCTGCGCGATTCTTGGTGAGCGCGGCGATGGGTAGGACGTTGACTGGCGCGTCGGCCTGGGCGCGGCGGGTGACGAATTCGAGCGTTTCGGGGCTGTCGATGGCCGGCGTGGTATCGGGGCGGGTGACGATGGTGGTGATGCCGCCGGCTGCCGCTGCCAGACCTGCGGATTTGTAGCTTTCTTTGTGCCGTTCGCCGGGTTCGCAGACCTTGACGCCCAAATCGACGATGCCGGGGGCGAGGCATTTTCCCTCGCAGTCAATGGACCTCGCGGGCTGCTCTCCCGTACTAGGCGCCGCGCCAGCGCCCGTGGCGGCGATTGCCCCGTCCCTGACCAGCAGCCAGCCGCTGGTGTCGGTTCCGGCCTCGGGGTCAATCAGGCGGGCATTGGTGAAAAGCGTGGTCATTGTGTCTCCGTTGGGCCTTGGGCGTCGGATTGGATCTTGCGCATCAGGCGATACACGTCCCCGCCATAGACGATCCGGTCGAACCCGACTTTGCGGCAGCTGATATCTTCTTGTTCCTGAACCGTCTCGGTGCCGAAATACACCGATGACACTGGCCCGTCCTCGAATTCCAACTGCGTGTTCGGGGTGATCGGGTAGGACGCCAGGCGGCGCCCCTGGAGCGGCAGGTCAGTGGCGATGAGGTCACGTTTGTCATTCAGAGTGTACCGGCCGCGCTGCCGCCGGTAGGCATTCCAGAACAATCCGCCAAAGGCCAGGCCAAGGCCGACCGCGAAATGCAGGCTGTCGAGTATCCAGAACAGGGCGAATCCCGCAAAAAACAGGCCGAAGACGAACATCATTGTGTTGTTGACGCGAAGCACGAGGGCACTGTCCGGGCGACCTTGACAGAGGATCGTTTCATCCTCGCCCAGCAGGTCTTCCCATTCCGGCGGGGCGCTCATCCCCGTGCCCTTTCGATTTCGGCCCTGGTGCGCGCTGGGTCGGCCTGATACTTGATCAGGTTTTTTTCGCCGCCAGTGGTGACGATCTGCACGAAACTGCCAAGGATATTGATCGTTTCGATCTGCGCCAGCGGCACCCGGCGACCACCCGGACCGACAAGGGCGGCGCTGTCCAGTTCCCACACGGCGGACAGTTCTTCGGAGGCGAGGTACCAGCCACGCACCCCGATGCCGCCGATCCCGGCCACGAGACCGGTCCAGACATAGGGGTTGCCCATCAGCCAGAGAAACAGCATCGCGGCGACGCTGGCCAGCCCCGCCAGCGAGAGGTGGCTGCGGATATAGGCGCCGCGGTCGGCGGTAAAGGCGATGGTGTCAATCATAGGATCACCAGTGCCAGCACGAGGAGGATCAGCGCCATCACTACGGCAAAGAGGGTGGCACCGATCCGGCGCGCCTGGTCGCGGGCCTGTCGCGGCGGCACGCGTGGGGCGGCAAAGGGTTTGGCGCTGTCGGTTTGCATGGCGGTCGCGGTCCAGTCGGTTCCGGGTTCGTGGAATTGCGCGGCCAGCGTCAGGCTGGCGGCGGGGTTCAGGATCATCGCCTTCCCCTGAAAGGCGCGGCTGCGCAGCACCATGACCCAGCCGGTTAGCCCGTCAATGCGGCTCTGGCTGGCGGCGACCTGATCATGGGGGATACCCAGCCCGTCGGTCAGGTAGCCGAATAGGCCGAGCTCCTCCATGTCGGCGACGTTGAAGATGTCGATCTGGTCGGGGTCCAGCCCGCTGACGCCCAGCAGCTGATCCGCCGCGCCAGGTTCGCGCAGGAAGCGGGCCTGCTCGGCGGGCATGTGCAGCGCGAACAAGCGCACAACGCCGCGTTCGCCTGTCGCCACGTCGAGAGAGGGAGCGTCAGGCGTCATCTGGCGGATCTTTCTTGGCAGTGTCGACCGCCGCCTGTAGCGTGGCGCGGACGGATTTGCCGTCGGGCAGAAAGGCCATGACAAGGGCCTGCCGGTTTCCCAGCCGGACCCGCAGCGCCCAGCCCATCCAGGGGCGGATTCGCAGGATATCACGCAGATCCACATCGGCGTTCTGGGTGTCGTCCCGCGTGTTGCGAAAGATCAGCCGGTCATCGGTCAGCAGCCAGCAGTCATCCCGCCGGCGGGGCCATTCATCGTAGTCGCCAAAGACAAAGATGTAGATCGCCATCACCAGCGGAAAACTGGCGATCCAGAAAAACAGATCGTCCCGACCGCCGAACACGCCGCCAAGAGCGCCCAGCACCAGCGCCGTGATCGCGCCCACAAACAGCAGCTTGCGGGCAAAGACCCGGAAGTCGGGCCGCCATTCCGCCAGCAGGGTTTCACCGTGATGCAGGGGGACGTCGGTCATGCGGCACGGGCCTTGGCCAGGTTGCGGGCCAGCAGCTCCATCGCGGCCATGCGTACGGCGACACCCATTTCGACCTGATCCTGGATCACCGAGCGGTTGATGTCATCGGCCAGAGTTCCGTCGATTTCGACGCCCCGGTTCATCGGACCGGGGTGCATGACGATGGCGTCGGGCTTTGCCAGCCCCAGTTTCTCGGCGTCCAGCCCGTAGCGGTGGTAGTATTCGCGTTCCGACGGAATAAAGCCGCCGTCCATCCGTTCGCGCTGCAGGCGCAGCATCATCACCACGTCGACATCGGCCAACCCCTTGTGCATGTCGTTATAGACCTCGACCCCAAACTGGTCGATCTGGGACGGCATCAGGGTCGGTGGGCCGATCAGGCGGATACGGTTTTCCATCTTGCCCAGTAGCAGGATGTTCGACCGGGCAACTCGGGAATGGGCGATGTCGCCGCAGATGGCGATGTTGAGCCGGTGTAGCCGACCCTTGGCGCGGCGGATGGTCAGCGCGTCCAATAGCGCCTGCGTGGGGTGTTCGTGGCGGCCGTCGCCGGCGTTCAGCACCGCGCAATTGACCTTTTGCGCCAAGAGATCCACGGCGCCGGAATGCGGGTGGCGCACCACCAGAAGGTCGGGGTGCATGGCGTTCAGCGTCATCGCGGTGTCGATCAGGGTTTCGCCCTTTTTGATCGAGCTGGCCTGCATCGCCATGTTCATCACGTCGGCGCCCAGCCGTTTTCCGGCCAGTTCGAAACTGGCCTGGGTACGAGTCGATGCCTCAAAGAACATGTTGATCTGGGTCAGGCCGGCCAGCACGTCGGCGTGTTTGTCCGATTGCCGGTTCAGGTCGACATAGGTTTCGGCCAGATCAAGGATCGCAGTGATGTCCTGGGGCCTGAGCTGTTCGATCCCGAGAAGGTGGCGATGGGCAAAGGTCATGGGGCAGCTCCGTCGGGGCAATCGGGTTGCTTATAGAAAGGCCACCGGGCGGGGGCAATATTGACGGTGGTTTTTGACTGGGCTCAGTCGGCGTTTTTCGGCTGGGTGTCCGGGTGTTCGGAAATCTTGAGGCAGCTTCCGTCCGGCTGGCAGGTGAACCCCTGTTCGCAGAGCGTGCCGGCAGGGCAGCGGGTGGCGCCGACCTCTGAACAGCTGCCGTCCGCGAGGCAGAGCTGGCCGGCTTTGCACCATTTGCCATAGCCGCAGTCGACCGCCCGTTGCGGCACGCAGCCCCGGACCAGCGAGCATTTGAAGCCGGGGCGGCATTGCGACCCGGTCGGGCAGAGAAAGGTATTGGGCCGGGTGCAGCCGCCGGTCGGCAGGCAGGTGGTGCCCTCCGGACAGGTGGTGCCCAGCCCGTTGCATCGGGTTTCGCCGCGTTTAAGGCAGGTGCCACCGGGGCCGCAGTTGGAGCCGGGGGGGCAGGTGCCTGACCTGCAAGGGGTGGTGCCGAAGGGTTCGCAGCGCAGCCCGTTGGGGCTGCAGAGTTGGCCTGCGGGGCAGCTGCGGCCGCCGCCGCAATAGGTGCCGCCAAGCGGGATGCAATAGCCGTCCCAGCTGCAGGTCTGGCTGGAGCGGCAGCAGGTGTTGAATCCGCAGGCGGTCTGACCCGGCGGGCAGCTGTTGTGGGTTGCGGCGGTGGTGGCGGTTGGGGCCGCGACAAAGGGCAGCCAAAGGCAGAGCAGAAGCAGGACGAGGCGCATGACAACAGGGTCCACGGGACGGCTCATCAAGACAAGGTGAATTTTGCGGGCGTTTTGCCGGCGGGTTCGGCTTTCCCTTGCCGCGCGGAGGGGTAGAGTGGGGGCATGGATTCGACTTTGGATTTTCATAGCGCCCGGGCGTTGCTTGAGTGGCAGGTGGAACTGGGTGCTACCGAGGCGATCGGGGATGTGCCGGTCAACCGCTATGAGCTTCCCGATAAACAGGCCAAACCGGTGCAGGCGAAACCGGCAGTGCAGGCGATACAGCCGGGTGTCGCGCCGGTGGAGGAGCGGGCGGAGGACCCGGTCAGGGTGGCGCGCGAGGCGGCGGCCGGGTCCGGGTCGCTGGATGGGCTGGCTGGGGCGTTGGCGGCGTTTGAGCATTGCGAGTTGAAGAAGGGCGCGCGCAATCTGGTGTTTTCGGACGGGGTGGCGGGTGCGCCGGTGATGATCATCGGCGAGGCGCCGGGCCGCGACGAGGACCGCGAGGGGCGCCCCTTTGTCGGGCGCGCCGGTCGGCTGCTGGATCGGATGCTGGACGCGATTGCGCTGAACCGGGCCGAAAATGTCTATATCACCAATGTGCTGCCGTGGCGGCCACCGCAGAACCGCGATCCGCTGCCCGAAGAGATCGCCATGCTGAAACCGTTTCTGAAGCGGCATGTCGAGTTGGCTCGGCCAAAGGTGATCGTGCTGATGGGCAACATCAGCTGTCAGGCGGTGCTGAGCAAACGCGGCATCACCCGACTGCGCGGCCAGTGGGACCAAGCGATGGACCTGCCGGTGCTGCCGATGTTCCACCCGGCCTACCTGCTGCGCCAGCCGCAGGCCAAGCGCGCGGCCTGGGCGGATCTGCTGGACCTGAACGCGCGACTGAGAGAGCTGACATGAAGATACTCGCCTTTTCCGATCTGCACATGGCCCGTGCTCGCGCCGCCGATATCGTGACCGCCAGCGCCGGGGCCGATCTGGTGATCGGGGCGGGCGATTTCTGCAATATGCGCCAAGGGCTGGACGAGGCGATGGCGATGCTGGCCGGGATCACCGCGCCGGTGATCGCGGTGCCGGGCAATGCCGAAAGCATCGAGGAGCTGCAGGCCGCGGCGCCGCCGGGATGGAGCGTCCTGCACGGCAGCGGCTGCAAGGTGCTGGACCAGAAGTTCTTTGGGCTGGGCTATGCCGTGCCCGAGACGCCCTTTGGCAGCTGGTCCTGCGATCTGTCCGACGCCGGGGCCGAAGCCATGCTGGCGGAGTGCGCAGCGGCGGACATTATGGTGCTGCATTCGCCGCCCAAGTGGGTCGCGGACGAGACATCGCAGGGGGTGTCTGTAGGGTCGGTGGCGATCCGCGCGGCGATTGAACGGGTGCAGCCGCAGCTGGCGGTTTGCGGCCATATCCACGACAGCTGGGGCAAGACCGGTAGCATCGGGCGAACGCAGGTCGTCAACCTGGGGCCGAGGATCAACTGGTTCGAGGTACCGGCGTGATCGACACCATCACCCTGTTGGCGTTCGTGCCGGCGGCGTTGGCGCTGAACCTGACACCGGGGGCGGATATGATGTTCTGTCTTGGGCAGGGGTTGCATTCAGGCGCGCGACCGGCGGTTGCGGCTAGCGCAGGTATCTCGGCCGGCGCGCTGGTGCATGTGACACTGGCGGGGCTGGGGCTGGGCGCGGCGGTGGCGGCGATACCGTGGCTGTTCGATGTGATCCGCTGGGTCGGGGTGGGCTATCTGCTGTTTCTGGCCTGGGGCGCGGTGACACGTGGGGCTGCGCACGCGGATGCGCCGCGGATCCCGTCATCGCGGGCGTTTCGCGCCGGCTTGTGGGTCAACCTGACCAACCCAAAGGTGATCCTGTTCGTGCTGGCCTTTATCCCGCAGTTTGTTGATCCCGCCGCTGGGCCGCTGCTGGGGCAGTTCCTAGTCTTTGGCGCGATCCTGAGCCTCGGTGGGTTCGTGATCAACGGCGCGGTCGGAATCTTTGCGGGCCGGGCCCGGCTGTGGCTGACCGGCTCGCCGGGCGTGACCCGCGCGCTGGGGTGGATCAGCGGTGGAATTTTCGCGGCACTGGCGCTGCGGCTGGCGATAATGGAAAAGGCGTAAGACATGTCACGGATTGATGAGAGCATGGAATTCGTACCGGTGCGCATCGCGGTGCTGACGGTCTCGGACACGCGGTCGCTGGAGGAGGACCGGTCGGGCCAGGTTCTGGTGGACCGGATCGCCGAGGCGGGGCATGTTCTGGCGAACCGTAGGATCGTGCAGGACGAGCGCGACCAGATCGCGGCGCAGTTGCGCGACTGGATCGCAGACGAGGCCGTCGACGTGGTGATTTCCACTGGCGGCACCGGGCTGACCGGGCGTGATGTGACAGTCGAGGCCCATCGCGACGTCTATGAGAAAGAGATCGAAGCTTTTGGTACCGTGTTCACCATGGTGTCGATGAACAAGATCGGCACTAGCGCGGTGCAGAGCCGCGCGACGGGCGGTGTGGCGGGCGGCACCTATTTGTTTGCGCTGCCCGGCAGCCCCGGTGCCTGCAAGGATGCCTGGGACGAAATTCTGCAATGGCAGCTGGACTATCGGCACCGGCCCTGTAACTTCGTGGAAATAATGCCGCGATTGGACGAGCATTTGCGACGGAAATAGCTCAGACCCGCGTTGAAATGACTGGCAAACCGCTTGTGGCTTGGCATTTCCCCCGGCCTCGCTACCTTATGTGTGTGGCAGCGTGAAGCGACCTGAAGGAATTGGAAATGCGGTTCTTGCGGCAAAGTCTGGTGGGTGTGTTCCTTGCCGCGCTGACGCTTGCGCTGTTGCTGTATGCGGCACAGCTGGTAATGGGCGCCGTGCGTGAGCGCATGGCGGACGACGCCCGGGCGCCGCAGGCGCGCGAACGGGTGTTTGCCGTCAACGTTGTCACGGCGCGGCCCGGAACGGTGGTGCCGCTGCTGGAAGCCTATGGCCAGATCCAGAGCCGGCGGACATTGGAATTGCGCGCCGCCACCGGCGGGCGGGTGATCTGGCTGTCGGAAGCGTTCGTAGATGGCGGCGCGGTCGCGGCGGGCGGTGCGTTAATGCGGATCGACCCGGCGGACACGCAGTCGGCCCGCGACCGAGCGCAGAGTGATCTGTTGGATGCGCAGGCCGAGGGGCGGGACGCGGAACGCGCGCTGTTGCTGGCGCGCGACGAGTTGAAGGCGGCGGAGGATCAGGCAGAACTGCGCGAGCGGGCGTTGAAACGGCAGGAGAACCTGCAGGAGCGCGGCGTCGGCATGGCAGCCAGCGTCGAGACAGCGGAATTGGCAGCGGCCTCGGCGCGGCAGTCGGTGCTGGCGCGGCGGCTGGCGGTGGCGCAGGCCGAGGCGCGGATCGATCAGGCTGCGACCCGGCTGGCGCGGGCCCGGATCGCGCTGGAGATCGCCGAACGGGATCTGGCTGACACTGAGCTGAGCGCGCCGTTTCCCGGTACGCTGAGCGCGGTGAACGTGGTCGAGGGGCGGCTGGTGTCGGCGAACGAAAAGCTGGCGGAACTGATCGATCCGGATGCGTTGGAAGTGGCGTTTCGGGTGTCGACGGCGCAATATGTGCGGCTGCTGGATGATGACGGGCGGCTGATAACGGCGCCGGTCACCGCACGGCTGGACGCCAGCGGGGCCGATCTCGTGGCCACGGGCCGGATCAGCCGTGCCAGCGCGGCGGTGGGCGAGGGTCAGTCGGGCCGGGTGATCTTTGCCCGGCTGGACGCGGCGCCCGGGTTCCGCCCCGGCGACTTCGTGACCGTGGCGGTGGAAGAACCGGCGATCGACGAGGTGGTGCGGGTTGCGGCCTCGGCTCTGGACGCCGCCGAGACGGTGCTGGTGATCGGCGCGGAAGACCGGCTGGAGGTGTTGCAGGTGCGGCTGGTGCGGCGGCAGGGCGACACGGTGCTGATCCGGGGCGAGGGTCTGGCGGGGCGCGAGGTCGTCATCGGGCGCACGCCGCTTCTGGGCAAGGGGATCAAGGTGCGCCCGCTGCGCGAGGAGGCCTCGGCCGAGCCGGCGCCTGACCTGTCGATGCTGGACCTGAGCGACGAGCGGCGGGCCCGGCTGATCGCCGCAATCGAAGGCAGCGCGCGGCTGCCGGACGAGATCAAGGCCAATATCCTGGCCAAGCTGAACGAGGCCAAGGTGCCGGCGCGGCTGGTGCAGCGGATCGAAGCCCGGATGGGGGGCTGATCCGATGATCCGCGAGTTGCCCAAGGGCGCGGGCGGGCTGCTGAGCTATTTCACCCGCCACCGGACGGCGGCGAACCTGCTACTGGTGGTTCTGCTGGTTCTGGGGGCGGCGGCGATCCCCAACATGCGGGCGCAGTTCTTTCCCGACGTGATCGTCGAGAACGTCACCGTGCAGGTGGAATGGGAAGGCGCCGGCCCCGAAGACGTTGACAGCGCCATCGTTCAGGTGATGGAACCCACCTTGCTGGCGGTGGACGGGGTCGAAAGCTCTGCCTCGGTTTCGCGCGAGGGGCGGGCGACGATGGTGCTGGAGTTCGAGCCGGGCTGGGACATGTCGCGGGCGGCGGACGAGGTGCAGGCGGCGGTGGACACGGTTACGACATTGCCGGACGACACCGAAGACCCGACAGTGCGGCGCGGGGTCTGGCGGGACCGGGTGACCGATGTGGTGATCACCGGGCCGATCGCGCCCGAGCAGCTGGGCCTGTTCGCGGATGAATTCGTCACCCGGCTGTTCAAGGCGGGCGTGACGCGGACCACGATCCGGGGTGTGGCGGCGCCGCAAACGCTGGTCGAAGTGCCGACCATGCAGTTGATCGTCAACGATATTGCCATGGCCGATATCGCCGCCGCTATCGCCGCCGAGGTTGACGCTGACCCGGCGGGCGATGTGACCGGCGCCAACGCGCGGGTGCGCACCGGCACCGAGAAACGCTCGCCCCAGGATCTGACGGGGATCGTGCTGCGGTCCAATCCGGACGGATCCAAGCTGACCGTGGGCGACGTGGCGACGATCCGCGTCGAGGGGGTGGACCGCAAACGCAGCTATTTCGTCGGTGATAACCCGGCGATGTCGATCCGCGTCGACCGGTCCGACCGGGGCGATGCCATCCGGATTCAGCACCGGGTCGAGGAGGTGGCGGCACAGATGCAGCTGAGCCTGCCGCAGGGGGTCACGCTGGAACTGATCCGGACCCGGGCCGAGGCGATCACCGACCGTCTGAACATCCTTGTGGACAATGGGCTGGTTGGTCTGGTGCTGGTGGTTTGCCTGCTGTTCCTGTTCCTGAACGCGCGGATCGCCTTCTGGGTGGCCGCCGGTATTCCGGCCGCGATGTTTGCGGCAATCGCGCTGATGTATGCCTTTGGCCTGACCATCAACATGGTCAGCCTGTTTGGTCTGATCATCACGCTGGGTATCGTGGTGGATGACGCCATCGTGGTCGGCGAGCATGCCGATTTCCGCGCCCGGCGGCTGGGCGAACATCCGGTGGTGGCGGCGGAAAACGCCGCGAGCCGTATGGCGATGCCGGTGCTGGCGGCGACGCTGACGACGGTGATCGCCTTTTTCGGGCTGACCGCGATTGGTGGCCGGTTCGGCGATCTGATCAAGGACATCCCCTTTACCGTGATCGTGGTGCTGCTGGCGTCGCTGGTGGAATGTTTCCTGATCCTGCCAAACCACATGTCCCACGCCATCGCGCATTCATCGAAGGAGCATTGGTACGACCTGCCAAACCGGGTCGTGAACATGGGGTTTCGCTGGGTCCGCGACCACCTGTTCCGGCCGCTGATGGGCTGGGTGGTCTGGGGGCGTTACGTGGTGCTGGCGGGGACGGTGGTGATCCTGGCGAGCCAGCTGGCGCTGTTCATCGGCGGTGACGTGAAATGGCGGTTCTTCAACGCGCCGGAACGCGGATCGGTGACCGGCAACTTTGCCATGGTCGAGGGCGCGACCCGCGGTGATACACTGGCGATGATGCGTGAGATGCAGCGCGCGACCGAGGAACTGGGCCGCGAATACGAAGACAAACACGGGCGCAATCCGCTGCAATATGTGATGGCGGAAATTGGCGGCAATGCCGGGCGCGGGCTATCGGGGGTGGAGACCAAGGACACCGACTTGCTGGGCGGGATATCCATCGAACTGATCGACGCCGACCTGCGGCCCTATTCCAGTTTTGCCTTTGTCGCGGACCTGCAGGATCGTGTCGGGCATCATCCGATGGTGGAAACTGTCAGCTTCCGGGGCTGGCGGTCGGGGCCGGGAGGCGATGCGCTGGACGTGCAGCTCTTTGGTGCCGATGTGCAGACGCTGAAGAATGCCAGCGAGGATCTGCGCACCGCGCTGTTGCGGTATCCGGAGGTGTCGGCGGTCGAGGACAACCTGGCCTATGACAAGGAAGAGCTAATCCTGGACCTTACACCGCAGGGGCAGGCGCTGGGGTTCACCATCGACGCGCTGGGCCGGGCCTTGCGGCACCGGCTGAACGGGATTGAGGCGGCGACCTATCCCGACGGTCCGCGCAGCGCAGCGATCCGGGTCGAGTTGCCAGAGGGCGAACTGACCGCAGATTTCATGGACCGGACGTTGATGCGGACACCCAAGGGGATCTATGTGCCGCTGGCCGATATTGTCAGCGTCGAACAGCGCACCGGGTTTTCGACCGTGCGGCGCGAGAACGGGATACGTCTGATCAGCGTGACCGGCGACATATCCGAAGACGACCCGGCCCGCGCCGAAGAGATCCAGACCGCGCTGAAGGATGAGATCCTGCCGGAGATCGCCAGCCGGAGACAGGTGGAATGGCGGATGTCGGGCCTGAGCGAGCAGGAAGACGATTTTCTGAACGAGGCGCGAACCGGGCTGATTCTGTGTCTGACCGGCATCTATCTGGTGCTGGCCTGGATCTTTGCCAGTTGGACCCGGCCGCTGGTGGTGATGGCGATCATCCCCTTCGGTCTGGTCGGTACGATCTTTGGCCACCACCTGTGGGACGTGCCGCTGAGTATGTTCACAGTGGTGGGGCTGCTGGGGATGACCGGCATCATCATCAACGATTCCATCGTGCTGGTGACCACGATTGACCAATATGCTCAGGATCGCGGGCTGATCCCGTCGATCGTGGATGCCGCCGCCGACCGGCTGCGGCCGGTGCTGCTGACGACGCTGACCACGGTGCTGGGACTGGCGCCGCTGCTGTATGAACAGTCGCAGCAGGCGCAATTTCTGAAGCCGACGGTGATCACGTTGGTGTACGGACTGGGGTTCGGGATGTTCCTGGTGCTGCTGGTGGTGCCGGCGCTGGTGGCGGCGCAAAACGACGTTTCGCGCCCGATCACCGCGTTGCGGCGAGCGCTGCGCAGCCCGAACCGGGCCTTGCGGGCGGTGGTCGTGGTGACCGGTCTGGTGGTGCTCGGCTGGCTGGCGGTGACACTGGGCTGGGCGCTGGCGACCGGGAACCTGCCGCAGGCGCTGACTGACGCGGTGCCAGTGCTGGATGCGCTGTCGCCGCTGCGCGCTGGCCTGGCGTTGTTCGTTCCCGGCGCGCTGGCGATCACGATTGTGGCGTTCCTGCTGTCGGCGCTGGTCTATGGGCGCGGTTCGGCGCGGCAGGTCTAGAGGCGGGCCAGCGCCAGTTCCATGACTTCGGCAACGCTGGCGCTCATCGGCAATTCACCGGCGCGGATGCGGGCGCAGTCGAACCATGCGGCGTCTGTGATGTCATCGGCGGCGACCGGATCGCCCGAGCGGAACCGACAGAGGACGGCGGCCAGCAGGTAATGCACCGCGACCGAGCCGTCGGGGTGATGCCTGAGCACATCGACATTTGTCAGGTAGCCCAGCGGATCGGCCAGCACCCCGGTTTCCTCTTGCAACTCGCGCACAGCGGCCTGAAGCGCGGTTTCCCCCAGTTCCACGTGACCGCCGGGAAAGCCCCAGAGCCCGGCGTCGGGCGATTTGCCACGCCGGGCCAGCAACACCTGATCTCTCCGGATCAGCACCGCGATGGCGCCCAGAAGCGGGTTGCTGGACATGCCGGTCAGCCCGGCGTGCAGCCAAGAATATCGACCGCGCGGCTTTTGCCGAGCACGGTGAAGCGCAGCTGAGAGCGGTCGACGGCAAAGCTGCCTCCGGTTTCGGAAATCAGCTCGCCCGAGGCGGTCAGGGTGTCGCCGCTGCGGGTGACGTCGATGCCCGAGACCCAGATCGTCGGGTCACCGGGTTCGATCACCGCCAGTTCGCGCCCGCCGACCGATGGCATGCGGATGCGCGCCTCGACCCGGATGCCGTCGGCGGTCGGGCTGAGCCGGCAGGTGGCGGCGCGGACGCCGGCCTCTCTGGCGGAATATGGGCGCTGGGCCAGCGCCGCGACGATAGCCGGGTTGCTGGCCGCCGCCGCATCAAGATCATGGTCGAATTTCAAGGTGCCGGGCACGCAGATGTCGGCGCAGACCCCGACCTCCATCACGCCGCGCAGGCGGACGGGCTGGCCAGCGCGCGAGGGGGTGATTTCGACCGGCAGCACCAGTTCGCGTTGATAGCCGATGGTGCGCAAGCCGCCGCTGTCGAAGACCTGTGGCGCGGGCCACGTGATGGCGACATCGCCGACGTTGCGCGAGCCGCGCCAGCTGAAGCTGGGCGGGATGCCGGCATCTCCGGGCGCGCGCCAGTAGGTTTTCCAGCCGTCCTTGAGCGTCAGGCGCAGGGCAGTCTGATAGGTGCCGCGCGGGGTCATTCCGCCATCGAGCACGTCGATGCGCACCAAGTCGTCGACGCTGCCGAACCGGGTGTCGGCGCGGGCGGGCGGGGCGGTTAGCACCAGAGCGGGCAAAAGCGCGGCGCAGAGGGTCAAGCGGGTGATCATTCGGGTCAGCATGCCCCTTAGATGCGCCTTGATGGATGAAATGCCAAGTCACGATCCGGTCAACATATTGCAATTTTCGCAGGTTTTAGCGCCGACCCTTGCACTGTGCTTGCGCTGGGCTTGCACTGGGCCGGAGGCGGGGCCATTTTGGGGGAGAAAAGCAAGGGCGGACCAAATGGATCTGACAGGCAAACTTCTGATCGCGATGCCGGGGATGGGAGATATCCGGTTTGAACACTCGGTGGTGTTCATGTGCAGCTATGGCGACGAGGGCGCGATGGGGCTGATCGTCAACAAACCGGCTGCGGACTTGCGGCTGGGCGATTTGCTGACCCAGCTGGAGATCGCGCCGGAAAAGCCCAGACTTGCGCAGATGCCGGTCTATTTCGGCGGACCGGTGGAGACGGGGCGGGGCTTTGTGCTGCACTCTCCCGACTATGATGCCAACCTGCATTCGATGCGCGTGAGCGATGCGTTCCGCATGACCGCCACGCTGGATATCCTTGAGGACATTGCCTGCGGCGAGGGGCCGGAAAAGGCGCTAATGATGCTGGGGTATGCCGGTTGGGGACCGGGGCAGCTGGAGCAGGAAATCGCGATGAATGGCTGGTTGACGGCCGAGGCCGACACCAGCCTGCTGTTCGGGATGCGGGATGACGAGAAATGGGGCGCGGCGCTGAAGTCGCTGGGGGTGGACCCGCTGAGCCTGTCGGCCAGCGCGGGACATGCCTGAGGTGTGACAAGCGGGACCGGTGGCCGCTCACCCGGCGGCCCAAAGGGGACGACTTCGCGGCGGCAGCGCGGGTGTCAGTCCTGAACGCAGAACAGCGAATAGAGCAGGCCGATCACCTGTTCGGTGTTGGTATCGGCCAGCGAATAGAAAATGGTTTTGCCGTCGCGGCGAGTGCTTACCAGCCCCTCGTCCCGCAGGCGCGCCAGCATCTGGCTGACCGCCGCTTGACGGATGCTGAGCAGATCCTCGAGTTCGCCCACCGATTTCTCGCCCGCGCCGAGGTGGCACAGGATCATCAACCGGCCTTCATGCGCCAGCGTCTTGAGAAAGGCGGCGGCATCTGTGGCGCGGTGCGCCATGTCCCGAGGGGTCTCGGGCGTCAGGGACTGAACGGGCTGAGCGGTCACGAGTGGATCCTCATATTCGGCTTTCCCGACATAATGCCTCAGAAATCGGGGGTCTGTCACCCCTCAGTTGTATCATCCCGGTCCGGATCGGTCGCGGGGGCGCCGCCCTGGAAGGAATTGCCTTTAACGTAATCGCAGGGCGCTTCCTGCATCTGCAGGTGCAGTTCATCGCCGGTATAGGGGTGCGCGCGTGCGAGGGCTTCGTTCACGTCGATGCCGAGGCCGGGTGTTTCGGGCGGGGTGATGAAGCCGTCTTCGACCCGGATCGAGTTGTTGATCAGCTGCGCGTGGAACGGCGTTTCGATGGTTTCGGCCATCAGCAGGTTGGGGATTGAGGCAGCGAGGTGGATATTGGCGGCCCATTCGACCGGGCCCGCATAGAGGTGCGGGGCCATTTGCGCGTTATGGACTTCGGCGATGGCAGCGGTTTTCTTCATCTCCCAAATGCCACCGGCGCGGCCCAGGGCCGGTTGCAGGATAGTGGCGGCCCCGGCGCGCAGGACGGCGGCGAATTCGGCCTTGGTCGTGAGCCGCTCGCCGGTGGCGACAGGAATGCTCAGGGCTCGGGCGACGCGGGCCATCTCGTCGATGTTGTCGGGCGGGATCGGTTCCTCGAACCAGAGCGGCGCGTAGGGTTCAAGCGCCTGGCCCAGCCGGATCGCGCCGGCGGTGGTGAATTGCCCATGGGTGCCAAAGAGCAGGTCGGCGCGGTTGCCGACCGCCTCGCGGATTGCCTTACAGAAGGCGACCGACTGCGCGATGTCGGACATCGCGGGCATGTGACCGCCGCGCATGGTGTAGGGGCCGGCGGGGTCGAATTTGACCGCCGTGTACCCGCGCGCAACCAGATCGAGCGCACTTTCGGCGGCCTGACCGGGGGCGGTCCAGAAATCGGTCAGATTGTGCCGGGAGAGCGGGTAGAGGTAGGTATAGGCACGGATGCGGTCGTTCAACTTGCCGCCCAGCAGCGCCCAAACCGGACGCTCGCGGTGTTTGCCGAGGATGTCCCAGCAGGCGATTTCAAGCCCGGAGAAGGCGCCCATGACGGTTAGGTCGGGGCGCTGGGTGAAACCCGAGGAATAGGCGCGGCGGAACATCAGCTCGATGTTTTCGGGGATTTCGCCGACCATGTGGCGGGTGAAGACATCAGTGATGACGGCGCGCATCGCGTCTGGTCCGACGGAGGAGGCATAGCATTCGCCCCAGCCGGTAATGCCGGTGTTGGTGGTGAGCTTGACCAGGATCCAGTAGCGGCCGCCCCAACCCGGCGCGGGCGGCGCGGTGACGATGATGTCGAGATCTTGCAGTTTCATGGGCAGCGGTCCGGTTTGTTGCGGCGGCGGGTGCCTCCGGCGGGAATATTTGTGGAAGAGATGAAAGACTAGCGGTCGAAGAGGATCACGTTCCGTTTGGCGCTGCCGGTTTTGGTGTCGGCGATGGCCTCGTTGATCTGGTCGAACTGCCAGCGGCCTGAGATCAGCTCGTTGAGTTTCAGGCGGCCCTGCTGGTAGAGGTCGATCATCCACGGGATGTCGCGCTGGATCACCACATCGCCCATTTTCGAGCCGATGAAGCCCTGTCCGAGGAAGGACATGGTGACCGGTTCGTATTCGGCCATGGCGCCGGAGTGCGGCATGCCGATCATCACCGCCTTGCCGCCGCGGCCGAGGTAGCGGGGGGCCGAATCGTAGGCGGCAATGGCGCCGACCGTGATGAGGACGGCGTCGGCGCCGCGCCCGCCGAGGGCCCGAAACGCGGCTTTCCACGGGGCCTTGTGGGTCGCGAGAACACCGTCGGTAGCGCCGAATTCGCCGGCGATGTCGATTTTGTCCTGCGTTATGTCGACCGCGACGATGCGGCGGGCGCCGGCGATTCGGGCGCCCTGAATCGCGTTCAGCCCGACACCGCCGGCACCGATGACCACGACGTCCTGACCGGCGCGCAGTTTGGCGGCGTTGACCACAGCGCCGACGCCGGTGATCACACCGCAGGACAGCAGGCAGGCCACGTCGCGGTCCATGTCGTCGGGGATACGCACGATCTGGCGGTGGTTCACTACTACCTTTTCGGCAAAGGCGCCGCAGGCCATCGCCTGCATCAGCGGGCCGCCATCGGCGGTTTTGATCGGCCCCTTGAGCCCGTCATAGGGAGTTTCGCAGATGGTGGGTTCGCCGCCCGCGCAGCTGGGGCAGGAGCCGCAGGCGCGTATCAGGGTAACAACGACCGGGTCGCCGACCTTGAAGTTGCCGGCGCCGGGGCCGGTGGCGGTGACGGTTCCGGCGGCCTCGTGCCCGTAGACGGCGGGCAGATCGCCGCCCCAGGCGCCTTCGGCATAGGAGATGTCGGAATGGCAGATCGCCACGGCGTCGAGGGTCACTTCGACGTCGCCAAAGCCGGGGGCGGCGATCTGGATATCCTCGATGACCAGCGGCGCGCCGAATTCGTGGCACACGGCCGCCTTGATGGTTGGCATGTTGAAACTCCCCGTTTTCGGGCAGCGTGGACCGGGTAGGATACTGCCGCAAGCTTGAAAGCGACGTGGGCCGGTCGGTTCAGGTTAGGGAAAACCGCGCCCGCATGAACAGAAACAGACCGACCACCAGCAGGGTCATGGACAGCAGGAAAGGCGCGCCGGTTTGGTAGAACGCTGTTCCCTTGCGGGTGAAGGTGAAAAATACCCTGGCCATTCTCAGCGGCGAGGCGATCATCGGGAGCGCGTGAACGCTGGTCATCACGCCCTGCATGCAACTCGCCCTGCTGATCGTTGGAGACGATGCGCGACATGATCCCCTGCTGCGCGGGGGGAGACCACCGCGCCGCGCGCCGCCAGCGGCATCAGGATCAGCGCGAGCGTGCCGCTGGTCATGAAGGCCAGCAGGCCGAATGTGATCATGTCGAACACATGGCCCCAGATCACAGTGAACCGTTCGCCGAACCAGCGCAGCGCCAATCGGATCAGCCAGCCGTAGATGATGGCCGTGGTCACCCCGAATAGGCCCAGCGACAGGCCGATCTCCTGCGGTGTTCAGCCAAAGCGCTCTTGCGTGAGATACGACCAGATCGTGGGGCAGACATAGAGCGCCACGGAACAGAGGACATAGACCGCCAGCAGCGGGCGGATCGCGGGCAGGCGGGCGATTTCGCGAAAGGCGATGAGCGGGTTGGCCCGGACCCAGGTGAAGCGGCGGCGGAGATGCCGCCGACAATGCGGCCCAGCAAGAGCAACCAGATCGAACCGGCCAGCGCCATCACGAGGTAATCCGCAGCTATCAAGTCCAGCGAGATCAGCATCATCGGGCGGCGGCCGAAACTGTCCGACAGGTTGCCGATGATCGGGCCGAACAGGAACGGCATCACCGCAAAGACGGTGGACAGCACGCCGCCCCAAAGCGCGGCGTCGGCCAGCGAACTGCTCTGAACCTCGCGGATGATATCGGGCTTGATCGGCATGATCAGGCCGATGCCCATGCGGCGTTGTTGCAGAACTCGGCCTTCGCGCGCGGTTCGCCCTTTCCCCGTTGAGTTCATGCGACGCGCTCGATCTCAGCGGTGCCGTCTGCGTTGAAGCGGTTGATGAGGGCGATGCGGATCTCTGCGGTCTGGCGG
>JBFHMM010000005.1:0-40510 GCA_041594355.1 Paracoccaceae bacterium | reverse complement strand
GCCGCCCCTACCGCTACGGCTGATCCGATCACGATTTGGCCCGCCGTGTCGCGCGCGGGCCAAAACTCTTTGAAAGAAATTTGCCAAGAATTTTCGAAAAATTCTTGTGCGCCAGATCCCGAGGTTGCTCATGCTCACCCTTGATGCGCTAAAACAGCAGGTGTCGGACGGTACCGTCGATACCGTCCTGGTCTGTCTTGTCGATATGCAGGGGCGCCTGCAGGGCAAGAGATTCCACGCGCAGAACTTTCTCGACAGCGCCTGGGAAGAGACCCATTGCTGCAACTATCTGCTGGCCACCGACCTTGAGATGGCCACGCCCGAAGGCTACGCCGCCACGTCCTGGGCCGCAGGCTACGGCGATTACGTCCTGAAACCCGATCTGGGTACACTGCGCCCGGTGCCCTGGCTGGACGGCACGGTGATGGTTCTGTGCGACGTGCTCGACCACCACACCCATCAGCCGGTGCCCCATTCCCCACGCCAGATGCTGAAGCACCAGATCGCCCGCCTGGCCGAACTCGGCCTGACCCCAATGATGGCGACAGAGCTGGAGTTTTTCCTTTTTGAACAGGGTTTCGACGAGATCCGCAAAGGTGGCTATCGGGACCTGACCCCGATCAGTGGCTATAACGAAGACTACAGCATTCTGCAGACCACAAAGGAAGAAGGGGTGATGCGCCCACTGCGCAACGCCCTCTTCGCGGCCGGCATTCCGGTGGAGAACTCCAAGGGCGAGGCTGAAACCGGGCAGGAAGAGCTGAACATCCGCTATGCCGACGCACTGGCCTGCGCCGATCACCACACCATCGCCAAACATGCCACCAAGGAAATTGCCTGGGCGCAGGGGCGCTCGGCCAGCTTCCTGGCAAAATGGCGTAACGACAAGGTCGGCTCAGCCAGCCACGTGCACCTGTCGCTCTGGCGCGACGGGGTTCCCGAATTCTACGACGCCGACAAGCCGCATGGCATGTCCGACCTGATGCGCCAGTTCTGCGCCGGAATGATCGCCTATGCGCCCGAGTACGTGTTTTTCCTGGCCCCGTACATCAACAGCTACAAGCGCTTCATGAAGGGCACCTTTGCGCCGACCAAGACGGTCTGGTCCGTGGACAACCGCACCGCCGGATTCCGGCTGTGCGGTGAAGGCACCAAATCGGTGCGCATGGAGTGCCGCATCGGCGGGTCGGATCTGAACCCTTATCTGGCGCAGGCCGCACTGATCGCCGCTGGGCTGAAAGGTATCGAGGACAAGATGGACCTGGCTGCGCCGACTTCAGGCGATATTTATCAGGACGCCGAGGCCGGTGAGATTCCGTCAACCCTGAGGGCGGCAACCGAGACCCTGCGCGGTTCTAGGATGCTGCGCGCGGCGATGGGCGATGGGGTCATCGACCACTACACCCGCTGCGCCGAGTGGGAACAGGAAGACTTCGACCGCACGGTGACAGACTGGGAAATCGCCCGTGGGTTCGAGAAGGTCTGACCGGGGAAGCCTCCGGCGGGAGAATTTTTGGAAGAGATGAAACAGGGGCGGCATGCCCCGGATTGCGGAGTGTTTGGAACATGAGCACTGTTGTGCAGTGTATCTCACCGATCGACGGGTCGGTCTATCTGGAGCGGGAGGCGCTGTCACCGGCGGCGGCGCTGGCGGCGGCGCACCGCGCCCGTGCGGCGCAGTCGAGCTGGGCGGCGCGGCCGCTGGCGGAGCGGATCGCGCTGGTGCGCGCGGCCGTGGCCGTGGTCGGGCGAACCACCGATCAGATGGCGGTTGAACTGGCGCACCAGATGGGCCGCCCGGTGCGCTATGGCGGCGAGTTTGGCGGTTTTGAGGAACGCGCGTCCCATATGGCCGACATCGCGGAGGAGGCACTGGCGCCCAACGTTGTAGAGGACAGCCCCGGGTTCCTGCGCAAGATCGAACGGGAACCGCATGGTGTGGTGCTGGTGGTGGCACCGTGGAATTACCCCTACATGACCGCGATCAATACGGTCGCTCCGGCGCTGATTGCCGGGAACACCGTGGTGCTGAAACATGCGGCGCAGACGCTGCTGGTGGGGGAGCGGCTCGCCGACGCGTTCCGGGCCGCCGGTGTACCGGCGGATGTGTTTCAGAATGTCGTGCTGGATCATGACACCACGGCCCAGCTGATCTCGGGCCGTGCGGTCGATTTTGTCAACTTCACCGGCTCGGTCGGCGGCGGCCAGGCGATGGAGCGCGCCGCAGCCGGTACCTTTATTCCGGTCAGCACGGAACTGGGTGGCAAGGATCCCGGATATGTCCGGGCCGATGCGGACCTGAATTCCGCGGTGGCCACCCTGATCGACGGGGCGATGTTCAACTCGGGCCAATGCTGTTGCGGGATCGAGCGGATTTATGTGCACGACAGCCTTTTCAACAACTTTGTCGAAAAGGCCGTGGCGCTGGTCAACAGCTACAGGCTGGGCAATCCGCTCGACCCCGAGACGACCATCGGACCGATGGCGCATGTCCGGTTTGCACGCACGGTGCGCGATCAGATCGAAGATGCCGTGGTCAAGGGCGCGACAACGCATATCGAGCGGTTCGACGCGGATGACGGTGCCGCCTATCTGACACCGCAGATCCTGACCAACGTGACCCATGACATGGAAGTCATGCGCGAGGAGAGCTTTGGCCCGGTGGTCGGCATCATGCCGGTGCGCGACGATGCCGAGGCCATCGCATTGATGAACGACAGCCGCTACGGTCTGACCGCCAGTATCTGGAGCGCGGATGCCAAGGCGGCCGAGACCATCGGACGGCAGCTGCAAACCGGCACCGTTTTCCTGAACCGGGCCGATTACCTGGATCCGGGCCTGTGCTGGACCGGCTGCAAGGATACCGGACGCGGCGCCGGACTATCGGTCCTAGGCTTTCATGCCCTGACCCGGCCCAAATCCTACCACCTCAAAAAAAAGCTGTAAGCCAATGAAACTTTTCGGAAACTGGTCCTACCCAACTGCGATCCGCTTTGGCGCGGGACGCATCAAGGAATTGCCGGACGCCTGCAGGGCCGCTGGCATCACAAAGCCGCTTCTGGTCACCGACCGGGGTCTGGCCGGGCTGCCGATCACAACGGCCGCGCTGAACCTGCTCGAGGACGCGGGGCTGGGCCGGGCCATGTTCTCGGACGTCGATCCGAACCCTAACGAGGGGAACCTCGCCGACGGGATGAAGGTCTGGCGCGACGGGGGCTATGACGGCGTCATCGCCTTTGGCGGCGGCTCGGGTCTGGATCTGGGCAAGGTGCTGGCTTTCATGTCGGGTCAGACCCGGCCGGTCTGGGATTACGAGGATGTGGGTGATTGGTGGAGCCGCGCCGATCCCGCCGGCATCGCCCCCATTGTGGCGGTTCCCACCACCGCCGGCACCGGGTCGGAAGTGGGCCGGGCCGGTGTGCTGACAAACTCGGAGACCCACGAGAAAAAGATCATCTTCCACCCCAAGATGCTGCCGGCGCAGGTGATCTGCGATCCGGAACTGACCGTGGGGATGCCCCGCGCTATTACCGCCGGAACCGGGTTGGATGCCTTTGCCCATTGCGTCGAGGCCTTTTGCTCGCCGCATTATCACCCGATGAGCCAGGGCATCGCGCTCGAAGGCATGCGGCTGGTAAAGGACTATCTGCCGCGCGCCTATGCCGATGGCGCCGACATCGAGGCGCGCGCCCATATGATGAGCGCGGCGGCCATGGGCGCCACCGCGTTTCAAAAGGGTCTGGGCGCTATCCATGCGCTGTCACATCCGATCGGGGCCGTTCATCATACCCACCATGGCACCACCAATGCCGTCTGCATGCCCGCTGTCTTGCGCTTTAACCGCCCTGCCATCAAAGGCGTGCTGGGCACGGCTGCGGCCTATCTCGGGATCGACGGCGGCTACGAGGGGTTCTGCGCCTATGTGGACCGCCTGAATGCCGAGCTGGGGATCCCCGGCAACCTGTGCGATCTGGGGGTGCACGATCCTGACCTGGATGCACTGACCCGGTCGGCACTGGCCGATCCCAGCGTCGGCGGCAACCCCGTGGAAATGACCTATGACAACACCCGCGCGTTGCTGGAGGCCTGTCTATAGCAGCTTGAAGAAGGTCTCGCGCCGTTTGCGGTTTGCATCCGGGCGAGGCCCCGCGCCCGGTGCCCCGCACAGGTGTCCCTTGGGGGTACGGGCAGTGCCGGCGGGCAAAACCCTGTCAGAAATACCCCACGCCGGCTTCCGGATGCGCCGCCGTTTTCAAGAGGTTGAACGCATAGTCGGCAACCGAGCGGAAACAGATCACCCGGAACGTCGCGTCATCCTCCATCCACAGCGCCGCCGGGATCTGGGCCATGCGGGTACGGCGTAAGGTTCCGGGCCGGAAGTTTTCCGGCGACAGGTCCAGCGGACAGAGCTTGGCCATCACCTCGCGCGCGCAGGGTCCGGCAACTTGCAGCAACGCACGGGCGTCCGAGACATCCACCACCAGCGCGTGGACCTTGGCCAGCTTTTCCTGCATCGCCGCCAGCACAGAACCGGTCTTGCCATAGGGGCACAGCAGCAGCATCTCGTCAGGGGACATCCACGCCGCCGCGCCGGACTTGCCCGCAATAATTTGCAACGGGCGGGGCTGTTTCGGGCCGGGCAGCCCGGTTGCGGCGGTGACGGACGATTTCACCGCACGAGCCGAGAGATCGCCGCGCAGGGTGATCATTCCCTGCAATCCGCAGTCTTCCACACGGGCCAGTCCGTCAAAGCCGGCCATTTTGAGGGCACTGATGGGTTCAGTCATTCTGCTTCTCCCCGTTCTTGTCATAGAACACCGGATCGGTGATCTTGGCAGTGTAGGTTTTGCCATCGGTGCCGGGGAACTCCAGCAGCTCGCCCATGCGGTCGGGACCATGCAGAACCAGCCCCATGGCGATCCCCTTGCCCAGCGTCGGCGAATGATAGGTCGACGTCACCCTCCCCTGCACGTTGCGCTGGCCGTTGGCATTCACGCCCTCGGCCACCGCATAGGCACCGTCGGGCAGCGTTGAGCCGTCGGTGGTTTCCAAACCGACCAGTTTCCAGCGGTCGGGGTCGGTCATATGGCTGCGCTCCTGCGCCCGTTTGCCCAGGAAATCCTCTTTCTTCTTCGAGATCGCCCAGTTCAGGCCCAGATCCTGCGGGATCACGGTGCCGTCCGTTTCGTCGCCGATCATGATAAAGCCTTTTTCGGCACGCAGGATGTGTAGGCATTCGGTGCCATAGGGCATGATGCGGTAAGCCGCGCCGACATCGGCGATCTTGTCCCAAAGCGCCTGCCCAAGGCTCGCGGGCACCGCGATTTCATAGCTCAGCTCGCCCGAGAAAGAGATCCGGTAGACCCGTACCGGGATGCCGCCCAGCGCGCCGTCCTTCCATTCCATGAAACCCAGCGCTTCTTTCGACAGGTCCATGCCGCCGAGCGTTTCCAGCACCGTGCGCGCCATCGGCCCGACCACGGCGATCTGGGCGTATTGCTCGGTAAGGTTGGCGGTGTAGACCTGCCAGTCCCACCATTCGGTCTGCAGCCACTCTTCCATATGCGCATGGATACGGTCGGCGCCGCCGGTGGTGGTGTGACACAGCCAGGCATCGTCGTCGATCCGGGCCACAACGCCGTCGTCAATCAGGAATCCGTTCTCGGAACACATCAGCCCGTAGCGGCATTTGCCCGGCTTCAATGTGGACATCATGTTGGTGTACATCATGTCGAGGAACTTGCCCGCGTCCGGCCCTTTGACCAGAATCTTGCCCAGGGTAGAGGCATCAAGCATTCCAACGGCTTCGCGGGTGTTCTTGACCTCGCGCATGACGGCGTCGTGGGTGGATTCGCCGGGGCGCTTGTAGGCATAGGGCCTACGCCAGTGGCCAACCGGCTCCCAATCCGCGCCGTGTGCCTCGTGCCAGTCGTGCATGGGCGTCTTGCGGATCGGCTGGAACACCTCGGCGCGGGCCTCGCCGGCGATGGCGCCCATGCTGATCGGCGTATAGGGCGGGCGGAAAGTGGTGGTGCCGACCTGTGGGATCTCCGCCTGCAGCGCATCAGCAAGCGTGGCCAGACCGTTGATGTTGCTCAGTTTACCCTGATCGGTCGCCATGCCGAGCGTGGTATAGCGCTTGGTATGTTCGACGCTCTCATAACCCTCGCGCGCGGCAAGTTGCACATCCGAGACCTTGACGTCGTTCTGATAGTCCAGCCAGGCCTTCATCCGGAGCGGTGTCTCGGCCCGGCGCGGCATCAGCCAGACCGGTTCCAACGGCGCCTCGGGGCTTGCGGCGCCCTGCGGCGGTGCGACGGATTTCGGCTTGAACCCTGCTGCACGTACGGCGGCGGACGCGGCCACCGTCGCGTCCGCCAGCACGGCGTCGAGTGCCAGCGCGCCATTGGCCGCGCCGGCGGCCGTCACATACCCCAACCCATCGGCCCCTGTGGGCGGGCGCTGCGGGTCCGGACGGAACATCGCGTAAGCGTCGTCCCAGGTAAGCTTGCCACCACAGTGCGACCACAGATGCACCACCGGTGACCAGCCGCCCGACATCGCGACCGCGTCACAGGCGACGTCTTCGAGCGCGCCGCCCTGCCCCTCTTGCGCACAGATCGAAACCCCGGTCACCCGCTTGCCGCCCTTGACCTTGCCAATGGCGCGGCCACAGTCGATGCGCATTCCCAGTTCGCGCGCCTCGCCCATCAACGGGCCGCCGCCGGAATTACGGGCATCGAGAATGCGCAGTACCTGCACGCCTGCCTTGTGCAGGGTAATCGCGGTACGGTAGGCATCGTCGTTGTTGGTGGCGACGATGACGCGCTGTCCGGGCGTGACCCCGTAATTCACCACGTAATCGCGCATTGCAGAGGCCAGCATGACCCCCGGCACGTCGTTGCCGGCAAAGGCCAGCGGCCGTTCGATGGCGCCGGTTGCCGTGACGATCTGTTTGGCGCGGATCCGCCAAAGGCGGTGGCGCGGACCGGGCTGCGTCGGCGCATGATCGGTCAACCGCTCGTACCCCAGCGCATAGCCATGGTCATAGACCCCCGCCCCCATGCAGCGACTGCGCAGGGTCACATTGGGCATCTCCTCCAGTTCCGAAACAGCCTGTTCCACGAACCCGTCCACCGGCGCGCCGTCTATGCTACCGCCATCGACAGGTGCCCGCCCGCCCCAGTGCGCGCTCTGCTCGATCAGCAGCACCTTGGCGCCTGAGCGCCCCGCCGTCAGCGCCGCCTGCAACCCCGCGACACCGCCACCGATCACCAGCACATCGGCAAAGGCGTAAAAATGTTCGTAGGTGTCGGCGTCACGTTCCGTCGGCACCTGGCCCAAACCTGCCGACTGCCGAATGAAAGGTTCGTAAACCGACTTCCAGAAACTGCGCGGATACATGAAGGTCTTGTAATAGAACCCCGCCGGCAGAAAGCGGGCGAACATGCTGTTGATCGCGCCAATGTCATGTTCGAGGCTGGGCCAGTGGTTCTGGCTGCGCGCGCTCAGCCCGTCGAAGAGTTCGGTTGTGGTGGCGCGCTGGTTCGGCTCGAAACGCGCACCGGTGCCGAGACCCACCAGCGCATTCGGCTCTTCGGCGCCCGAGGCAACCAGCCCGCGCGGACGATGGTATTTGAACGAACGGCCGATCATCATCTGGTCATTGGCCAGCAGAGCAGAGGCCAGCGTGTCACCCACGTGGCCGATGAAAGACCTGCCATTGAAGGTGAAAGAGACCGTCGTGTTGCGGTCGATCAGGCGGCCGTGGCTGGTGATGCGGGTGCTCATGCGGCGGATCTTTCGCTTGGGGCGCCGGTCGGTGCAGTGGGGAACTTGAGATCAGAAGGAAGCATCAGGCGAACTCCCTCCACGACCATCCGGGCCGGGCGGCGCGAATGTGCTCCAGGATCTCCTTCGGCGGCTCAGAGGTCTGAGCCGGATAAGTGCCGAAGACCTGAAGCGTGTCGGTGGCGCGGGCGGCGTGGAACCACTTGCCGCAGCCATGGGCATGACGCCAGCGCTCGAAATGCACGCCGCGCGGGTTTTCTCGGGCGAAAAGGTAGTCGTGAAAATCGTCGTCGCCTGAGCCAGGACCGTAGCGTTTCAGATGCGCCTCGCCACCAGGGGCAAGTTCGGTCTCGTCGGCGTCGACACCACAATAAGGACAGTGGAGGATCAGCATGGCCTCAACCTTTCGCGGGCAGGCTGGCGGCATGGGCCAGCGACAGTTCGGTGAGCGTGGCACGCAGCGCGGCGTCTTCGAATGCGGGTTGGTCGATTTCGACCCTGCCGCCCATTTTGCGGCCGGTGAAGGACAATGGCTGCGCCCCGGCGGCCAGCGCGTGCGCCTCACGGTCCTTGCCGACGCGGTACATGGCGCCGTCCTTCATGACGCCGCAGATCATGTTGCCGTGCAGCAGAACGCAGCGCCCGCCGAACATCTTCTTTTCGGCCAGCCCAGGATCGACGCCCAGATCGGCGCGCATGATTTCGGCGAGGCGGTCAGGATAGGGCATTGCTGTCCCCCGTTGACCCCTGGACGCCGGAAAATTTCAAATTTTCAGATCCGTTTTCTTTCAAAGAAAACGGCGCGTCTCGCGAGGTCGGTTTCAATGCGCCACCCCCGCCGCCACGCTTTCGTCGATGAACCGGCCTTCCTTGAACCGGTCCAGCGAAAACGCCTGCGTCAGCGGCGAATGCCCCTTGGCCATCAGTTCGGCCATGCCCCAGCCCGAGCCGGGGATTGCCTTGAACCCGCCGGTGCCCCAGCCGCAGTTTATGAAACAGCCCTCCAGCGGGGTTTTCGACAGGATCGGCGAGCGGTCGCCGGTCATGTCGACGATGCCGCCCCACTGCCGCAGCATCTTGAGCCGCGAGATCATCGGGAAGGTCTCGATCAGCGCCCGCACGGTTTCCTCGATATGGTGGAACGACCCGCGCTGGGTGTAGTTATTGTAGCCGTCCGCGCCGCCGCCGATCACCATCTCGCCCTTGTCGGACTGGCTCATGTAGCCGTGCACCGTGTTGGCCATCACCACCACGTCCATGCAGGGCTTGATCGGTTCGGAAACCAACGCCTGCAAAGCCACCGATTCGATCGGCAGGCGGAAGCCCGCCATCTCGGCCAGCACGCCGGAATGGCCGGCCACCACCACGCCCAGCTTGTCGCAGTCGATCGGCCCCTTGGAGGTATCGACGCCGCTCACCTTGCCCCCTTCGGAGCGGACACCGGTCACCTCGCACTGCTGGATGACATGCATTCCCATGTCCGAACACGCCCGCGCATAGCCCCAGGCCACCGCATCATGGCGCGCGGTGCCGCCGCGCGCCTGCCACAGACCGCCCAGTACGGGGTACCGTGGTCCTTCGATGTTGATGATGGGCACAATTTCCTTGACGCGTTCCGGCGAGATGAACTCGGTCGCCACCCCTTGCAGCGCATTGGCATGCGCGGTGCGCCGGTATCCCCGCACCTCATGTTCCGTCTGCGCCAGCATGATCACGCCGCGCGGCGAAAACATCACGTTGTAATTCAGATCCTGGCTCATGGTTTCATAGAGCGCGCGCGCCTTTTCATAGATCGCCGCGGATGGATCCTGCAGGTAATTCGAACGGATAATGGTGGTGTTGCGCCCGGTGTTTCCGCCGCCCAGCCATCCCTTTTCCAGGATCGCCACATTGGTGATCCCGAAATTCTTTCCCAGGTAATAGGCAGTGGCCAGCCCGTGTCCGCCCGCGCCCACGATCACCACATCATAGCGGCGTTTCGGCGTGGGCGCGGCCCAGGCCCTGCCCCAACCGGTGTGATATCGCAGCGCCTCGCGGGCGACGGCAAAAGCGGAATAGCGTTTCATCGGGCGAATCCGTTCGGTGACCTCTCGCGGCAGATATGCCGCGTTCCTTAAGAGTAGCCCCGACGCGAACCGTCGCAATAGGGCACGGTTGCGACATCGCCGCGCGACCTCCGAGCGATGCGCCATTTTACCCTTTTTCCCCGGCCCTCGCGGCATTAGATGAGGGGAACACGGAAAACGGGAGCTCCGATGACGTTCTGGATCGTGACCACGCTGCTGGCGCTGGCTGTATCGGCACTTTTTGCGCTGGCGATGACACGAGGTCGGCGCGATGCCTCGGACTCGTCAGCGGGTTATGACCTGCGTGTCTACCGCGATCAGCTGGCCGACGTTGACCGGGACCTGGCGCGCGGGGTGATCGCAGAGGAAGACGCCGATCGCGCCCGGACCGAGATTTCACGCCGGATCCTGACCGCCGACGCCCAGGCAAAGGCGGAAAGCGCCGGCCAGGGGCCGTCTCGCAAGGTCTCGATGGCGGCGGCGGCGCTATTGGCGCTTGCCACACTGGGTGCTTCGTTGCTGATCTACCGGGAGCTGGGTGCGCCCGGCTATAGCGATTTGACGCTGAAACACCGCATTGCCATGGCCGAGGAGACTCGCAAGTCGCGCCCCGATCAGGCCACGGCCGAGGCCCGCATGCCGGCCCGACCGCCGCTCGAACTGGAGCCGGAGTACAAGGCCCTGATCGAGCAGCTGCGCGGCACCGTTGCGCAACGCCCCGATGACATACAGGGGCTGGCGCTGCTGGCCCGGCACGAGGCCAACAGCGGCAATCACATAGCCGCCTACACCGCGCAGGCCCAACTGATCGAGCTGAAGGGCGAGGACGCGACATCGCGCGACTATGCCGAACAGGGCGAAATGATGATCGTGGCGGCGGGCGGCTACGTCTCGCCGGAGGCCGAACTGGCGCTGCGCAAGGCTCTGGAACGCGACGCCCGCAACGGACCCGCACGCTATTACTGGGGGTTGATGCTGGCGCAGATCGGCCGGCCCGACCTCGCCTTTGGAATCTGGGAGCAGACCCTGAGCCAGGGACCGGCCGGCACCCCCTGGAACGGGGCGATCCGCGACCAGATCGAGGAGATGGCCTGGCGCGCGGGCATCGATTACCAGCCCCCCGCGCCCGCCGCCCCGCCGCTGGCCGGACTCTCGGCCGAGGATATGCAGGCCGCGCAGGACATGTCCGAGGAGGATCGTCAACAGATGATTCGCGGCATGGTCGACCGGTTGTCCGACCGGCTCGCGACCGAAGGCGGAAGCGCCGCCGAATGGGCCCGGCTGATCGGCGCGCTCGGCGTGCTGGGCGACACGGACCGCGCCCGGGCCATCCACGCCGAGGCACGGCAGGTCTTTGCCGACACCCCGGAGGCGCTTGCCGAGGTGGAGGCCGCCGCACGTCAGGCCGGGCTGGTCCCGTGATCTGCGATACGCTCGAAGACTTCGCCGCCGCCTGCCCGCCGATGACCGCGCTAGCCGGCATCGATCTCGGTGACAAGACGATCGGCGTGGCAGTGTCGGACCGGATCGGCGCCGTGGCAACGCCGCTGGAAACCATCAAGCGCAAGAAATTCGGTACCGATGCCGAACGGCTGCTGCAGATCATCGCCGCCCGCGACATCGGCGGCATCGTTCTGGGCCTGCCCCGCAACATGGACGGCACCGAGGGGCCGCGCTGCCAGTCAACCCGCGGATTTGCCCGCAACCTGTCCCGGCTCACCGATCTGCCAATCACCTTTTGGGACGAACGGCTCAGCACGGTGGCCGCAGAACGGGCCTTGCTGGAGGCCGATACTTCCCGCAAACGTCGCGCCGAGGTCATCGACCACGTTGCCGCCAGCTATATTCTTCAAGGCGCACTAGACCGGCTGCGTCACCTGAAAATGGATCCCCGGCCATGACCACCCCCATCTGGACCCGCGACGAAATCGAAAGCCCCTGCGTGCAGATCTGCGTCATCCACCCACAAGAGCGCATCTGCACCGGCTGCCTGCGCAGCATCGACGAGATCACGCGCTGGTCGCAGATGTCGCCCGAGGACCGGCGCGCGATCATGGCCGAACTGCCGGACCGCGCCCCGCGCCTGCGCAAGCGGCGCGGCGGACGGGCCGCGCGACGCCAAGACAGCTAGGCGGTCAACCAGGCCTTGGCGCCTTCCAGGTCGTCGGCCTCGAAATAGGCGGTCTTGGCATTGAGGAACCGTGCGGCCACCCCCCGCGCCGCGCGCTGCCAGGCCTTGTCGCCGATCACCCCAACCCGCTCGGCCTGCGGCGCATGTTCACGCACCAGACTGAAATGCGAAGACAGGGCCGACAACCCCTGCCAGCCATCGAACGCCCGCAGATCCAGCAACAATCGGAAGCCGTCGCGCTCGCGGATATGCGCCGCCAGTCCTGCCTCCGCCCGCGCGATCGCGTCCGGGTCTATCCGCCCCATCAGCTGGACCATCAATGCAGGCCCGCCGAGGTCGGTCAAATGCACCGCCCCTAGAGACTCGCGCATCCAGCGCCGCGCCGACTCTTCCTCCGACGGGTCGAACAGCTGCACCGGGCAGGGCACGAGCGGCGCAAAGGCCCGCACCGCGCCACGCACCCAACCGGACCCGCAGACCACCGCGACCCGCTCGAATCCACGCCAATGACTCAGCCCGAGCTTGCTGTCGGCCCAAGCCGCCCCCCAATCGTAGCCTTCGAACCCCTCCTCGATCACCACCAACATGCGGATCCGCTCATGATCCTCCAGCGCGGCCTCCACGGCCGGGGTCAGAACGGTCTCATAGTCCTCGGCGGCCACCTTGCCGGTGACCCGCACCTCAAGCAGATCACCCGTTTCATCTGCAGTCACTTTCATCATGGCCCTATCTCCCTCAAATCACGCGCGTTCCGCCTGAAAGATGACCGCATGCACGGCACCAAACCAGCCCCACGCCTTTCATCTCTTCAAAAATAATCAAAATGCGCCAAATGCCGCCGACGCCTCAGGGCAGATCCAGCCACTCCGCCAGCCCGCCGGACAACACAGGCCGGAAATAGGCGATCATCCGGCCATCCGCCCCGCCGGTCCTTGCCGCCGCCCAGGGTGCAACCCCGTGCAGCGCCAGGCGGTGCAGAACATAGGCTTCGCCCGGCCGCGCCGGCAGCTCCACCCGGCGGCACCGGGCAAATATCTCGGCCCGGGCCGCCTGATATACATCCGTGACATCGACCTCCGGCCAGTCTCGCCGCGGAAAGGGCGCCAAAGCCCGTCGCAGTTCCCCGCGCAGCACCTCATGGCTACCGTCCCAGACCACCAATGGCGCGGCGTCCGGGGCAACCTCGCTCAGCGGCAGCCCCAGGATAAACGCGTGACACTCGCGGATCTTGCGCCGCCGGGCCGCGCCGTCCGGCTTCAGCCCGTCCAGATGCGCCGCATCGCGCCGCTGGCGATACCTGAACGCGCCCGGCCCCTCGCCATCTCGCGGTTTTGGGTAGCCGGGATAGACAACCGACACCTGCCCCCGGTGCAGATCGGGCATTGGCCCGTATAGCCCGCAGAGGAATTCAATCGCAGGGCCGGCCAGCGGACCAGACGCCCCCACCCGGCCAGCGGGGTCATTGTCCAGCGCATCGACGCCGACAAACCAGCTGCCCTGGCAGACGTGCCAATGCGCCAGCGCCGGATCCGCCACCGCCCGTCTTGCATCCGCCAGCGCGTGGCGCGCCCATTCGGCGACGCCCGGATCACATGGAAACCGGGCCCAGCCGCGGGTCAGGAAATCTGCTACCACCCCAGAGCTTTGCGCAGCATGTTCAACGCCACCAACGTCAGGAACACCGCAAAGACCCGTTTCAGTGGCTTGGGATCCATCGCATGCGCCAGCTTCACGCCCCAGGGCGCAGTGATCAGCGTCATTGCGATCACGATGGCAAAGGCCACAAGGTTGACTGCCCCCACCGTCAAGGGCGGTCGGTAGGCCGGCTCGATCGGCAACATCAGAAACCCCAGAACCGAAGGCACCGCAATGATCACACCGAACCCGGCCGCCGTCGCCACGGCGCGATGGATCGGTGTATTGTAAAGGCTCATCAGCGGCACGCCGAAACTGCCGCCACCGATCCCCATCAGCACCGACAAGAACCCGACAACCGGCGAGATAAGCGCCCGGCGCAGCCCCTTCGGCATCACCTCCCCCAGCCGCCATTCGGATCTTCCCAGGCCCAGGTACAGCCCGATCACAACGCCCAGGACACCGAACAGCCCCTGCAAGGTCGCCGAGCGCAGCGACGACGCCACCAGCACACCCAGCACCGCGCCCACCGCGATACCCGGCCCCCAGCCGCGCAGGATCTCCCAGTCGACGGCACCTTTCTTGTTGTGGCTCAGGACCGAACGCACCGAGGTCACGATGATGGTCGCCAGAGAAGTTGCCAAACACATCTGCATCAGCTTCGGGCCGCCATAGCCAAGGGTCTGGAACGCATAGAAAAATGCCGGCACTAACACGATACCGCCACCGACGCCCAACAGCCCCGCCAGCACCCCGGCAAAAGCACCGATCACCATCAGCAAGCCCAGCATCTGCAGCAAGAGCATTGTATCGGGCATCGCGCGCCTCCCCTGTCTTTTGCTATGTGATTACACCGGTTGGGGGTCCGCCGCCAGTGCCAGCACCGCCTCCAGTGCCTGTTCCACCAGTTCCGGCCCCGCGCCCGTGCGATGCGCGCCTTCTGACAGCGCCCGCCGCCAGCCGCGCGCGCCCGGACGGCCCGCGAACAGGCCCAGCATGTGACGGGTGATCTGGTGCAACCGCCCGCCCCCCGCCAAATGCGCCTCGATATAGGGCAACATGGCGCGCACGGCCTCTTCGGCGCTGCGCCGCCCACCGGGGTCCCCGAAAATCTCGCTATCCGCCCGCGACAGGATGTCGGCGGGCTGGTGATAGGCCGCCCGCCCGATCATCACACCGTCCAGCCCGCCATCCAGAAAACCGCGCGCCTGTGCCAAAGAGGTGATGCCGCCGTTGACCGAAATGTGCAGGTTCGGGAACAGCTGCTTCATCCGGTGCACAAGATCGTAATCCAGCGGCGGGATATCGCGGTTCTCCTTCGGGCTTAGCCCCTGCAACCAAGCCTTGCGCGCATGGACCGTCACCCGTTCACAGCCTGCCGCCACGATGCGTGACAGGAATTCCGGCAACACCGCCTCGGGGTCCTGATCATCCACGCCGATCCGGCATTTCACGGTGATTTCGGCGTCAACCGCCAGCCGCATTGCGGCAACACACTCCGCCACCCGCGCCGGGTCCTTCATCAGGACCGCGCCGAACGTACCCGACTGCACCCGATCCGACGGGCAGCCGCAGTTCAGGTTAATCTCTCCGTACCCCGCCCGCACCCCCAACCGCGCGGCTTCGGCCAGCTCGCCGGGATCCGATCCACCCAGTTGCAGGGCCAAAGGCTGTTCCTCGGGGCTGTGCTCCAGCAGATGCAGCGCCCCGCCCCGCACCAGCGCCGGTGCGGTGACCATCTCGGTATAGAGCAACGTCCGCCCGCTCAGCAGCCGATGCAGGTAGCGGCAATGGCGGTCAGTCCAATCCATCATAGGGGCTACAGATAGCCTTGCCGCCCTTGAAGTGCCTGCTTTTACGGAACTTTCTTTCATTGCCGTGTCATACCATTTTGGCCGTTTTTGGCCGGTCTACGCCCATTTCGTCATCTTGTATGCTCTGTGTCATACGAACCAGCGCCGGAGTCATACAAAAATGGCCACCATCCGCGAACGCACCCGCAAGGACGGAAGCAAGAGCTACCTTGTCCAGATTGTCCGCAGAAACCCCGCATATCAGGAATCCCGCACCTTTGACAAACGTAAGACGGCGCAGGCATGGGCCAAGAACCGGGAAGCGGAAATCGACTCCGAGATTGCCGCAGGCCATGCGCCGCAGAAGCGCAGCGCCAAGCGGGTCACGCTCGGGGATGCCATAGACAAGTACGTCAAGGAGTCCATGCGGGAAATAGGAAAGACCAAGGCGCAGGTCTTGAAAACGATCCGGGACGAATACGACACCCCGCCGAAAACTTCCGCAACATCGTCGCATCCGATGACCTGACCCGCGCCCGGTGGGAGGCGGTTCAGAAGCAGATGCGCGAACAGAAGCTGCGCGAGGCGATCGAACGGGGCCAAGACGTGTCGGACCCGATGATCTTTAAGAGTTGCGACTTCCCAACATTACAACCAAGGGCTGCCTGAGCCTGCAGAGGCTTGCCAGGTTCTACAAGAAGGCGGTGATGACTGATGAGCCGCAGAGCGCAGCTTAACTGTCGACCAGCGGCACGGCATGAGTTATCTATAATTCATGAAACACACCGTCGAAGAGACTCAGTCCGCACGCATCGCCCGCATCCTTGCCGATCGCATCATCTCGGGCGAGATCCGGCCCGGCGCGCGGCTCAGGCAGGACCACATCGCCGCCGAGTTCGGCGCCAGCCATGTCCCGGTCCGCGAGGCCTTTCGTGAGTTGCAGACCCAGGGTCTGGCTGAGAGCGAACCGAGGCGCGGCTTTCACGTCACCGAGTTCGACGTGGCCGAACTGCGCGAGGTCGCCGAGATGCGTTCCAGCCTCGAAAGCCTCGCCCTGCGCCACGCCGCACCCAACATGACACGCGCTATTCTGCAAGAGGCCGAAGAAGTTACGCGCCACGGCGACAGCGCCAGCACGGTGCGCGACTGGGAGGCGGCGAACCGCCATTTCCACCGGCTCATCCTGTCTCCCTGCCGGATGCCACGTCTGCTGCGGACCATCGACGCCCTGCAGGCGGCCAGCGCGCGCTTCCTCTTCGCCGCCTGGCGGCGCGACTGGGAGGCACGGACCGATCACGATCACCGCACCATTCTCGACGCGCTGCGCAAGGGGCAGACCGACCTCGCCTGCGCCACGCTCGCGCGCCATGTCGGATGGATCGGAAAGCGCAAGTCTGCTGTAAAAAATGCTGATATAAAAGAGACTTACGAAATTCCCGGATAATTATCTATAAAGATGATTGCCGATACCGCCCCCGCCTTCGTAATCATAGATAGATTCGATACCTATCTTCGGAGGACAGACCCATGGCATTTCTTACCCCCACTCTGACCCGGCCGGCGGCGCTCGGGCGCGGTCTCGCGCTGGCGCTTGGCGGCGCGGCGCTGATCACGCTGGGCGCCAAGATCCAGATCCCTTTCTGGCCGGTGCCGATGACACTTCACACCTTGGTGGTGTTCTTCCTCGCCGCGACGCTCGGGCCAAGGCTCGGCTTCGCTGCGATGGCTGCCTACCTCGCGGCGGGCGCCCTGGGGTTGCCGGTCTTCTCGGGCACGCCGGAACGCGGCATCGGGCTGGCCTACATGGCCGGGCCGACCGGCGGCTACCTTGCGGGCTACCTGCTGGGCGCGGCCCTGACCGGCTGGCTGGCGCAGGGACGCGGGCTGATCGGGCGCTTCCTGGCGATGCTTGCGGGGCTGACAGTGGTGTACGCCTTCGGCCTCGCCTGGCTTGCCAGTTTCGTTCCGGAATCGTCCCTTCTGGCGGCGGGCTTCACGCCCTTCATCCTCGGCGATCTGGTCAAGCTGGCGCTGGCCTCGGGGTTGATCACCGCGATCGCACGCCTCAAGGCCCGCGCACAATGACCCGCCCCGACCTCAGAACGGACTGGACCATGGAGGAGGCCAGGGCGATCCATGCCCTGCCCTTCGCCGACCTCATGCACCGCGCCCAGACGCTCCACCGCGCCCATTTCGACCCCAATGCGATTGAGACCGCGAGCCTTCTGAGCATCAAGACCGGCGGCTGCCCCGAGGATTGCGGCTATTGCTCGCAATCGGCCCATCACGAGACCGGGGTGAAGGCCACCAAGCTGATGGGGACGGAGGAGGTTTTGGCCGCCGCCAGCCGCGCCAAGGCCGCGGGTGCGCAAAGGTTCTGCATGGGCGCCGCCTGGCGCAGCCCCAAGGACCGCGACATGGACAAGCTCTGCGACATGGTGCGGGGCGTGTCTGGTCTGGGGCTCGAGACCTGCATGACGCTGGGGATGCTCTCGCCCGGACAGGTCGCACGGCTCAAGGCGGCGGGGCTGGATTTCTACAACCACAATATCGACACCTCGCCCGAATATTACGCGCAGATCGCCAGCACCCGGACGATGGAGGACCGCCTCGACACGGTCGAGCAGGTCCGCAAGGGCGGCATCAAGGTCTGCTGCGGCGGCATCCTGGGCATGGGTGAGGCCGAGGAGGACCGTATCGCCATGCTGGTGACGCTGGCGACGCTCCCCGCGCATCCCGACAGCGTGCCGGTGAACCTCTGGAACGAGATCGAGGGCGTGCCGGTGCAGGCGCGGGCCCAAGCCGTCGATCCCTTCGCGCTGGTGCGCATCGTGGCGCTGGCCCGGATCCTGATGCCGGCTTCGGTGGTGCGGCTGTCGGCCGGGCGCATGGGGATGAGCGACGAGTTACAGGCGCTGTGCTTCCTCGCCGGGGCGAACTCGATCTTCGTAGGTGATCAGCTTCTGACCACCGGCAACCCGGCGGCGTGGAAGGATCAGGAGCTGCTGACCCGGCTCGGGATGCACATCGCCCCCGCGCAGGCCCGGCCCCGGGTCGCGGCGGAATAGGCTCAGCCAGGAACGCTCCGGGCGAGGATCTTCACCGCCCGGGCGATCTGTCCTTCGTCCAGCGCCGCATAGCCCGGACGGAAGGCTTGCGGCGCCGGGCCATCCAGCGCAAAGCGCGTACCCGGCAGCAGCGCCAGCCCCGCCTGCCCCGCGGCTTGGGCCCAAGGCCGACACCCCTAGCAGCGCAGCCACAGTGCGAGGCCCCCGCCGGGCAGATCGGCCCTGCCCTGGACCGGCGAAGCCGGCCCAGACGGAACCGAAAGCCCAATTCTCGCTGGCCGACGTCCAGATGAAGCTCTCGGTGATGAAGAACACCGGCAAAGGTGGCGAGCTGACCGTGCCACTCGGCGACGGCGACGGAGACTATATCGCCAAGTTCCCCTCCACGGCTTTTCCGGCGGTGTCGGAGAACGAATTTACCAACCTCGCTCTGGCCGAAGCGATCGGCATGGAGGTGCCCGAGCGCGAATTGGTCACCCGCGACCAGTTCGCCGGCATCCCGGAGGAATTCGAAACCATGACCGGGGGGCGGGCCCTGCTGCTGCGCCGCTTCGACCGCGGGCCGGGCGCCCAGCGCATCCATATCGAGGATTTCGCCCAAGTGTTCGGCAGTCCCCCGCGCGCAAATACGAAGGCGCAGCCTATCACGACATCGCATCGGCGCTCAGCATAGCCATTTCTCCGTTGGCGGCGCTGGAATTCGTCCGGCGTCTCGCACTCTCGGTAATCATGGGCAACGGCGACATGCACCTGAAAAACTGGTCACCGATCTACCCCGGGGACGGCAACGCCCCTGCCCTCGCGCCCGTCTACGACCTGCTCTCGACCATCCCCTATCTTTCTGCGGACAACCTGGCCCTATCGCTCGGCGGCGAGCACGCTTTCAGGGCACTGAACTCGGCGCACTGGAAGGCTTTCGCCAACCGCGCCCGACTTCCCGAAACCGCCGAGCTGAAGGCGGTTGCCGACTCCGTTCAGGCGGTCGTTTCGCATTGGTGGGATCTGCCCGAACGCGCCGTCGTACCCGGCGCGGTCCTGGAGCGCATCGACGCCCATGGCCGGACAATGACGACCGTTCTGGTCGGGTGACCGGGCGACCGAGGTCGGGAATCTCCGGGCCAGCCTCAGTTGGGGATCATGCATCAGCAAGCCATATCGACAATGACGATCTGTCCAGTCTCATGGCGCGACGGACATCTCATTCGGACGACATTCGTTGAGCCTGCGCAGGTTGCAAGAAGATCGAGGCTACGGCGGCTGAATCGCGACGTATCGCGCGAATGAGAAGAAAACAAAGCACGAAAACTCGTGTGCGAATACTGCACACAGAACTCATCAAGGACTTGATTTACAATATAAATCCACCCTATCCATCGTCGGCGCAACGCTCAGCCGCGCCGCGCGATTAATCTCTGTTTGTATTATGTATTTTTCGGTTTCCAAGGCGTTTCATGACGCTCTGTGTTGGCCCATTTTGGCTGATTTTTGCCGGTTTTGCGTGTTAGCCCCCCTGTCGGCCCGCTAGGGGAAATCTTGGCCCGATACCGCGCCCACTCCAACACAAGCGCAGAGGTGGATCGCCTGCCTATTTGGCGCAAATCGGCGTCAAACGGACCGGCCGCAGGCCCCATCGCCAAGCCCGGACCTCCGACCGCAAGGCCGCCGCGAACATCTGGACCAACAAGCGAACCCGAGCCCCGCCACCATGGCCAGCGACATGTCGCATCTCGGCGCGGTCTTCGCGACTTCCTGCCCCGCCTGGGGCATGGAGCGCGTCCAGCAGGCGATGAAAGACGCCTTGACCGTCTGCAATCTGAGCGCCCCCGCTGAATTTCGGATCCAGGCGCAGGCTGCGATTTGCTGTCTTCCGGTCTTCGACGAAGGGGCAACCAGAGTTGTCGAAACGGCTGCACCACACGCCCGGGCTCAAGGCGATGGTGGCGCATGGGGCGCATGGGGCGCATGGGGCGCATGGGGCGCATGGGGCGCTGAAGGGTGAGCAGACGGTGGCAGAGTTGGCCAGCCGGTTCGGGGCTCAGACGACGCTGATACCTGCCGACAAGAAAGCCCTGCCCGAGGGCGCATCCGGAGTGATCGAACGCGGTATCCAGAAGGCCGCCGTTCTAAATCCGCAGCAGGGGCTGGATCAGCCTCGGTACCAGGCTGCGGAACCGCAGCGGCGCATCGGTGGCGGCCAGACAGATGCAGGGCCCCTCCTCGCCTGCGGTCGGGGTATGCTCCAGATCCGGGTCGCCGACCTCGACATCGCCACGGCCAAACTGGCCGGTCTCGTCCGAAAAGCTGCCCTGCAACACCAGCGTCAGCTCCAGACCGCCGTGGCTGTGGTCGGGCACGGCGCGGCCCGGCGGGATCGACAGCAGGCGGATCGAGCCGACATCGTCATAATGCAGGATCTGCTGGCGCACGCCGCCGCCGACCTTGCGCCAGCGCGGCCCGGCGCCGCCCAGCAGCTCGGCCACGGGCGCCGGGTAAACGCCAAAGGCGCGCGGCGCAGGCGCTTCGGGTGGCGCTTCCAGGTCCAGGCTATCCATCAGCTGGCTGCGCGTGTTTTGCGACACCGCCATACCCTCCATATCGTCCAGAACCAAACCCCCGACACATTGATGCGCCTCGTAAACAGCGCGGCATTCGGCGCACATCGACACATGCGCCGCCGCCACCATGGCATAGGCATAGGGCAACGATCCGGTGGCATAAGCGGCCAGGACCGAATCTGGCAGGTGATGGGAAATCTTGCTCATATCTCTCGCATACTCTTCAACTCGTGGCGCAACCGCTCCAGACCCAGCCGGATGCGGGACTTGATCGTGCCCAGCGGCAGACCGGTGATCTTGCGGATCTCGGTATGGCTGAGATCGCCCAGATAGGCCTTTTCGATCATCTCGCGCTGTTCCGGGTTCAACCGGTGCAGCGCCCGCTTCAGTTGCGCCGATTCCTGTTCCAGCCCCAAGACGTCCCCCGCATCGGGGCCGCTGTCGGCTTCCTCTTCGATCATCTCCGGCAAGGGCCGCTTTTCCCGGCGCAGCTTGTCGATCTGACAATTCCTGGTGATCTGGTAGATCCAGCCGGAGACCTGCGCGCGGGTCGGATCGAACTGATGCGCCTTGCGCCAGACCGACAGCATGACCTCCTGCACCACCTCCTCGGCCAGTTCAGGCCCCGTGCCGCCGCGCATGACAAAGGCTTTCAGACGCGGTCCGAAATGATCGAACAACGCGCCGAACGCCTGCTTGTCGCGGGCGTCCCGCACGGCGAGCATCCAGCGTGTCTGCTCCGTCATCTCCTGATCAGGCATCATCCGGGCGATGGCATGTCCCTTTCGCCCCCGCGCGGCCGTTCGTGAGGCGTTGTCCAATGTATCTGTCTCAACCAGCATACAAAGGCTACGCAGGCGGCAAAAGACCGGATCACTCGGCGGAGAATTTTTTCGCCCCCGAGTTTTGCCCCTGGGGCGGGTGGCGCAATCGGCGGCAGGGGCTCTCCCCCCTCGCGGTTTTTGCCGAAGAGATAAGAAGAGATAAAAGGGGGGCGGCAGGGCCTGCCTGACCGGGTCGCGAGATCCGCACCGACCACCCCTTGATCTTGGCCGCGAATAAGGACACGGTTCGCCGGTCACAAGCCCATCTCAGGCCAGCCACGGGAGGTGCCCATGAGATATCTTTCACCCGCCAGTTTCGACGATGCCGTCGCCCTTGCCGCCGAGGCCCCGGGCGTGACCCGCTTTCTCGCCGGGGGGACGGATGTGCTGGTGCAGATGCGCGCCGACATCATTACCCCCGACACCCTGATCGACATCAAGAAGATCCCCGGCACCCATGACATCGCCCGCACCCCCGATGGCGGATGGACCATCGGCGTGGCGGTGACCGGCGCCGAGATGCGCGAACAGGACGATCTGGGCGCCGACTGGCCCGGTCTGGTCGAGGCGATGGACCTGATCGGATCGACCCAGGTACAGGGGCGCGCCACGCTGACCGGCAACCTGTGCAATGCCTCGCCCGCCGCCGACAGCGTGCCGGCGATGATCGCCGCCGGGGTGACGCTGACCGTGACCGGCCCGGACGGCAACCGCACCGTGGCGGCCGAGGACATCCCCACCGGCCCCGGCCAGACCTCGCTGGCCAAGGGCGAGCTGATCTCGGCGGTGCATGTCCCGCCGCGCGGCGCGGGCGGCGGCGACGCCTACCTGCGGTTCATCCCGCGCACCGAGATGGACATCGCCGTGGTTGGCTGCGGCGTCAACCTGAGCGTCGAGGGCGACACCATCACCGCCGCCCGCGTGGCGCTGGGCGCGGTGGCGCCAACCGCGCGGCTGGTGCCCGAGGCCGCCGCCGCTCTGGTCGGCACCACGCTGGGCGATGCCGCGCTTGACGCGCTGGCCACCGCCGCTTCCGCCGCCTGTGCGCCCATCGACGACAAGCGCGGCACCGTCAGGTTCCGCACCCATATCGCCGGCGTTCTGGCCAAACGCGCCGCCAAGATCGCCTATGACCGCGCGAGGAAAGCCCAATGAGCAAGATCCACGTTTCCACCACCATCAACGGCGACGCTGCCGAATTCCTGTGCGATCCGCGCGAAACCCTGTTGGACGTGCTGCGCGACCGGCTGGGCCTGACCGGTGCCAAAGAAGGCTGCGGCACCGGCGACTGCGGCGCCTGCTCGGTTACGCTCGATGGCCGGCTGGTCTGCTCCTGCCTGGTGCTGGGGGCCGAGGCCGAGGGCCGCGAGATCGCCACCGTAGAGGGCATCGCGCCGGGCGAAACCCTGCACCCGCTGCAACGCAAGTTCATCGAACATGCCGCCCTGCAGTGCGGCATCTGCACGCCCGGTATCCTGGTCGCCGCCAAGGCCCTCTTGGAGAAGAACCCCGATCCGACGGAAACCGAGGTACGTTACTGGCTGGCCGGCAACCTTTGCCGTTGCACCGGCTATGACAAGATCATTCGCGCCGTGATGGATGCGGCGGCAGAAATGCGGGAGGTCGCATAATGGCACTGGACGAATACAAACCGCAGAAAGGCGGCGATCAACTGGAACAGGGCCACGCGTTTAAATACGTGGGCACCCGCCCCGACCGCCCCGATGGCACCGACAAGGTCACCGGCCGTGCCCGCTTTGGCGCCGATATCACCGCCCCCGGCATGCTGCACGGCGCGATCCTGCGCAGCCCGCACGCCCATGCGCGGATCGTCAACATCGACACCTCGAAGGCCGAAGCCCTGGACGGCGTCAAGGCCGTGGTCACCCGCGCCGATTTCTCCGCCGCGATCCAGCCCGCGCCCGGCATGGCCGGCGAGATGTGGAACGTGCTGGAAAACGTCATGGCCGGAGACACCGCGCTCTATGACGGCCACGCCATCGCCGCTGTCGCCGCCACCTCGGCGCTGACCGCCCGCGACGCGCTGAAATTGATCAAGGTCACCTACGAGGTGCTGCCGCATGTGACCGACGTCGATGCCGCCATGGCCGCCGACGCGCCAGTTATCCGCGACGGCACCGCCGACAAATCGGTGCCCCCCGGCCTGCACCCCAACGTGGTGCGCTATCACCAGAGCGGTCATGGCGACGTCGAGGCCGGCTTTGCCGAGGCCGATCTGGTGATTGAGGACAGCTTTACCACCGAGGCTACCCACCAGGGCTATATCGAACCGCACGCCTGCCTGGGCACGCTGGGCGGCGATGGCAAGGGCGAGCTGTGGTGCTGCACCCAGGGCCACTGGAACGTGCAGAAAATCTGCGCCGCCCTGTTGGACATGGAAACCAGCCAGCTGCGCGTCACCGCCTCGGAAATCGGCGGCGGCTTTGGCGGCAAGACCACGGTCTTTATCGAACCGGTGGCGCTGGCGCTCTCGCGCAAGGCGAACAGGCCGGTCAAACTGGTGATGAGCCGATCGGAAGTGTTCCGCGCCACTGGCCCCACCGCCTCGACCTCGATGGACATAAAGATCGGCATGCGGAAGGACGGCACCATCACCGCCGCCCAGGGCGTGTTCCGGGCGCAGGGCGGGGCCTTTCCTGGCGCGCCGATGGAATTCACCGCCATGTGCGCCTTTGCGCCTTACAACCTCGCGAATGTACATCAGGTCGGCTACGACGTGATGACCAACCGCCCGAAACAGGCCGCCTACCGCGCGCCAGGCTCGCCGATGGCCGCCTTCGCCGTGGAATCGGTGATTGACGAGCTTTGCAACCAGCTGGGCCTCGACCCGCTGGAGGTGCGGCTGAAAAACGCCTCGCGCGAGGGCACGCGGGCCAGCTACGGCCCCAAGTTCCAGCGCATCGGGCTGGTCGAAACGATCGAGGCCGCCATGGCGCATCCGCATTACAGCGCGCCACTTGCTCCCGGTCAGGGGCGCGGCATCTCCTGCGGGTTCTGGTTCAACCACGGCGGCGAAACCTCCGTTACCCTTGCGCTTTCCGAGGACGGCTCGGCGCAGATCATGGTCGGCACCCCCGACATCGGCGGCTCTCGCGCTTCAATGGCGCTGATGGCGGCCGAAGTGCTGGGCATCCCCTACGAGAACATCCGCGTCACCGTCGCCGATACCGCTTCGCTGGGGTATAACGAGGTCAGCCATGGCTCCCGCGTGACCTATGCCAGTGGGCTGGCCACCATCAAGGCGGCCGAGGCGGCGGTCAGGGAACTGTGCAAACGCGCCGCCGCTAAATGGGGCATTGAAGAGGAGGCGGTTTACTGGGAGGACGGCTATGCCAAACCCTCCGGCCCCAACGCGGGCGATTTCGAACCGCTGCACATCTCGAAAATCACCAGGAGCATGGGCGCCACCGGCGGCCCGATCAACGGCCACTTCGAGGCCACCCCAGAGGGTGCCGGCGTCAGCTTTGCCACCCATATCGTCGATGCCGAGGTGGACCCGGAAACCGGCTCCACCAAGGTGGTGCGCTACACCGTGGTGCAGGACGCGGGCAAGGCGATCCACCCCACCTATGTCGAAGGCCAATTCCAGGGCGGCGCGGCGCAGGGCATCGGCTGGGCCTTGAATGAAGAATACATTTACGGCACGGACGGCCGGTTGCAGAACGCCGGTTTTCTCGACTACCGCATTCCTGTGGCCTCGGACCTGCCGATGATCGACACGGTGATCGTCGAGGTTCCCAACCCCGGCCACCCCTATGGCGTGCGCGGCGTCGGCGAAACATCGATCTGTCCGCCGCTCGCGGCCATCGCCAACGCGGTCTCGGCCGCCGCCGGGGTGCGGATGCGCAACCTGCCGATGTCGCCGCCGCGGATCTTCGAGGCGCTGGAGGCCAAGAATGGTTGAGGTCCACCTCTGGTCTGGCCTGCGCGCGCAGGCCGGTGGCCGCGAGGTGGTCGAGGTAGAGGCATCGACCGTGGGCGAAGTGCTCTCGGGTCTGGTTGCCGCCCACCCCGAACTGCAAGAGGTCATCGACGCCGGCGTCTCGGTCGCCGTCGATGGCCGCATCATCGCCAGCGGGCTGACCGAACCGGTGAGCGAGGACAGCGAAGTCTACCTGATGCAGCGGCTCAAGGGGGGCTGAAACAGCCCCGAAGCCTTGTACAAAACGGAAAAACCCGGTTCAGCGACCGGTACAAAACATCCAAGATCCCAGGGAGAGTCCCATGCAGACCGTCGCCAACTTCGACCGTATCGGCGAGGAAAACGCTTTTGCGGTGCTCGCCCGCGCCAACGCGCTGGCCGCCGGCGGCATGGATGTCATCAATCTCGGTATCGGCCAGCCCGACTTTCCGACCCCGCCGCATATCGTCGAAGCGGCGGTCAAGGCGATGCGCGACGGTCATCACGGCTATACCGCCGCAAACGGAATTCCCGAGCTTCGTCAAGCTGTTAGCGATGATCTCTATCGCCGTTTCGGGGCCGACGTGCACCCCGACACCGTGCTGATCGTGCCCGGCGGCAAGGTCACGATGTTCGCCGCCATCCTGATGTTCGGCGAACCCGGCGCCGAGATCATGTATCCCGATCCCGGCTTCCCCATCTACCGCTCGATGATCGAATTCACCGGTGCCACCCCGGTCCCGATCCCGATCCGCGAAGACAAGGGTTTCGCCGTTTCGGCCGAAGAAACCCTATCGCTGATCACTGAAAAAACGCGCCTTATCATATTGAATTCACCGGCAAATCCCTGCGGTGGCGTGACCCCCGGGGCGGAGATCGAGCAACTGGTCGCAGGGCTGGCGAACCACCCCGAGGTCGCAGTCATGTCGGACGAGATCTATGATCAGATCCTCTATGACGGCGAAGAGCATGTCACCCTGCTGAACTACCCAGAGATCCGTAACCGTTTGATTTTGCTCAATGGCTGGTCAAAAACCTATGCCATGACCGGCTGGCGGCTGGGCTATTCCGTCTGGCCCGAGACGCTCTATAACAAGGCCCGCAAACTGGCTGTCAACGCCTGGTCCTGTGTCAACACCCCGTCCCAATACGCCGCGCTCGCCGCCCTGACCGGGCCGCAGGATGCTGTGGCTGAAATGGTCCAAGACTTTGACAAAAGGAGGAAAATTGTGGTGGACCTGCTCAATGCCATGCCCGGCGTGTCCTGCGTAGTACCCAAGGGTGCCTTCTACGCCTTCCCCAATATCGCGGGCACCGGCTGGCAGGCTAAGAAACTTGCCTCGGCGCTGCTGGAAGAGACCGGCGTCGCCACCATCGGCGGCCCCGACTTCGGCATTCTGGGCGAAGGCTATATCCGCGTCAGCTATGCCAATAACGAGGAAAATATCCGCCGCGCCCTGGGACGGATGCATGATTTCCTTTCAAAATAAGCGCCTTCAACGCATTTCATAAAGTGATGAGGGACGCTGTCCCTCAAACTCACTGGAGTATTTTGAAAGAAATGAGGCCAGACCCTGCTTCTGTCTGACGTGAAATGGTCCAAGGGGCCGGGTTCGGGTCATGCTTGTATTTCCGGCAGGGCAGCCCGGCTGGACAATTCGACCACCGTGTTCAGACGGCATCCAAGCGACTGAATCTCAAGAAGATATCTCGACTGCCAGCTGCCACCGGAGGTCACGAGCGCATGCCGTCCGGCCAGATAGGTTTCGACATCCAGATCCTGTTGCGTCAGCGGGTTGCCCGGCGCTGTGACACAGACATAGCGTTCGGTGAGCAAGCGGCCGATATAGTCGTTGCCGTCGTCGATATCGACCCGGCCGACCAGCGGATCGCTTTCGCCCCGGTCCAGCTGGTCCTTGCCGCGTACCGAGAAGGCCTGCAGGTTCAGCGAAAGGCACGGCGCTCGCGCCCGCAGGATCCGCATCAGGCCAGTGATCAGGATCGTCCGTTCGTAATAGTCGCACGACAGGTTGACCGCGCTACGCGCCTGCGAGGAATCGAAATCCCGCGGCTGGGTCATGGTCGTGAAATCGTCCAGCAAGCGCGATGTCATGGTGACGACTTCAAGGTAGCGGTCGGTGACCACGACCTTGCCCACCTGGCGCGCGAACAGCGAATCTGAGAACGCCTGCCGCAAGGGTTCTATGGTGTGGCTGACCGTGGACCGGTTCACGCCCTGCGTTTCCGCTGTCCAATAGAATGCCCCCTGCGAATGCACCATGCGCAGGGTTTGCAGCGCGGCGAGTGCGACGCTGAGCGGATCGGATCCAATGGATTGGACCACGTCGCCTCTTTCGAAAAACTCAAACTCAAGCATTTACCACATCTGATTGCGGAATAATGCAAACCCGCTGGTTTCTCCCTGTGTACCTGGAGGAGGAACAGCCGATGATGACAACTTTGGCCAAGCTGGCACCGTCTGACGACACCACCACGATCAGGCAGCTGAGCGACAACCCCCATTCGATCTACCGCCGGTTGCGCGCCGAGGCGCCCGTCTTGCGCGTCAGGTCGGTGGGCAAGACCATGCGGACCAAGGCGGAGGACACCACATACGTCCAGGACAACCCCGAGTTTTTCCCCTCGAACGACCCGCAGACACCGATGGAACAGAGCTTTCTTTCCCACACGCTGATGCGCAAGGACGACGCGGCCAATGCCGAGATGGACGCCCTGTTTGAGCGCGTTATTCCGCGTCAACTGGCGGACCCCAACCCGACCGTTCTGCTGGCCATGGTGAATGCCGAGCATCCGATCGCCAAGAGCCAGACCCTTGCCAACATGAAGATCGCGGTCGGCGGCGGCGTCAACGAGCCGCGCGATGCCTTGCTGACGATCCTGTACGGGCTGCTGACCAACCCCGATCAGCTCGCCGAATGCCGGGAGAATACGCTCTGGACGGTGGTCTTCGAAGAAAGGGGTCGCTGGGTTGCGCCGAGTCACGTCAGCACCCGGCTGGTCACCGCCATGACCCCGGCGATGCTGTCGGCGCAAGATGTCACGCTGCGGCTGCACCAATTCCTGCCGCCCCTGGCGGTTTCAAAGCTGATCCTCAAACCCTGGACAGCCGGTGTCGAGGAAGCTTGGGGCGAGTGCATCAAGATCGAACATTACGACGCTATGGCGCTAGGTGGCACACCACCAGCCTGATGGGTCGGGCGGTTGACGACACCGCCGACATCGTGATGACCGTTGTCGTGTACACCCCCGGCCGCTTCCTGCGGACCGAGGTGTTTGATCTGCCCCTCATGATGACCGATCCCGTCGCCACTTCGAAGGCCGATATCGAAATGGTCGAAACCGACATGTCGGGCGGCGAATACGATGCGGCCAAAGTGCTGGGCGCCTGGGTGCATGGCCCCGGCGTGATCCACACCAAGGACGGCATGTCCAAGCGTGAGGACATGGAAGATCTGAAACTATGGGGCCCGACCCGCGTGATTACCGACATGCTCAAGGAACTGGGCGGACCCCGGTTGGCATACCGATGCCCGCCATCCCCGAGGCGCTGTCCAAGAGCGTGGTCGACGGCACCGTGATCCCTTGGGAAATCACCGTCAAGCTGACCGAGCTGGTGGAGAACCACATCGAGTTCACCGGCGATGAGTCGCTCTATACCACCAGGATTGTCGCGGTGATGAACAAGGACAACTCCATGTCCGGCGACCTACGGGCGATCCTGCACAAAAAGTCCGGCCAGGCCCTGTCGAAGTTCGCCGCCGAAGCCGTGCTGGAGTATAACGCTCCCGGCTGCGCCATCGCCGTGGACAAAGGCAATACCATCGTCCAGATCGACTCTGCGAAAGTGGCCAGCAGAAAGGAAAAGGCGCAGCCCGTGATCGAACGCTGGGTGGCCGACATGGACAGCAAGGGTATCGACGGCAACGCGCTGATCGAACAGGCCAAGGAGCGGATCAAAAAGTACGGCGGCTGACTTCGGCAGCACCTACAGGCAGAAACTACAAGGGGCGCGGCGGGCAACCGGCGCGCCCCATCGCCTTTTTGCACGCGATAGTGACCCCGGCGATCGCGCGGTTTGGCATCGTTGGCTGTATCCGGGGCCATGAAATCCAGAATGCCCGCAGCCGCGTTCGCCTTTCTGGCCAGCCACGCGGGCGCAGGCCCCGACATTGCGCCGCGCGAGGGATGGGTCGTGATGGCGACCGACAAGAATTTTCGCCAGCCTGGTCGAGGCGACGGTGGCCGCGACCAAAGCCAGCGGGCTTTTCGTGGTGACCCAGGCCGGTCCGGCACAGGCAGCGGAACGCCGTTGCATCACCATCCCTGGCAACCGGGGCATCGGCGTCTTTACCAACGACTATGCGCCGCGCGTCCTGGACCTGTCCACGGCGACCATGATCGAGGCCCCATTCGCCGGTATGTCACTGAAAACAATGATGCAACCGCGTCTCTCAGCTACAAGTCGCCGAGCCATCTCATTGCCCCCGACCTGGACGAGGGCGGCGACCGGCTGCGGGACATTGCCCGCGATCTGGACGTAAAACTGTCGAAGATTTCAACTCCGGCCGCGCAGTAATCACACTGGCGTGACCTGACTTGCGCCCAGGTGCAAAGCCGTGATTGTCGGCACTGTAATCATTGCGGAGCCCGACCATGACCAACCCTTGCCCCCGTGCCGCCGACGTGTTGGCGCAACGGCTTCACGATGCGGGTTGCCGCCATGCCTTTGGCATGCCCGGTGGCGAAGTGCTGACGCTGGTCGATGCGCTGGAGCAGGCCGGAATCGCCTTTCACCTGGCCAAGCACGAAAACGCGGCCGGGTTCATGGCTGAGGGGGTGCATCACCGCAACGGCGCACCGGCTATCCTGGTGGCAACCCTGGGACCCGGTGCGATGAATGGGATCAACGTGGTGGCCAATGCCCTCCAGGATCGGGTGCCGATGATCGTGCTGACCGGCTGCGTCGAGGAAAACGAGGCGCTGAGCTATACCCATCAGGTGCTCGACCATGCGGCGGTGTTCAAACCATTGACCAAGGGCAGCTTTCGTCTGACCGCCGCCGGGGCGGGCATCGTTGCGGACAAGGCGGTGTCTCTGGCCAGGCATCCGCGCCCCGGCCCGGTGCACATCGACGTCCCCATCGCCACCGCCGACGTCCGCGTGCCGCAGATCGCCGAACCGCGCCAGCCCGCGCTCGCCCCCACCGCCCCGGCCGGCAAGGCGTTGGTGCAAGCGCGTGACTGGTTGGCGTCCGCCGAGCGGCCGCTCGCGCTGATCGGGCTCGACGTGCTGGTCGGCAACACGGGCCAGGTGCTGCGGGCCTTTCTTGAGCGTTTCTCAATCTCATTCATCACCACCTACAAGGCCAAGGGTATCCTGCCCGAGGATCATCCGCTGTGCCTGGGCGCGGCGGGACTGTCACCGTTGGCCGACCGCGAACTGCTGCCGCTGGTGCGCGCGGCCGATCTGGTACTGGCGATCGGCTATGACCCGATCGAGATGCGCCCGGGATGGCGCAACGCCTGGGATCCGACGCGGCAGCATGTCATCGACATCGCGGCCGTGCCGAACGATCACTACATGCATCAGGCCGGGCTGCACCTGGTCGCCGAAACGGCGGCCACGCTTGAGGCGCTGGCCCAGTCCCTGCCCGCTCGTCCCACGTGGCCTGACGGCGCTCCGGCGCGGACAAGGGCCGCGCTGGACCGCGCCTTTCCCGCCGATGACACCTGGGGACCGGCGGCAGTGATTGCCGAAACCCGCGCCGCGCTGCCCGCCGACACGCTGGCCACCGCCGACAGCGGGGCCCACCGTATCCTGCTGAGCCAGATGTGGACCTGCTCAGAGCCCCGCGGGCTGGTGCAATCCTCTGGTCTGTGCACGATGGGCTGCGCGGTGCCGCTGGCGATCGGACTGAAGCTGGCGTCGCCCGACCGCCCAGTCATCAGCTTTTCCGGCGATGCGGGGTTCCTGATGGTCGCAGGCGAGCTGGCCACGGCTGCCGAATTGCGCACACCGGTCATTTTCCTCGTCTTTGTCGATGCCAGCCTCGCGCTGATTGATCTGAAGCAACGCCAGCGGCAGATGCCGAACCGGGGTGTGGATTTCGGGCATCACGACTTTGCTGCCATCGGTTGCGCGTTTGGCGGTCAGGGAGTGAGCGTACGCGACCGCGCCGGGCTGCGCGCGGCGCTGAAGGCCGCACAAACCGCCGACACCTTTACCGTGATCGCGGCGGAAATCGACAGGGAGGCCTATGATGGCCGGATCTGAAAGCGCGTTGCGCGGGGTCAAGGCGCTGGACCTCAGCCGTATCCTGGCCGGGCCGACCTGCACCCAGTTGCTGGGCGATCTGGGGGCCACGGTGATCAAGGTGGAAAACCCCGCCAGCGACGGCGACGATACCCGGCAATGGGGGCCGCCCTATGTGGAAAATCCGGACGGCAGCGACAGCGATCTGAGCGCCTATTTCATGTCTGCCAACCGGAACAAACGATCGGTCGCCGTGGACATCGCCACCGGCGAAGGCCAGGCGACGATCCGGCGGCTGGCCAGCCATGCCGACGTTCTGATCGAGAATTTCAAACCCGGCGGGCTGGCCAAATACGGGCTGGACCATGCCACCCTCGCCCAGGACTTTCCCGGCCTCGTCTATTGTTCGATCTCGGGCTACGGCCAGACCGGGCCGAATGCCGAGAAACCTGGCTATGACCTCATGGCGCAGGGGTTTGGCGGCATCATGTCATTGACCGGTGCGCCCGATGGCCCGCCGATGAAAGTGGGAGTCGGCATTGCCGATGTGATGTGCGGCATGTATGCAACCGTCGGCATCCTCGCGGCGCTGTTCCACCGGGACGCCACGGGCGAGGGACAGCATGTGGATATCGCGCTGGTCGATGCCCAGATCGCCTGGCTGATCAACGAGGGGGTGAACTAATTGACCTCGGGCGTGCTGCCCGAGCGCCGTGGCAATGCCCATCCTAACATCGTGCCCTATGACACCTATGCCACCGCCGATGGGCATGTGATCCTGGCCGTGGGAAATGATGCGCAGTTTCGGCGATGTTGCAGTGTTCTGAGTCTGGAGGCGCTGCCGGATGATCCCCGGTTTGTCACCAACCCGGCACGCCTGCGGAATCGCGACGCCCTGAATGCGCAACTGGTGCCGGCGGTACGCAGGCTGACCACGGTCGAAGTGATCGCAGGGCTGGAAGCCGTCGGCGTGCCGGTCGGACCGGTACAGACGCTGGACCAGGTTTTTGCCTCCGATCAGGTCGCGGCACGGAACATGCAGGTCGACATGGAGGTCGATCCCGGTCCCGTCCGGTTGATCGACAACCCATTGAGACTGTCCCGCACGCCTGTAACATATCGCCATGCGCCTCCCGGATTCGGGGCAGATACCCACGCGGTTCTGAACCGGAACGATCCGTTCGGCGACTGGTCGCCGGTCCCACCGCAGGCTTTGGGCGGGTTTTCACCAAGACAGTGCAGCGCGACGCGCAAAAACCGCCGTCAAGGCAAGGATTTGCCTATGGCTTGGCCTGCGACCGGCAACAATCCTCGCAGTCCCGCACACGGATTTTCACCAATGCGCGAGCGGCGTCGATAGTTTTATTTCTGCCCGGTAAGGTCTGTTAAATCACGGACAAGCCCCGAATTTTTTGCGATTGGACCTTGGCATGACACAAGACGTATTTGGTCAGATGACCAGCCTGACCGACCCCGGAACACTGGACGAATGGAACCGGGTCCAGCTGGGCTTCATGGCCCATGCCGCTGTCACGCCGGAGCATCTGGAGCGTGTCCTGCGCGACGCGCCAGGGTTTGCCATGGGGCAAGCGGTCAAGGGAATGTTCTACGCCCTGCTGGGCCGGCGCGAATTGATGACGACCGTCCGCGAGGCCCTGTCGAATGCGCGCACCGCACTGGCTGAGGGCAGCGCAACTGCCCGCGAGCGGCTGTACGTGCAGGCGCTTGAGGACTGGGCAGCCCGAAGACCCAGCCAGTCGGTGCAACGGCTCGAAACCGTATTGCGCGATCATCCCGAGGATACGCTGGCGATGAAGCTGAGCCACGCGATCCGCTTTGTGCTGGGCGATGCCGCCGGGATGCGGCGGTCGATCGAACGGGTGATTCCGGCCTATGCGCCCGGCCATGCCGGACGGGGGTATCTGCTAGGCTGCCACGCCTTTGCGCTGGAGGAAACCGGTGCCTATGACCGGGCCGGGATCGCCGGGCGGCAGGCGCTGTGGATGGCCCCGGACGATGCCTGGGGGCTGCATGCGGTGGCCCATGTTCACGACATGACCTGCGACGCCCGTGCCGGGCTGGACTGGCTGGCCGGGCGCGAGGCGGCCTGGGCTCATTGCAACAATTTCCGCTATCACGTCTGGTGGCACAAGGCGCTGATGCATCTGGACCTGGGCCAGATCGATGAGGTGATGGCGCTGTATGACTGCGAAATCCGCAAGGACCGCACCGACGATTACCGCGACATCTCAAATGCCACCTCGCTGTTGATGCGGCTGGAGTTGGACGGCGTCGATGTTGGCGACCGTTGGGAAGAACTGGCCGACCTGAGCGCCAACCGTACCCAGGACGGGTGCCTGATCTTTGCCGATCTGCATTATCTCCTCGCGCTGACGGGCGATCACCGCGACGCGGAAACCGCCGCGCTGCTGGCCCGGATCCACCGCGATGCCCAGTCAGCCGATTGCGACATGACCCGGCGTATGGCCAGCCCCGGCTGGTCGGCGGCGCAGGGATTGGAGGCCTTTGGCGGGGCGCGTTTCGAGCAGGCCTTTGCCCATCTGTCCGCCGCCCATGGCGACATGCAGATGGCCGGCGGCAGCCACGCCCAGCGCGACGTCTTTGAACGGTTAACGATCGACGCTGGTATCCGCGCCGGACAGTTGGAGCGGGCCGAAATTCTGCTCGACGAACGACAGGCCCAGAGGGTCGGCCGCGAAGACGGATACGCCGCCGCGCGGCGCGACCTGATCGCCACCGCGCGCGGTTTGTCGGACGCGCAAAGCGTTCCGGCGCAGTAAGGGAACAAGGACCTTGGCCAGCATCTCACCGGTATCCGATTTCACGGTAAATTCCACCATGAAGCAAACCGCGGCGCCTGCTAGCACGCGGGATCCGCGGCTGGATTTCTATCGCGGTATCGCGATGTACATCATCCTGATCGCGCACATTCCGCACAACACATGGTCCAACTGGATCCCGGCCCGTTTCGGGTTCTCCGATGCGACCGAGATCTTTGTGTTTTGCTCGGGCATGGCCTCGGCCATCGCCTTTGGCGGCTGTTTCGCCCGGCGCGGCTGGTTGATGGGCACGGCCCGCGTGGCTTTCCGCGTCTGGCAGGTCTACTGGGCGCATATCTGCCTGTTCTTTTTTGTGGCCATGACCATGGCGGCGCTGGATACCTACGGCAGTTTCGACAAAAGCTATGTCGCCTCGCTGAACCTGACCCACTTCTTCAACGATCCGATGCCGCAGATGGTCGGGATGTTCACGCTCACCTACGTGCCCAACTACTTTGACATCCTGCCGATGTATCTGGTCGCGCTGGTGCTGATGCCGCTGATGATGGCGATCCAGGCCCAGTTGGGGTTCGTTGCGATGGCGCTGGCCAGCGTGGCGGTCTGGGGCGCCGCAAATATGGGCTGGATGGCGCTGCCGGCCGAGCCCTGGTCGAACCGTGAGTGGTTCTTTAACCCCTTCGGCTGGCAGTTGCTGTTCTTTACAGGGTTTGCCTTCATGCGGGGCTGGCTACCGGTGCCACCGGTGTCAAAAACACTGGTGTGGGTTTGTGTCGGCTTTTTGGTGTTCTCCGCGCCATTCGGATCGTGGAAAGTCTTTTTGTGGCTGGACGCCGCCGCCCCCGATCTCGCCGGGTTGATCCGCAAGACATGGCCAGTGACCGAGGAGCTGCGTGACAAGACGGAATTCGCGCTGCTGCGATACCTGCATTTCCTCGCGCTGGCCTATCTCGGCTGGGTCGCGGCCGGCCCGCAGGGGGCGCGGCTGATCGCCACCGGCACCGGCCCGCTGGCGCAGATCTGGCGGGTCGCGCTGCGGTTCATCACCAAGGTCGGACAGCAGTCGCTCGCGGTCTTTGTCTTCTCAATGGCGCTGGCACGGCTGATCGGCTTTGCGCTGGATCAGATCGGGCGCTCGCCGGCAAACTTCGCGCTGGCCAATCTGACTGGTCTTGCGCTGATCACGGTGGCTGCATATGTCGCCGGCTGGTTTAAAACACATCCTTGGAAAGCTAGGAAACCATGAGCCTCTCGCGCCGTTCCTTCCTTGCCTCCGGCTCGGCCCTGGCGCTTGCCAGCTTGGCCGGTCCGGTCCGCGCCACCGCCCCCGAGGTGCCGTTCAGCCGCGACACGGTTGTCGCCATGGCCCGCGACCTATCGCGACACCGCTACATCGCGCGCAAACCGGTGCCGCAGGACTGGCTGGACCTCAGCTATGAGCAGTACAAGTCGATCTGGTTCCGACATGATCATGCGCTCTGGCATCAGACCGATCGCCCCTACGAGGTCGATTTCTTTCATCCTGGTCTCTATTTTCGGCACCCGGTCCAAATTGACACGGTCGAGAATGGGGTAGCCCGGATGGTGCCCTTCGATCTGGGGTCCTTTGACCGCACCGACAAGGTGCCACAGCTGAGCGAACCCGCCGATCTCGGGTTTTCAGGGTTTCGTCTGCGCACCGAGTTGGACCAGCCAGGCATCCGGAACGAATTCGCGGTATTTCAGGGCGCCAGCTACTTCCGCGCCATCGGCATCGGCGAGATCTATGGCCTGTCGGCGCGCGGTCTGGCGCTGAAGACGGCCGATCCGATGGGCGAAGAGTTTCCCGATTTCACCCGTTTCTGGCTGGAAACCCCAGAGCCGGGTCAGCGCAATATCGTGGTGCACGCTCTCCTCGACAGCCCGTCGGTGGCTGGGGCTTACCGGTTCGACATCACGCCCGGACCATCGTGCGTGATGGATGTCGAGGCAACGCTGTTCCCCCGCACCGATCTGGCCCATGTGGGCCTCGGACCTCTGACCAGCATGTTCCTCTTCGACAGCACCAACCGCACCCGGTTCGACGATTTTCGTCCCGCCGTGCATGACAGCGACGGGCTGATGATCGTCAACGGCAACGGCGAAACTCTGTGGCGGGCGCTGGCCAATCCGAAAACGCTGCAGATCTCCGCCTTTGGCGATGACAGCCCGCGCGGCTTCGGGTTGATGCAGCGGGCGCGCAAACTGTCCGATTTTGCGGATCTGGAGGCGCTCTATCACCGCCGTCCGGGTCTTTGGGTCGAACCGCGCGGAGATTGGGGCAAGGGCGCGGTGACGCTGGTGGAAATCCCCGCTGACAAGGAGATCTATGACAATATAGTCGCCTACTGGCGGCCACGGGACCCGCTTCCGGCGGGCAGCCGACATGACTTTGCCTATCGCCTGACCTGGGGCCAGGAGGCACCGGTGCCTGCCAATCAGCCGCGCGTTCTGAACACCAGCAGCGGCGCACGCGAAAGCGGCGGCCGCATCGTTACCGTGGATTTCGAAGATCATCCGATGTTTGACGACGGACCAGAGGCATTGACCCCACATATTTCATCGCCCCATGTCGAGGTCAGCACCGGCGTACTGCAGCGCAACCCCGAAACCGGCGGGCTGCGGCTGGCGTTCAGCTTTGATCCGGGTGAACGCACCTTGGTCGAGCTGCGCGCGCAGCTGCGCAAGGGCTCCGAGATGGCCTCGGAAGTCTGGCTGTACAGGTGGACAGCATGACCGCGCCAGCTGTGCTGATGCCCGCCGAACGACCGCTGCCGATGCCGACGCAGGATTTTGCCGCTGTGTTCACCGATACATGCGCGCCCGGCGCGCCGGAACCGCAGTGGCAGGGATGGTCGCGGATTGCCGCCTTTTCCCCGGCGCTGGCCGCCACCGGTGGTCTGGTCTGGATCATGACCGGCTGGTTCGGCGGCGATGGGCTGAGTTGGGTCGAAGGCACCTTGCTGACACTGATCGCTTTCAATTTCTTCTGGATCTGCTTTTCGGTCAGCACGGTCGTGCTGGGCCTGTGGTCACTGGCCCGCCACCGACCGCCGCGCCCCGGGCGCGCGCAACCGCTGAACGTGGCGCTGCTGGTTCCGGTTCACAACGAAGATCCCTGTTATGTCATGGGCAATGCCCAGTCGATGCTGGAAGAGCTGCGCGCCCGCGGCGGCCAGCATAGCTATTCCATGTTCATCCTGTCCGACACCCGCGATGACACCATCGCGGCGCGCGAATTGGCGAGCATCACCGCGTTACGCGCGCAGCTGTCGCCGGGGTTGCGCCTCTATTACCGGCGCAGGCCGCAGAACACTGATCGCAAGGTCGGCAACATCGCCGACTGGATCACCCGCTGGGGCGGCGGCTATGACGCGATGCTGGTACTGGACGCCGACAGCCTTATGACCGGACGGGCCATTTCCCGGCTGGCTGACGCGCTGGCGGCCGACCCCGGTGCCGGGCTGATCCAGAGTTTTCCGCAGCTGATCGGCGCACAGTCGGTTTTTGCCCGGATGCAGCAATTCGCCAACGGCGTCTACGGTGTGGCACTGGCCGAGGGGCTGGCCCGATGGAGTGGTCAGGACGGCAACTACTGGGGGCATAACGCGATCATCCGCACTGCCGCCTTTGCCCAATGCGCCGGGTTGCCCCGGTTGCGGTCCCGCCTGCGCCGACGCGACCAGTTGATCATGAGCCATGATTTCGTCGAAGCCGGTCTGCTGCGCCGCGCCGGGTGGGGCGTTCGGTTCCTGCCCCGCATTCGGGGCAGCTTCGAGGAAACCCCGCCCACGCTGATCGACCATATCCAGCGCGACCGCCGCTGGTGCCAGGGCAATCTGCAGCACCTCGGCCTGCTGCGCGCGCGCGGTTTCCGCGCGGTGTCGCGGTTTCACATGTTTCACGGCGCGATCGGCTATCTTATGTCGCCAATATGGTTTGCGCTACTGGTGATGTGGGCGCTGATCGGGGTCGGCAAGGACGCCAGCGTGCTGACCTATTTCTCGGAGACCGACCCGCTGATGCCGACCTGGCCCGAGATGACCGACTCCCGCCACGTGCTGATCATCGTGCTGATGTATGCCATGCTGCTGGCGCCCAAACTGCTGGGAGTAGTGGCCCTGCCGCTGACCGGCGCGCGCTATGCCGATTTCGGCGGCGGCGCGCGGTTTGCGCTGTCGGTGCTGTCGGAAATCGCCCTGTCGATCCTCTATGCGCCAATCCTGATGGTGCAGCAGATGATCGCGGTGTTCCGAACTGTTCTGGGGCTGCAGAAGGGATGGTCGCCACAAGCGCGGGCCGGGGGCCACTATGGCCTGGGTGCGCTGATGATCTGCCATGCGCTGGAGACGCTCAGCGGAGCGGCCCTGACGGCGGGCATCATGGCCGGGCTGGTGTCGCCATGGCTGGCCCCGATTGCGCTGAGCCTAACGCTGGCGGTGCCGCTCTCGGCGCTCAGCGGGGTGTCTGTGGCCGGGGTCGCTCGGCGCTGGATGGGGACGCGTGAAGATTACCGCGAGCCGCCCGTCAATCAGGCGGCGCGGTATTACAGAGTACGGCTGAGGCAATTGCTGGAGGGCGGCGCCTCGGCCACCCCGGCGGAATAGTTAGTGCGCCGGGGGCAGCGCCTCGAACCAGTCCAAAACCATGTCCGACCAGCCCTTGGGCACCGCGTGGCCACCGGGGAACAGCGCCAGCTCAAGCGCGCTGGCTGGGTCGCAGCGCGTCCATTTACGGCGCCAGATTTGCCCGGTCTCCGCAAAGGCATCGGGGTTGTCGCCGGAACAGCCATTGGCCGCGCGCCAGACGTCCAACCCGGCAAAGATGTCACCCTGTTCGAACGCACCGTTGCGCAGGGCGCGCCCCTCGATCGGCACCACGGTGTCGCGCCAGCCATGGGTGTGAAGCAAGCGCACCGGACCAGCGCATCGCTCCGGCTGTGGGCGCCAGAACCCACCCGAAACCGGGGCATATCCGGCAAAGCTGTGCGGGGCCTCGCAGGCCAGATAGTGGACCATGAAGCCCCCCGCCGAGAAGCCCGCCAGCACCACCCGGTCGGCGACCACGCCGAACCGCGCGGCGCTGTCATCGCGCACTCGGGTCAGGAAATCGGTCTCGTCCCGGCCCGGCCATCCGGGTAAAAACGACCAGATCCGTTTTCCGTCGCCGGCCCGGGCCCGCGCATCCGGGGCGATCACGGCATATCCCCGCGCGGTCAGCCCGTCGACCATTGCCCGCATCCTAAGGACCCCGGTGCCGGAACCGCCGTACCCATGCAGGAACATCACCGCAGGCAGGGCCGTGTCGGCGTTGTCGGGCAATTCGATGTGATAGGTGCCGCCGTCGATCTCGCAGGCGTCGGCCGGAGGTCCGCAGGATGCATTGGCGGCCTGCCCGGTGACGATGCCGACCAAGGCCAGCAACAGGGTTCGATTCATTGCGATGCCTTTTCATATGGGTGAACCGGCAGGCCGCTGGCAAGCCACCCCGGACCGGCCCGTGACCCCAGCATGCCCTCGGGTACGTCGATGATGTTGCCGTAACCGGCGGCACTCAACTGAAGGCTAAGACGCGCAGACCGGATGCCGCGCGCGCAGATCAGCGCAATGGGCACCGCCGGATCCGGACCGGTCGGG
>JBFHMM010000004.1:0-41249 GCA_041594355.1 Paracoccaceae bacterium | reverse complement strand
GGCGGCGCGGCGCGCCGGGCCGTGCGCACCGCGGTGCGGATCGAGACCGCGCGCTATATCGCGCGCAACATCCCCAACTTCGAGATCCTGACGCCCGAGGCGCTGGAGGTCATCGAGACCAATGCCGAGACCGTGCTGGCCGAGATTGGGGTGAATTTCGTCAACAATCCAGGCGCGCTGGATCGGTGGCGCGAGGCCGGGGCCGAGGTGGACGGTGAACGGGTGCGAATCCCGCGCGGTCTGGCGCGGCAGCTCTGCGCGACGGCGCCGTCCTGTTATACGCAGCACGCGCGGAACCCGGAGAAATCGGTGGTGATCGGCGGCAAGACGCTGGTCTGCGCGCCGGTCTATGGCCCGCCGTTTGTGCGCGATGCCGCCGGTGGGCGGCGCTATGCCACGATGGAGGATTTCCGCAACTTTGTGAAGCTGGGGTATATGTCGAAGTGGCTGCACCATTCCGGCGGCACGGTCTGCGAGCCGACGGATGTGCCGGTGAACAAGCGGCACCTGGACATGTTGCACACGCATATGACGTTGTCGGACAAGCCGTTCATGGGGTCGGTGACCGATCCGGTGCGGGCGCAGGATTCGGTAGAGATGTGCGAGATCTTGTTCGGCAAGGAGTTTGTGCAGGACAACACGGTGATGACCTCGCTGATCAACATCAACTCGCCGATGACATTCGACGACGTGATGATGGGGGCGCTGGAGGTCTATGCCAGAAACAACCAGGCCTGCATCGTATCCCCGTTTATCGTGGGCGGTGCGATGGCGCCGGTCAGCGTGGCGGGCACGCTGACGCAGGTTCTGGCCGAGGTTCTGGCCGGGATCGCCTATAGCCAGCTGGTGCGGCCCGGTGCGCCGGTGATCTTTGGCGCCTTTGTCACCTCGATCGACATGAACTCGGGCGCGCCGACCTTTGGCACGCCGGAGGCGAGCCAGATCCTCTATGGCGCGGGGCAGCTGGCGCGGCGGTTGAACCTGCCGTTCCGGTCGGGCGGGGGCTTGTGCGCCTCCAAGCTGCCCGATGCGCAGGCGGCCTACGAGACCGCGAACACGCTGAACGCGACATTGTTGGGGGGCGTGAATTTCATGCTGCACGCCTGTGGTTGGCTGGAGGGCGGGCTGGTGTCGTCGTTCGAGAAATTCGTGATGGACGCCGACCAGCTGGGGGTGTTGCACAAGCTGGCGGCGGGGGTCTCGGTCGATACCGAGGCGCAGGCGATGGATGCGATTGCCGAAGTCGGACCCGGTGGGCACTACCTGGGCTGCGGCCACACCCAGCGCAACTTCAAGGATGCGTTCTGGCGGACCGACGTACTGGACTACAAGCCGTACGAGACCTGGGAGGAAGACGGCGCGCTGGACACCCAGGCGCTGGCCTCGGCTCGGGTAGCAAAGCTGCTGTCGCAGTACCAGCAGCCCGGGTTGGATCCGGCCATCGCGGGGGCGCTGGCCGAGTATGTCGCGCGGAAGAAGGCCTCTATGCCGGATGCCTTCATGTAAGGGTCACGCCAGGACGGGTTGTTCCGGTCGGGTCGCCTTCATCAGGCAGACTTCGCCCATGATGGCGATCAGCACGTCCAGATGACGCGGGAGCGAATAGCCCGCGTCGTCACCCTCGCGCATGTCGTTCAGCCCCCGTTCCAGTTCCATCAACCGCATTAGGGCTGCGCCGGGGCGCGGCAGGTGTCCATAGCCGAGCAGGCGCTGCAGGTGGCGGTCGCGCCGGTATTCGCGTGCGCCCAGCCGGGCGGCGCGGATCAGGAGGCGGGGGCGGTGAATTGTGCTCAGCATGCTCAGGACGTCCTGCATGACGATCTCCCTTGTTGTCGATCAGGTCTGATCTGCACCATGGCACAACCCAAGCGGGTGTTGCGGATTGACGTCACATTGCGTTCGTTAATTTAAGAACAGTTTATGATTTGGAAACAATGATTGCTAAACCGGAAGATTTTAACCAACACGTAACCAATTCCCGCATAGGTTGTGGATATGTCGTGGGATAACTGCTGGATAACTGGGTCAGCCTTAGTGCCGTTGGGGTAACGACTGAATGAATGAATTGCTGGCGAATACCGTGCCGGGATGGGTTCCCGAAGGGGCGCGGCGCTATCTCGCGCATACCGAAGCGGGCCGCCCGATCCGGGATCTGGCGCGGATGGCGGGGTGCCATGCCTCGACCGTGCTGCGGCAGATTCGACGCATCGAAATGCGCCGCGATGACCCGCTGGTGGACGCGGCCCTGACGGCCTTGGCCGAAGCCCATTTCCCACCAATGACCCGCCCGGCGGCTGCTGCCGGGCGGAGGACGGACAACTCTGAGGAGCCTGCCAAGATGACACTGACCGCGTCTGATCGCGATGATACGCCCGATGCCGCCACGCTGGAGCGTGAAGGGGCGCGTATCCTGCGCAGGCTATGCGAAAGCGGTGCCGTGCTGGCGGTCGCCGAGGATATGGACAAGGCCGTGGTGGTGCGCGATCAGGCCGGTGGTGTCAGCACCCGCACGGCGGTTGTGGATTGCGCGGTGGCCCAGGCAATGGCGCTGCAGGACTGGATTGCCTGCGCCAAGCCGGGGCGGATCAGCCGCTATCACATCACGGCGGCCGGGCGCGCCGCACTGAGCCGGATCCTGGCCGAGGCGGAAAACCGCGCCCGGACCCAGAACGAAGGCGGCTTTGCCGAGGCGCAGGCCGGGTTCACGCCAGCATCGGCGGAGCGGGCGGGGCAGGACGAAGAGGAGGCGGCGCCCCGGCGGGTGCGCTATTCAGCGACCGAAAGCCCGCTGGTGGCGCTGGCGCGTCGCCGCGATCGCGATGGCCAGCCGTTTCTGGACAGCACGCTGGTACGGGCCGGCGAACGGTTGCGCGAAGATTTCGAACTGTCGCAGATGGGGCCGAGCGTGACGCAGAACTGGGACCGGTTCCTGACCGGTGGCGGGCGCTCGGCGCAGCTGCCGGAGGTGGCGGCCGAGTCGGGTGCGTCGGGCGCGCGGGACCGGGTGGCGCGGGCGCTGGCGGATCTGGGGCCAGGGCTGAGCGATGTGGCGCTGCGCTGTTGTTGTTATCTGGAGGGGCTGGAAACCGCCGAGAAACGCATGGGCTGGTCGGCCCGGTCGGGCAAGATCGTGCTGCGGATCGCGCTGCAGCGGTTGAAGCGCCACTACGAGGGGCCGGCGGAGGCGGACCGCATGATTGGCTAGAGCCGGGGTTTGGGGGCTTGTGTCACCGGGTCCGCTTTGGCGGGCCCGGTGTTGATTGGCTGGGCCGCGGGATCAGGCGGCGGCGCCCTTTGCGGCGTCAACCAGATAGGCCATCAGGGTTTCTGGCGCGGATTCGCCGTAAGGGTCTTCGGGGCAGTTGTCCATCAGGCCAGGTTCTTCGAACCAGGCTTCGACGACGCCGTCATTGACCACGGCGGCATACCGCCAGGACCGCATGCCGAAGCCGAGATTGTCCTTGTCGACCAGCATGCCCATCTTGCGGGTGAATTCACCGGAGCCATCGGGGATCACGGCGACGTTCTCCAGCTTTTGGTCCTGCGCCCATTTGTTCATCACAAAGCTGTCATTGACTGACATGCAGTAGATCGCGTCGATGCCATGGTCTTGGAACTTCTCGAAGTTCTTCTCGAAGCCGGGCAGCTGGTAGGTCGAGCAGGTCGGGGTAAAGGCGCCGGGCAGCGAGAACAGGATCACCCGCTTGCCGGCGAAATAGTCGGCGGTGGTCTTGTCTTCCCAGCGGAACGGGTTGGGGCCGCCGACGGCTTCGTCGCGGACGCGGGTGTGGAAGGTGACGGTGGGCAGTTTTGCTCCGGCTTTCATGTCAGGCTCCTGAAGGGTTGGGATCGGCCCGAGGATTAGGGCGATTCCGGATCGGCTTCAATGGTGGAAATGCTGCGGTCGCAGCATTTATGGGTGGTCGGGAAACATAAAAGAATCATGTGCCTGTTTGGTGGTCTTGTTTGGGATTTTTTGCCGTTGCGGCATGATCCGGCCGCGCCTGTGGCGCGCAAAGGGGGGTGTTGCCCCCTCTTGGCCTGGGGCCAATTCACCCCCGGAGTATTTGCCAAAAAGATGAAAGGGCGCGCGGGCGCAGCGCGGGGGGTTACCCGCGCGCTGCCGGGCCCAACAGGGCGCGGTGCCGGCAGGCGCCGGACGACCTGGCGGGAGCCCCTGGGATCTGTGCGGCGGGTCAGCCCGTGGCGCTGGCCGGCTTGGCCTTGGCCCGGGCGTGGGCCTTGGCGGTCTGTTTGTGGGTTCTCAGGATGCCGGTGATGGCCCGCTTGATCCGGGAGGTGTCGGGCGAAGCCTTGATCAGCGCGGCGCCCTTCTTGCCAGCCTCGGCATATCGCTTGGCGAGGTCGTCGAGATCCTGCATGGCGCCAATGGCCCTGGCGGCCTTGGTGACGGCGGTCTCGGCGTCCTTGGCCAAGGCGATCAGCGCGGCGGCCTGCTGTTTCTTGACCAGCGTGGCGTGGCTGGGTGCCGCCTTGGCGTTTGCCTCAAGCGTCTTGGGGTCGAGCAGGATCTTGAGCGCGGTTTCCTTTCTTGACGGGCTGATTGGCTTGGTGGCTTTCTTGAGCAGCGCCTCGCAAAGCCGTGCGAAATTGGTGCCATGGAGCAATTCGGAGGCGGCCAGGCGGCCCTCGACCTTGTTGACGGCCTCGATCCCCTCGGTCTGTGCCTTGGCCTTTTTCAGGAAGTCGTTGTTGTTCTTGCTGTCCAGGCTGGCCTTGGTCTTTTTCATTTCCTTTCCGAGGTCGGATTTGAGCTGTCAGGCCTCCTTGCGCAGGGCCGCAGCCGGGTCGCATTAGTCGCTGAGCGCCTTGACCTTGGCGCGATGGGTTTCAGAGGTCCTTTTGAACGCGCCTATTGAACGCGTCGAGGGCGGTTTTGACCTTGGGGTCCTAGGCGAAGTTGGCCAGTTTCCGGCCGGTCACGCCGGCCTTGGCGGCGGCTTCGATGGCTTCGGTGAAGGCGTCCTCGGCTTTTCGTGCCAGAGAGACTGCATCCTTGACCGCTTTCTTGTGTTTCCCGGCCTCTTTCAGGTCCAGTTTCTGCAGCTTGTGCTTAAGGTTCTCGAATCCGGTTCTGGAGGAGGCCCGGTTTGCCTGAACAGTTTCGAGTTGTTTCGTAAGTGGATTTCCGGCTCGGTTAAGCCGCGACCGGGATTTGTCGCGAGCGGTTGAGATTTGCCTGATCGGGCGTTTTCCCGTCCAGCGACGAATGCGGTCTCCTGCCGTTGCAGAACGTCAGATACCGTCGCGGGCATTCACGCCCGGTCGAGACGTTGTCGTAAGCCTGCAGGTAGACCTCTTTGTATTTGATCGTCCGCCAGAGCCGCTCAACGAAGACGTTGTTCCGCCATGCTCCCTTGCCATCCATGCCGATCTGTAAGTCAGCATCCTTCAGGGTCTTGATGACATCCATGGACGCGAACTGGCTACGCTGATCCGTATTCATGATCTCTGGCTTTCCGTGGCGGCGCATCGCCTCTTTCAAAGCTTCGGCGCACGGGCCGGTTTCCAGCGTCGTTGAAAGCCGCCAGGCCAGAACCTTCCGGCTGAACCAGTCCAGCACGGCGACGAAATAGGCGAAGCCGCGCGCCATCGGGATATAAAGCGCCCGGCCTTGAACTTGAGACACGACCACCCTGCCACGCCTTCGGCGTTCTCAAGATATGCGTGTCACGATATGAGTCAGATAAAAGGCCGGACGCTGTCACTCATCTGTTCAGATTTATCGGGCCAACTCTTTTTACCTTGTCCCGTTGCTTGGTCATCGCGCCCCGCTCCTCCTGCAAGGTGGTGGTGAGACCGAGAATCCGCACTCCAGTCGCGAACTGGCAAGGGGTCGGCCGCCTGCGTGGATATGCGTCCCGCTCAAGCCGGGCATTCCACCCATTCGGGGCAGACAAATCATCGATCCGGCGCTATGTACCTAACATAATTCGACACAACGCCAGGAATCCCCATGTCGCGCGATCTGAAAATCCCTGAGCAGCGGCACCCGGAAAAAGCCCATCGTCCGGATAATGCCCAACCGAAGAAACCGTCGTGGATTCGCGTCAAGGCACCCGGCGGCAAGGGGTATGCGGATACCCGCCGGATTATGCGTGACAACGGGCTGGTGACGGTCTGCGAAGAAGCCGGATGCCCCAATGTGGGCGAATGCTGGAGCCAGGGTCACGCCACGATGATGATCATGGGCGAAATCTGTACCCGTGGCTGCACCTTCTGCAACATTGCCACGGGCCGGCCGGACACGCTGGACGCCTTCGAGCCGGGGCGGGTGGCTCATGCGGTGGAGAAGTTGGGGCTGAACCACGTGGTGATCACCAGCGTCGACCGCGACGATCTGGAGGACGGCGGCGCCGATCATTTCGCCCGGACCATTCGCGCGGTGCGGCACCGGTCGCCGTCGACCACGATCGAGATCCTGACTCCGGATTTCCTGAAATGCGATCCGTCGGTTCTGGAGGTGGTGGTCGAAGCGCGTCCGGACGTGTTCAACCACAACCTGGAGACTGTGCCGGGGCTGTATCCCACGGTGCGGCCCGGCGCGCGGTATTTTCATTCATTGCGGTTGCTGCAGCGGGTGAAGGAAATGGATCCGTCGATGTTCACCAAGTCTGGGATCATGGTGGGTCTGGGCGAGGACGAACAGGCGGTGCGCCAGGTGATGGACGACATGCGCGCGGCCAATATCGATTTCCTGACCATCGGCCAGTACCTGCAGCCGACCCCGAAACACCACCGGGTGGACCGTTTCGTGACGCCCGAGGAATTCGCGGCCTATGAAAAAGCGGCCTTTGGCAAGGGGTTCCTGATGGTGTCGGCGACGCCGCTGACGCGGTCCTCTTATCATGCGGGCGATGATTTTGCCCGGCTGCGGGAGGCGCGCCAGGCAAAACTGGGTCTGAGCTAGCTAGGGCGTCCGGCCATTTACGTGAATCATATCGTGACACGAATATCCCGAGAACGCTGAAGGCGTGGCGGGATGTTCGTGTCTCAAATTTCAGACCGGGCGCTTCATCGCCTGCGTCCAGGCGGTAACTGAGCACTTGAAAGCAAAAGCGTACCGGCGGGGGCGCTTTCCCCTCGACCTGCGGCCTCACCCCCCCGAGTATTTGCCAAAGAGATGAAAGGGCGCGCGTCCCCTGCTTCATCTCTTACATAGGTATTCAAAGAACCGTGACCGAAACCCGCAGCAGAAGTTGGTTGGAAGCGCACGCAACGACGTGTGCGAACCGGCAGCCTCCCGACCCGGAGTGTCGCAGCAGGCGCGGGCGCAGCACGTGGGTTTACCTGCGCGCTGCCGGGCCCAACAGGGCGCGGCATCGACAGATGCCGGATCGCCCTGCGGTAGACCCTCTGGGGCGATGCGGTTGTTTGGTGGCGGTTGGCGACGTCAGTCGCCGGGGGCGGGCAGCGCCTTGAGATAGGCGGCGATGGCGGCGCGGTCGGAGGCGGGGAGCTGGGCAGTGTTGAGGATGACGCTGGCCATATGGCCGCCGGCGGCGTCGAAATCGGGGGTGAAACCGGTTTCCAGGTAATAGGCGATGTCACTTTCCGACCAGTCCAGCTGCGCCGGGGAGATGCCGGGGATCTTGCCCTTGCCGTCGGGAGTTGGCGCGCCGGTGAGCCAGGCGTCGCGTTGCAGCCCGCCGAACAGGTCGCGCGCGGTGTGGCATTCGCCGCAGTGGCCCGGCCCTTCGACCAGGTAGCGGCCGCGGGTCTGTTCCGGGGTCAGATCGCCGGTGAGCACCCAGTCATCGGTGGCATAGAGGTGTTTCCAAAGGCCCAGGCCGCGCCGGATGGTGAAGGGGAAGGAGATCTCGTGCGGCTGGCTGGGGGTGTTGGTCGCGGGCAGGGTGGCGAGATAGGCGTGCAGGTCGGTCACGTCCTGCGCGGTGACATGGGTATAAGAGGTATAGGGGAAGGCAGGGTAGTAATGCGCGCCCTCGGGCGAGACGCCGCGGAGCATGGCGTTGGCCAGGTCCATTGCCGACCAGGTGCCGATGCCATGGGTCGGGTCGGGCGAGATGTTGGGGGCGAGAAAGGTTCCAAAGGCGCTGGGGAAGCGTTGGCCTCCGGCGAGGACCAGCCGCGCTTCGTCCTTTGCATCGCGGGCGGCGTGGCAGGAGGCGCAGCCGCCCGCCAGAAACACCCGTTCGCCGCGCGCCACGTCGCCGGTCAGCCCCGCGAGCGCGTCATCCGGCAGCCGGTCCGGCCAGGTCAGCAGCCAGAAGGCGGCAAAGCCCGCAAGGCCAAGGGCGATGATCCAGCGAAAGAGCGGCGACACGGCAGTTCCTTTTCGGTTGCGGCGGCAGGGTCCGGCGGGAGCCGGAGCCTGCGGGTCTCATGCGCGATAATGGATCAGCTTTCTTCGGCGCGATAGGGTTTGTGGCAGCCGCCGCAGGCCTTGCCGACGTCGCCAATCGCGCCGCGCAGTGCGTCGAGGTCGGTGCCGGCGACATCCGCCAGCGTTGCGGCAGCCTCGCTCATCGCCTTGGATTTCTCGACGATGTCGGGGTATTTCTCCCAGATCGCGGGCAGGGCGCGGGTGCCGTCGACGGCGCTGTTGTCCGAGCCTTGCGGCCAGGCGGCAGCCATCGACATGGTGCTGAGCTTGGCCAGGTTTTCGGCGGCGCCGGCGGCTGTTTCGGCGTTGTATTCCATTTCGCCCTTGGCCATGGCGCCCAGCATGCCGAGGTTGAAGGCGTAGAGCTTCATCTGCGACTGGCGCGCCTTGATCGCGGCATCGTGCGGGCCGGCGCCGTGGCTTCCGGCGACGGCGATGCTGGCGACCAGCGCGAGACCGATGACAGGGATGGCGGACTTCTTGAAAAGTGACATGGCTACCTCCTGGGACTAAGTGACTATGCGGCAAGCTTACCTGTGTGTAATTCTGCGGCCATTCGGTATTTTTGCAGTGGGCTTGTCGAAAAATGCACAGCACCAATTGGGACGACATGCGATTTGTTCTGGCCGTGGTCGATGCCGGGACGGTGTCGGGTGCGGCGCGGCGGTTGGGGGTGAACCATGCCACGGTTCTGCGCCGGATCGCGGCCTTTGAGGCGCGTCATGGGGCGCAGGTGTTCGAGCGCACCGCGCAGGGATACGTGGTGCGTCCCGATCGGTTGCGGGTGATCGAGGCGGCGGAGGAGGTGAGCCGGGCCGCGGCAGCGGTGGAGCGGCTGATGTCGGGACTGGATGCGCCGTTGACCGGTGACGTGCGGATAACCTCGACCGATTCCCTGTGCCAGGGGTTGCTTCCCGAGGTCATCGCTGATCTGCACAAATCATTGCCAGAGCTGAGAATTTCTCTGATCTGTGCAAATGCTCGTCTGAACCTGTCGCGGCTGGAGGCGCAGGTGACGGTGCGTCCGGCCGACAATCTGGGCGAGGGGCTGACCGGGGATGTCGCGGGACACATGGGCATGGCGGTTTATGCGGCGCCGGAGTGCGCGGACGGCTGGCTGGGGCTGGGCGGCACGCTGGTACGGTCGCGCCCGGCGGGCTGGCTGGAGGAGCAGGTGGCGGGCGACAGCTATGCCGCTGTGGCCGACAGTTTCCCGGTGCTGCGCGAGCTGGCGGCGGCGGGAGTGGGGCGCGCGGTGCTGCCCTGTTTCATCGCCGATGGTGATGTGCGCCTGCGCCGGCTGGCCGATCTGCCGGCGGATCGCGCGGTGCCGGTCTGGGTCGCCTGTCACGAAGATTTGATCGGGGTGCCGCGCCTGAGCGCGGTGCGGCACGAGCTGGTCGAGGCGCTGGGCGCGCGGCAGGCGCGGCTGATGGGCAGCGGCGGCGGCTAGAACTTGCCCAGCGGCACGCCGCGCCTTGGCATTCGTTCGGTGGTGGCCCAGTCGGGCCACCAGCCCATCCACTCCAGTCCGACGATCACCAGGCAGATGGCCACCACGGCAAACACCAGCTTGACCCGCCGGGGCGACGGCGGGTGCTGGGCCCAGCGTTTCATTCGCAGCAGCCAGAAGGGGTTCATGGGGTGAACCGGACTTTGCCGATAAAGGGCAGGTTGCGGTTGCGCTGGGCAAAGTCGATGCCATAGCCGACGACGAATTCATCGGGGATCTCGAACCCGATCCAGTCCGCCCTGATATCGACTTCGCGGCGCGAGGGTTTGTCGAGCAGCGCGATGGATTTCATCCGTGCCGGTTTACGGCTGCGCAGCAGGCCCAGCACATGGCGCAGGGTATAGCCGGTATCGACGATGTCCTCGACCACCAGCACGTCGCGCCCTTCGATGGCGCCGCGCAGGTCCTTGAGAATGCGGACCTCGCGGCTGGATTCGGTGTTGTCGCCATAAGACGACGCTTCGAGGAAATCGACCTCGATCGGCAGGTCCAGTTCGCGCACCAGATCGGCGATGAAGACAAAGCTGCCGCGCAGAAGCCCGACGACGACGAGCTTGTCGGTATCGCGGAACTCGGTGGTGATTTCGCGGCACAGTTCTTCGATTCTGGCGGCGATGACCTTGGCCGAAATCATTTCGTCGATGACATATGGACGCTCTGGCATCGGTTCCCCTTGATCTTTTGGGCCAACCATACGACATGACGCGCCACTGTCATCAAGGAAACGCCCCAAGCCGCATGCCGTCCCACTCGGAAACCCGCGAACTGCCCTACACGGCACAGCAAATGTATGACCTTGTGGCCGATGTGGCGCGCTATCCGCAGTTTCTGCCGTGGTGTGCGGCGGCGCGGGTGCGGCGGACCTATCCGCAAGGCGCGGCGACGGTGATGGAGGCAGACCTGGTGATCAGCTTCAAGGTGTTCCGCGAGAAGTTTGGCAGCCGGGTGACGCTATGGTCCGAGGAAGGTCGGATCGACACCGAATATCTGGACGGGCCGTTCAAATACCTGAAGTCGCATTGGGAGTTCCGCAGCGCCGAGGAAGGCTGCGAAGTGTCGTTCTTTGTCGATTTCGAGTTCCGCAACGCGATCCTGCAAAAGGTGATCGGCGTGGTGTTCAATGAGGCGATGAACCGGATCGTGCGCGCCTTCGAGGCGCGGGCCAAAGAGCTGTACGGATAAAAAACGGGCCCCGCGATGGGGGCCCGCCTGATGCGATATGCGGCTGGATCAGCTGGAGATGTCGTAGGCGCGTTCGCCATGCACGCTGAGATCCAGTCCGTTGGTTTCGGTTTCCGCATCGACGCGCAGGTGGGTGACAAAGCCCACCAGTTTGATCAGCACCACAGTCACAACGACGGTATAGAGGCCGACGATGGCGAGGCTGCCCAGTTGTGCGGCCCAGCTGCCGGCGCCAAAGACGGCGATCATGATGGTGCCGAAGATGCCGCCGACGCCATGAACGGCAAAGACGTCGAGCGTGTCGTCGATGACGATCTTGTTGCGGATCAGGTTGACCGCCTCCTGGCACAGAACCCCGGCGACGGTGCCGATGATCAGGGCCGCGACCGGGCCGACAAAGCCGCTGGCCGGGGTGATCGAAGCCAGACCGGCGATGGTGCCGGTGACCATGCCGACCATCGAGGCCTTGCCGAACTTGATCTTTTCCCAGACCGCCCAGCTGAGCGAGGCCGCAGCGGCCGAGAGATGGGTGACGGTGATCGCCATTGCGGCGCCGCCATCGGCGGCCAGCTGCGAACCGCCGTTGAAGCCGAACCAGCCGACCCAGAGCATCGCTGCGCCGATCATGACAAATCCGGGGCTGTGCGGCGGCGTGGTCTGGTGACGGCGCGGCCCGAGGAAGATGGCGATCAGCAGCGCCGCGAGACCGGCGGTTTCATGCACCACGATTCCACCGGCGAAGTCGCGCACGCCGACCTCACCAAAGATGCCGCCATCGGCGAGAAAGCCGCCGCCCCAGACCCAATGCACCACCGGTGCATAGCAGATCAGCATCCACAGGCCCGAGAACAGCAGCACGAAGCCGAAACCGATGCGTTCGACATAGGCGCCGACGATCAGCGCGGGCGTGATGATGGCGAATGTCATCTGGAAGGCAAAGAACAGCACCTCGGGAAGGGTGCCCGACAGCGTGTCGGCGTCGATGCCCAGCAGCATGATCTTGTCCAGCCCGCCCCAGAAACCTGAGGTGTCGCCGCCAAAGGCGATGGAATAGCCAAAGAAGAACCACAGCACGCTCATCAGGCAGGCGATAGCATAGCAGTGCATGAAGACGCTGAGCACGTTGCGGGCGCGCACCAGCCCGCCGTAAAACAGCGCCAGCCCGGGCAATGTCATGAAAAGGACCAGGGCCGTGGCCACGATGATCCATGCTGTATCGGCTCCGTTCATCAGGCCGTTCCTTCCCTCGTTCGTTTTGAATGAGGGGCTTCAACCGAATGTTGGGCGTGGAAAAAAGAGGCGAGGCGGAGAATACCCGCCCATATTTCACGCTTTTTGCGAAAAGGTGAAAAAATGTGCGGAACGCGGCGACTTTCGGCTAATTACGCGCCGAAATGAGAAAGTCCGTCGGAGAGCATGTTCAGCGCGTGGTCGCGGGCGGCGGCGCGGACGCGGTCGCGGCCCAGCGGCCCGAATTCGACGGTTTCGGTGATCGTGCCGGCCCGGGTGGAGGCGAGGCCGAAACAGACCCGGCCCTCGGGTTTGAACTCGGACCCGCCGGGGCCCGCGATGCCGGTGATCGACACCGCCAGTTGCACGGGCGCGTGGGCCAGCGCGCCCTCGGCCATCTCACGGGCGACCTCTTGGCTGACGGCGCCGTGTGCGTCGAGTGTGGCGGCGCGAACCCCCAGCATCTGCTGCTTGGCCAGGTTGGTGTAGGTGACAAAGCCGCGTTCGACCACATCGGAGGACCCCGGAATGTCGGTCAGGGCGGCTGAAACCATGCCTCCGGTGCAGCTTTCGGCGGTGGCGATCAGGACGCCTGCCGCGCGGGCGCGGTCGAGGAGGGCGGCGACGGTCACAGGCCCAGCACCCCATGCGCCAGCCCGGCCAGCAGCAAAACGCCGACGGCGGCAAAGGCGCCCGCGATCACGTCGTCCAGCATCACACCCAACGCGCCATCGCGCCGGTCAGCCCAGCCCACCAGCCAGGGTTTGGTGATGTCGAAGAGGCGAAACAGGACAAAGGCGGCGATCCAGCCGGGCCAGAGCGCGGTGATGTTGATGTCATGCGCCCAGGCCGGGTAGGAGAGCGACCAGAGCGCGACGAACTGGCCCGCGACCTCGTCGATTACGATTTCGGAGGGGTCGTGGTTGTCTTTGCCCTCGGTCATTTCGGTGGCGGCCCAGACGCCGAGGATGAAGACCGCAACCGTGGCCATCAGCAGCAGGGGAAAGCCACCCGCGAGATGCAGCCCGTACCCCATCGGCAGAGCGGCCAGCGAGCCCCAGGTGCCCGGCGCGGGCCGCAGGTGGCCGACGCCAAAGACGGTGCCGACGATATGGGCGAGCCGGGTCATGCGCGCACCAGCGTGGCGGTGGCCAGCGCCGCGATGCCTTCGCCGCGCCCGGTAAAGCCCAGCCGTTCCGATGTGGTCGCCTTAACGGAGATCCGGTCGCGCGGCAGATCCATGATTGCCGCCAGCGCGTCGCGCATCGTCTCGGCATGGGGGCCGATCTTGGGGTATTCGCAGACAAGCGTGCAGTCGATGTTACCGATGGTGTAGCCCCGGTTGCGGGCCAGATCTGTCGCGTGGCGCAGGAAAATTTCGCTGGCCGCGCCTTTCCACTGCGGATCGGAGGGCGGGAAGTGGCGACCGATGTCGCCCTCGGCCAGTGCGCCATAGAGCGCGTCGGTGATCGCGTGCATGCCGACATCGGCGTCCGAATGCCCCTGCAGGCCCCGGTCATGGGGCACGGTGACACCGCAGAGCACCACGTGGTTGCCGGGGCCAAAGCGGTGCACGTCGTAGCCATTGCCCAGTCTGATGTCCATTTGCGCTCCCAGAATGCGTTCGGCGCGGGCAAAGTCGGGCGCCCGCGTGATTTTCAGATTGTCGGGGTCGCCGGGCACGATGGCAACCCCGATCCCGGCGGCGCGCGCCACCTCGACATCGTCGGCGGCGCCACCGGGGTGGGCGGCATGGGCAGCGACAATGGCGTCGTAGCGGAAGCCCTGCGGGGTCTGCGCGGCAAAGAGACCGGTGCGGTCGCGGGTGCCGGTGACCTGGTCCTGTACGCCGGTCCAGAGCGCATCGGTGACGGCCAGACCGGGGGCCGCCGCAAGGTGATCGTCGAGTGCGGTACAGACGGCGGCGATGGTGTCGCCGCGGACGCAGGGGCGGGCGGCGTCGTGGATCAGCACGCGGGTGATCCCGCGCCCGGCCAGCGCGGCCAGCCCGTTGCGCACCGAGCCGGCGCGGTCCGCGCCGCCGGTGGCGATGATAAACCCCGGACGCCCGGTGAATTCGGCCCGAGCCGCACCGTCTTCGGCGGAGAGGACGAGCGCGATTGTCCCGATGTCGGGGGCGTCCTGAAACGCCTGCAGCGTCCAGTCAATCACCCGTCGGCCGGCCAGGGGCCGCCATTGTTTCGGCACACCGTCCCCGGCGCGTTGCCCGCGCCCGGCGGCGACGATCAAGGCGGCAATGGTCATGGGGCGGGCCTTTGGTTGGATGTGAGGATCAGAGTGCCTTTCGTTTATGCGGTGATGCGGTCTGAGGCAATCACCAGCGTCAATCTGCGCAAAAAACAGGCACTTGCTGTATCTGCTTGCCTTCTTGTCGGTGGATTGATTGTGCAAGGCCCACCAGTTCAGTAAGAAAATAGCAGTTGCACAAGGATTGGGCACTTGACCACGCCACGCATCTTCACCTTTCCCAACCCGCCCGTGCTGCTGGCGCCGATGGCGGGAATCACCGACCGCCCGTTCCGGGATCTGGTCCGGCAATTCGGCACCGGGCTGGTTGTCAGCGAAATGGTCGCGAGCCAGGAGATGGTTCAGGCCAAGCCCGGCGTGCGTGAACGCGCCGAGATCGGAGCGGACGTGGAAAACACCGCCGTTCAGCTGGCCGGGCGCGATACGGAGTGGATGGCCGAGGCCGCCCGGCAGGTCGCGGACCGGGGCGCGGCGGTCATCGACATCAACATGGGCTGCCCGGCCAAGAAGGTGACCAATGGCTATTCCGGGTCCGCCCTGCTGAAGACGCCGGACCACGCGCTGCGCCTGATCGAGGCGGTGGTGGCGGCGGTCGACGTGCCGGTGACGCTGAAGACCCGGCTGGGCTGGGACGAAAATTTGATGAACGCGCCCGATGTCGCCTACCGGGCCGAAGCGGCCGGGGTCCGGATGATCACCATACATGGGCGCACGCGGTGCCAGTTCTACAAGGGGCGGGCCGATTGGGCGGCAATCCGGGCGGTCAAGGAGGCGGTGCAGGTGCCGGTCGTGGCCAATGGCGATATCGTGGACGCGGACACGGCGGAGCGGGCTCTGGAGCTGTCCGGCGCGGATGGGGTGATGATCGGGCGCGGGGCGCAGGGGCAACCCTGGCTGCTCGCGCAGATCGCCCACGCGCTTTGGGGGTACCCCGCGCCCAAGATCCCGCAAGGCCGGGCGCTGGTCGATATGGTCTGCGGCCACTACGAGGCGATGCTGGGGTTCTACGGTGCCGATCTGGGCCTGCGCGTCGCGCGCAAGCATCTGGGCTGGTACATGGATCAGGCGGGCACCGGCCCGGCGCTTCGCCGCGCGGTGCTGACCGAGCGCGACCCCGAGGCGGTGCAGCGCTTGCTTGCCGACGCGCTGGACCCGCAGCAGCTGGAGGCGGCTTGACCGTGGATTTGATGATCTGGAATTCCTTGCCAGTCCCCGCCTTTCTGATTGATGCCAAAGACAAGGTCTCTGACGTGAACTCGGCTGGCGAGGGATTTCTGAACGCTTCGCGCAAATCGGTGCTGGACGCGCCGGTATGGGATCTGGTCGCCATCGACGCGCCGATCGAGGAGGCTTTTGCCCGCGCCCGCGCGAATGGGACGCCGTTGTTCGTCAATGACATCGACGTCGGGTCGGGCAACCGCGCGCCGTTGCAGTGCGCCTTGCAGATCGCACCTCTGGTGGGCCGGCCTGGCTCGATGATCATGCTGATCACCCCGCGCGAGCTGGCGGGACGGATGACGCAGAGCCATTCGGTGAAATCGGCGGCGCAATCGGCCATCGGCATGGCCGAGATGCTGGCCCATGAGATCAAGAACCCGCTGGCCGGGATCACCGGGGCGGCGCAGCTGCTGAGCATGAACCTCGCGCCCGAAGACCTTGAACTGACGGACCTAATCGTCGCCGAAGGGCGCCGGATCGTGAAGCTTCTGGAGCAGGTTGAACAGTTTGGCAACCTCTCGGCCCCGGATTTCAAGCCGGTCAACATCCACGATGTGCTGGACCGGGCGCGGCGCTCGGCTTTGCTGGGGTTTGGCGCGCATATGAAGATCATCGAGGATTACGACCCCTCGCTGCCGCTGGCCTATGGCGACCCCGACCAGCTGCTGCAGGTGGTGCTGAACCTGCTTAAGAACGCCTCTGAGGCGGCCGACCCCAGGGGCGGAACCATCTGGCTGCGCAGCCATTTCGAGCATTCCTTCCGGCTGCGGCGCAGCGACGGGTCGGGCCAGTCGCTGCCGCTGCAGGTGGAGGTGATCGACGACGGTCCCGGCCTGCCGGAAAAGATCCGCGCCGATATCTTTGACCCCTTTGTCTCCGGCAGGGAGAACGGCACCGGGCTGGGGCTGGCGCTGGTGAGCAAGATCATTTCCGACCACGACGGGTGGATCTCCGTCACCTCGGTGCCCGGGCGCACCATGTTCCGCCTGTCGCTGCCGCGCGTTCCGCGCGATTATTCTAATAAGGAGACCAACTGATGGATGGCACTGTCCTGGTTGCCGACGACGACCGCACGATCCGTACGGTTCTGACACAGGCCCTGACGCGTGCGGGCTGCAAGGTACACGCGACGTCCTCGCTCACCACGCTGATGCGCTGGGTCGGCGAGGGCAAGGGCGACGTGGTGATCTCGGACGTGGTGATGCCGGACGGCAATGGTCTGGAAATGCTACCGAAAATCTCGCAGGATCGCCCCGGGCTGCCGGTGATCGTGATCTCGGCGCAGAACACCATCATGACCGCGATTCAGGCAGCCGAGGCGGAGGCCTACGATTACCTGCCCAAACCCTTTGACCTGCCCGACCTGATGAAGCGCACGGCGCGCGCGCTGGAGCTGAAGCGGCGGGTACCCACCGACGCGCCCGAGAAAAACGACGAGCGCCCAGACGAGCTGCCGCTGGTGGGGCGCACGCAGGTCATGCAGGCGCTCTACCGGCTGGTGGCGCGCGTCATGAACACCGATCTGCCGGTGCTGATTTCAGGCGAGAGCGGCACGGGCAAGTCGCTGATCGCGCGGGCGATCCACGATTTCTCGGACCGGCGCACTTTGCCGTTCATCACCGTGACGGCGGCGGACCTGCAGGATCTGGAGGGACCCGCGCGGGTTCTGGCGCGGGTCAAGGGCGGCACCGTTCTGATCGACGAGGTCACGGATATTGACGATGAAATCCAGGCACGGATCGTGCGGATGATGGATGCGCCTGGCGATCACGTGCCACGGTTCATGGCCACCAGCCAGAGTGATCTGGCTGCCGCGATGGAGGCGGGCAAGGTGCGTCAGGACCTGTATTACCGGCTGTGTGGCGCGACCATCCATGTGCCGTCCCTGCGCGAGCGGGTCGATGATATTCCGCTGCTGGCCGAGCATTTCCTGACCCGCGCCGAACGCGAGGGCGGCCCGAAACGGCGACTGAGCAGCGAAGCCGAGGAACTGGTGCGCGCCTATTCCTGGCCGGGCAACGTGCGGCAACTGGAAAACGCCATCCGCCGACTGGTGCTGACCAGCCGTGCCGATGAAATCGCCCGCGCCGAGGTCGAGGGCGTGCTGGGCAGCCAGCCCGAGATGGAACCGGCGCTGGGCGGCAACGACAGCGAAAAGCTGTCGGCCTCGGTCGCGCGCCACCTGCGCCGCTACTTTGATCTGCATGGCAACGTGCTGCCGCCGCCGGGTCTCTATGCCCGCATCCTGCGCGAGGTTGAGACACCGCTGATCGAAATCGCGCTGGATGCCACCGGCGGAAACCAGGCAAAATGCGCCGACCTTCTGGGCATCAACCGTAATACGCTGCGTAAGAAAATTACCGACCTCGATATCCAGGTGACACGCCGCCGCAAATTGATGTAAAATCGCCACAGAACCGTGGCCGGTCGGTGTCAGTGCCGGATTGGACCACGACATATGGCGGTAAGCCGCGCAAGCGGCACATCTTGATGAGGGCAGCAGGTGGCAACCCGGTCACAACACGGGACATTCCTTGCGGTGAATCGGTGGCGGCGGAGCCGAAAGGCCCGCAATATCGCGACCTTGGGGCTGGTTTTACTGGGGCCGTTGCTGGCACTGGCAACCTTTCTGGTGCTGGGGCCTTTCGATCTGGGCGCCTCCGCGCCGGCGCTGCGATTCATTCTGCTGGCCGATCTGGTCTATGTTCTGGTCGTAGCGACTCTGGTTCTGGGCCAGATCGGCAGCCTGATCGCCGCGCGCCGGGCCAAATCGGCGGGTTCCCGCCTGCACCTGCGGCTGATCGGGGTATTTGGCCTGCTGGCGCTGATCCCGACGGTGACGGTGGCGGTTTTTGCCGGTCTGACTGTGAACATCGGGCTTGAGGGTTGGTTTTCCGACCGGGTCCGGCAGGTTGTCGGCTCGTCCATGGCTGCCGCGCAGGCCTATGAGGCGGAGCACCGCGAGGGGCTGGACGAGGACGCCCGCGCGCTGGCCCGGTTCCTCGACAACAGCCGCAAGGTGTCGTTCTTCATGAACGACGCGGAACTTCGGCAGATGCTGACACAGGGGCAGCAGCAGATCCAGCGCGGGTTGCGCGAAGCCTATGTGATCGACGGTAGCGGCGAGATCCGCGCGCGGGGCGAACGGTCGTATCTGTTCGACTACGAACGCCCTTCCAAGAGCGAGATCGCGCAGGCCGCCGAAACCGGTTTGGTGATTATTCAGGACTGGGACAACAACGAATTCCGGGCGCTGGTGCCGCTGCGCGCCTTTGCAGACCGATACCTCTATGTCAGCCGCGAGGTGGACGGCAACATCCTGAACCTGCTCGACGATACCAAGCAGACGGTACTTTTGTACCAGCAGCTTGAGAACGAACGCGGTCGGGTGCTGTTCGAATTCGGGCTGTTGTATCTCGGCTTTGCGCTGATCCTGATCCTGGCGGCGGTCTGGCTGGGTTTGGGGTTCGCCGAACGGCTGTCGCGGCCGGTGGGGCGGCTGACCACGGCGGCGCGGCGGGTCGGCGGCGGCGATCTGGACGTGCGCGTGGTCGAGGAGGAGGGCGACGACGAGATCGCCATGCTGGGGCGGTATTTCAACCAGATGACCCGGCAGCTGAAGGGCCAGCGCAACGCGCTGCTGGACAATACCAGGCAGATCGAGGCGCGGCGGCGGCTGTTCGACTCCGTGCTCTCCTCGGTCACCTCGGGCGTGGTCGGGCTCGACAGCGACGGGCGGGTGACCTTTGTCAACCGCTCCGCCCGGCGGTTGCTGGACTGGTCCGGCGACGAGCAGTCGCTGGCGCTGTCGGTGGCGGTGCCCGAATTCGGCGTGGTCTACGACAGCCTGCAGCGCAGCGGCGCCGAGATCGCGCAGGGCGAGATCAAGGTGTCGCGCCACGGGCAGATGGAGAACCTGCTGGTGCGGATGGCGACGCGGCGCAATCAGGATGGTGGGCTGGAGGGTTATGTGGTCGCCTTTGACGACGTGACCGACCTGGTCAGCGCGCAGCGGATGGCGGCCTGGGGCGACGTGGCGCGCCGGATCGCGCATGAGATCAAAAACCCGCTGACGCCAATCCAGCTGAGCGCGGAGCGGATCAAGCGCAAGTTTTCGCCGATGCTGGACGAGCAGGACAGCGAAAAGCTGCGCTCGATGACCGACGTGATCGTACGGCAGACCAACGACCTGCGCCATATCGTGGACGAGTTTTCCAAGTTCGCCCGGATGCCGGAACCGGATCGCAAAAACGAGAACCTGACCCAGCTGATCGCGGACGCGGTGCTGCTGCAGCAGACCGGCCAGCCCGATGTCGCTATTCACGCCGATCTGCCGGACGAGGATCTGCATGCCGAAATCGACGCGACGATGATGTCGCAGGCGCTGACGAACTTGATTAAGAACGCCGGTGAAGCCATTGTAACTCTGAAACAAAAAGGCGCACCAGATGGGTTGATTCCGGAGGTGCGCGTGGCGCTGGCGCAGGTGCCATCGGGGTTTGAGATCACCATTGCCGACAACGGCATCGGCCTGCCCGAGGATCGGGCCCGGCTGTTTGAGCCCTATGTCACCACCCGAGACGAAGGCACCGGGCTGGGTCTGCCGATCGTGCGCAAGATCATCGAGGAACACGGCGGCACGCTGACGCTGGAGGACGCTCCGGTGTTCGACGGCCAGCAGCATTTCGGCGCGATGGCAGTGATCCGTCTGCCCGCGTTCGGCCCGCCCAAATCCACGGATCCCGCCCAGAAACGACGTAAAACACGTATTGTAACAACAGGTCTGACATGAGTGACATTCTAATCGTAGACGACGAACGGGACATCCGCGAACTGGTGTCCGACATCCTCGAAGACGAAGGCTATGCCACCCGGCTTGCCGGCAATTCGGACGAGTGCATGAGCGCGATCAACGCTGAACCGCCGGCGCTGCTGATCCTGGATATCTGGCTGAAGGACAGCCGCATGGACGGGATCGACATCCTGAAAGCGGTCAAGCGTGACAACCCGGATGTGCCGGTGGTCATCATTTCCGGCCATGGCAACATTGAGATCGCGGTCGCTGCGATCAAGCAGGGGGCCTATGACTTTATCGAGAAGCCGTTCAATATCGACCAGCTGATGGTGGTGATCCGCCGCGCGATGGAGGCCTCGCGCCTGCGCCGCGAGAACTCTTCGCTGAAGCGGCGCGAGGTGACGAGCGCCGAGATGATCGGGCAGTCGGCGGCGTTCCGGACCCTGGTGGGTCAGCTGGACAAGGTCACCAAGTCGAACGGGCGGGTGATGCTGACCGGGCCGGCGGGGTCGGGCAAGGAGATTGCGGCGCGGTATATCCATGCCCATTCCAACCGCTCTACCGCGCCATTCGTGACGGTCAACTGCGCCAGTATCGAACCGGAGCGGATGGAAGAGGTGCTGTTCGGCCGCGAGACACAGGAGCGCGGTGTGGAATCGGGCCTGTTGGAGGAGGCGCACGGCGGGGTGATCTATTTCGACGAGGTGGCCGACATGCCGCTGGGCACCCAGTCCAAGATCCTGCGGGTCCTGGTCGACCAGCAGTTCCAGCGGGTCGGCGGCACCGACAAGGTGCGGGTCGACCTGCGGGTGATTTCCAGCACCAACAAGGACCTGGAGGCGGAAATCGCGGCCCAGAAGTTCCGGCAGGAGCTGTTTCACCGGCTCAATGTGGTGCCGATCTCGGTCCCGTCATTGGAGGAGCGGCGCGAGGACATTCCGGTACTGGCCGAGCATTTCATCTCGGCCTGCAACGCCTCGCAGGGGTTGCCGCTGCGGGTGCTGAGCGAAGAGGCGGTGGCGCTGATGCAGACGATGGTCTGGCCGGGCAACGTGCGCCAGTTGAAGAACCTGGTCGAACGGGTCCTGATCCTTGGCGAGGGCAACGGGCCGATCGAGGCGCGCGAATTGCCCAGCGAGGAAGAGAAAAGCTCGGAAGAGGGGCGCGTCGTGTTGTCGGGCGCGCTGGCCACCTTGCCCCTGCGCGAGGCGCGCGAGGCCTTTGAGCGGGAATACCTGCTAACCCAGATCAACCGCTTTGGCGGCAATATCAGCCGCACGGCCTCTTTTGTCGGGATGGAGCGCAGCGCGCTGCACCGAAAGCTGAAATCGCTGGGCGTGGTGACGTCGAGCAAGTCCGGCAGCCGGGTGGCGCATGTGGACGAGGCAAGCGAGGCCGCCCAGTAGGGCGGTTCATTCGCTGGCCGGCGGTGTCGCGGGCGTCACGATCTGCCAGGCCCGATCGTCATATTTGATGACGCAGGATTTGGCCGACAGAGTCGGCAGGGTTGTGGTCTGTCGCGGTGACGCGGCCTGGCGCACGGCGGGGGAACAGGCGGGCAGGTTGACAGGCTGGTACCCCTTGCGGGCCATGCACTGGGTTTCGACCTGGGTGCGCAGACCCTGGTTTACATCGACCGTGTAGGTGTTGCCGGGAATCCAGTAGCCGGGTTGGTAGTAACATTGGCCCGCGCCGTTGCAGATCTGGCGTCCGGGGAAGAACACCGGCGGGTTCTGGCGGATCTGGTTGGCCACCGGCGCGTCCTTGAGCGCGGCGACCTGGCACTGCGTGGTGTCGGACTGCATGCGTGTGACGGCGACGCCATTGCGGTGGTAGTAGGACAGACCGGTGTCGCAGGCGGCAATGCCGAGCAGGGCGATCAGGGCAAAACGTGGGGCGGGTCCGGTCATCGTTAAAGAGGCACCATTTGGGACTGTTGGCGGCAGTTTAGGACAGACGTGCCGGCAATGCCATTGGTTAGCCTGGTGAAAATGGCACCTGTTTGGGCGCGAGGTGCGCGCTGGCTGTCGCGACAGGACAATTGAATTGACCGTTTTCCAGCCTTCTGTCATTCAAAGGTCCGGCGACAGGGGACCAAAGCGATGAAGGTCATTATTTGCGGCGCGGGCCAGGTCGGCTGGCAGATTGCCCGGCACTTGTCGGGCGAGCACAACGACGTCACCGTTGTCGACAGCAACCCCGACCTCGTGCGCCGGGCCACCGATACGCTGGACGTGCAGGGGATCGCCGGGTTTGCCAGCTATCCCGACGTGCTGGACCGGGCCGGGGCGCGGGACGCCGATATGATCATCGCGGCGACCTATTCTGACGAGGTCAACATGGTGACCTGTCAGGTGGCCCATTCGGTGTTCGCCATCCAGCGTAAGATCGCCCGGTTGCGCTCGCAAAGCTATCTGACCGCGATCTATTCCGACCTCTATCGCCGCGATCACATGCCCATCGATGTGGTGATCAGCCCCGAACGCGAAGTCGCCGCCGCCGCCATGCAGCGGCTGTCGGCGCCGGCGGCCTTTGATACCGAGACCTTCATGGACGGACGGGCGCAGCTCTTGGGTGTGTCCATCGACGAGACCTGTCCGATCGTCAACACGCCGTTGCGCCAGCTGACGGATCTGTTTTCCACCCTGCGTTCGATTGTGGTGGGGGTGCGGCGTGAGGGCACCCTGTTTGCGCCGGAACCGGGAGATCAGCTGTTTCCCGGCGATGACTGTTACGTCTTTGCCCATATCGACGACGTGAACAGAACGCTTGAAGTATTTGGTAAAACGCAGAAAAAACAGGATCGCGTGGTCATAGTGGGGGGTGGGAACGTTGGGCTGGACGTGGCGCGCACGCTGGAGCAGAGCGCACACCGCACCCGCGCCAAGGTGATCGAACGCAGCCGCAAACAGGCCGAGCGCGCCGCCGAGATGCTGGAGCGCACCATTGTTTTGCATGGCGACGGGCTGGATGCGGGGCTGCTGAACGAGGCGGGGATTTCGCGCGCCGACGCGATGCTGGCGGTGACCGATGACGACAAGACCAATATGCTGGCCGCCGTGCGGGCCAAGGCTGAGGGCTGTCCGCTGGCGATTGCGCTGATCAACGACCCGACGCTGGTGCCGCTGATGGGGCCGCTGGGCATCGACGCCTATATCAACCCGCGCGCCACCACTGTCAGCTCGATTCTGCGCCACATCCGGCACGGCCGGGTGCGGCAGGTCTACTCCATCGGAGATGCCGAGGCCGAGGTGATCGAGGCCGAGGTGCTGTCGACCTCGCCCATGGCCGGCCAGCGCATGCGCGACATCGGCTTTCCCGAAGGTGTGCTGATCGGGGCGATCCGCAAGGGGGACAAGGTTTTGCGGCCCGATGGCGGGCTGCGGATCGAGGACGGCGATGTGGTTGCGATCTTTGCCATGGCCGCCGATGTGCCGGAGGTCGAGCGGCTGCTGCAGGTCTCGATCGACTTTTTCTGATGCGACAGGAGATCGCCCAGCCTGGAGTATTGTTGCGACTGCCACTGTCGCTGCTGATCTGGGGGATCGCATCGCTGTCGATGTGGCTGCCGGCGACGCATGCGCTGATCCGCAACAACCACCCGGTGTCGCAGTCGTTTTTCTATTCCGGCCTGCTGGGGCTGATCTGCGTGACCCTGATTGCGCTGTCGCTGGGCGAACGCAAACCGCGTTTCGGTACGCTGGGGCAGCTGTTGTCGCTGTTGTTCACTTTTGCGGTGCTGCCGGTGTTTCTGGCGGTGCCGCTGCATGATGCGTTGCAGACGACCCGGTTTCTGAACGCCTATTTCGACATGGTCAGCGCAATCACGACGACGGGGGCCAACCTGTTCGACGATCCCGCGCGGCTGGATGCCTCGCTGCATCTGTGGCGGGCGCAGGTCGGCTGGATGGGCGGCATGGTGATGTGGATCGCGGCCTCGGCGATCCTGGCGCCGCTGTCGCTGGGCGGTTTTGAGGTAACGGCGCGCGGCCAGCCGGGGCGGGCGCTGGACGTGCCGATGAAGCAGGACCGGGGCGACCCGCGCAAACGGCTGCTGCGGATCACGTTGACGCTGGCGCCGGTCTATACTGGGTTGACCGGCGCGGTCTGGGTTCTGCTGCTCATGGCGGGGGAGGGGTCGCTGACGGCGCTCTGCCACGCGATGTCGGTGTTGGCGACCTCTGGGATTTCGCCGGTGGGCGGCATGTCGGGAAGCGAGACCGGACTCATCGGCGAGGCGATCCTGTTCCTGTTCATGTTCTTTGCCCTGTCGCGGCTGACCTTTTCGTCCGACACCGCCACCACCGGTCGCGCTCGGCTGGACAAGGATCCCGAGTTCCGGATCGGCCTGCTGCTGGTCTTTGGCCTGCCGATCCTGCTGTTCCTGCGGCACTGGCTGGCGGCTTTTGACGTCAGCACCACCGAGAACCTGGTGCTGGCGCTGCGGGCGTTCTGGGGCTCGATGTTTACGGTGATGTCATTCCTGACCACAACCGGGTTCGAAAGCGCAGACTGGGAGGAGGCCAGGCAATGGTCGGGTCTGGGCACGCCGGGACTGATCCTGATGGGGCTGGCGGTGATCGGCGGCGGTGTTGCCACCACCGCCGGCGGGGTCAAGTTGCTGCGGGTCTATGCGCTCTACCTCAACGGGCTGCGGGACATGCAGCGGCTGGTTCACCCTTCGTCCGTCAGTAACGAACAGTCTGGCAACAAGCGAATCCAGAAGAACGGCGCCTTTATCGCCTGGATTTTCTTTATGCTCTTTGCCTTGTCGCTGACCCTGATCAGCGTGACGCTGGCGGCGCTGGGATCAAGCTTTGAACAGGCTTTTGTGCTGACAATCGCTACTTTGTCGACCACCGGTCCGCTGATCGAGATCGCCGCAGATACCCCGATCCGGCTGAACGAACTGGGGGCGGCGGCCAAGGGGGTTCTGTGTGCGGCCATGGTGCTGGGTCGCCTTGAAACACTGGCGATCATCGCTCTGTTCACGCCGGATCTTTGGCGCAACTGAGGGGCTTGCGCTGATGTGTCTCTTGGCCTCTGCTTTTTTCGGGTGGAATATCCCTCGTGGCCACGACATACTTGACGGCGAGGGCGCTGTGGTCTGCATTGCGTGACAAGAACAAAGGCGAGATTTCTATAAAATGGCTTCGGACAGACAAAACCTCCAGGATGCATTCCTGAACCACGTCAGAAAAACCAAGGTTCCAGTGACTATTTTTCTGATCAACGGTGTGAAACTGCAGGGCGTCATTACCTGGTTCGACAATTTCTGCGTGCTGTTGCGCCGCGACGGGCAATCTCAGCTGGTTTATAAACACGCCATCTCGACGATCATGCCAGCGCAGCCGATCAGCCTTTATGAGGGCGAAGACGCTTCTTGATGGAACACGACAGGGCGCAGACCCGGGCTTGGGTGCTGCATCCGGACCTCAAATCCGACAGGGACCGCCGCGACCCCGGTCCGGCTCTTGAAGAGGCCGTAGCGCTGGCCGCGGCCTTGCCCGATCTGGAGGTGGTCGGCAGCGAAGTGGTGCGTCTGCCCAAGGCGCAGCCGGGGCATCTGTTCGGCTCCGGCAAAATCGAGGAGCTGGACGCCCGGCTGAAGGCGGCGGATGTTGAGCTGGTGCTGATCGACGGGCCGGTGACGCCGGTGCAGCAGCGCAATCTGGAAAAGGCATGGAAGGTCAAGATCCTCGACCGGACCGGGCTGATCCTGGAAATCTTTAGCGACCGCGCGCGGACCCGCGAGGGCGTGCTGCAGGTGGAAATGGCGGCGCTCAGCTATCAGCGCACCCGCCTGGTGCGGGCCTGGACCCACCTGGAACGGCAGCGCGGTGGCCTGGGCTTTGTCGGCGGTCCCGGCGAAACCCAGATCGAGGCGGACCGGCGCGCCATCGACGAACAGCTGGTGCGCCTACGCCGGCAACTGGACAAGGTGGTCAAGACCCGCGAGCTGCACCGCTCCGCGCGCGCCAAGGTGCCGTTCCCGATCGTGGCGCTGGTGGGATACACCAACGCCGGCAAATCGACCCTGTTCAACCGGCTGACCGGAGCGGAGGTGATGGCCAAGGACATGCTGTTTGCCACGCTGGACCCGACCATGCGTCGGGTGCAGCTGCCTGACGGGCCGGAGGTGATCCTGTCCGACACGGTGGGGTTCATATCGGATCTGCCGACAGAACTGGTCGCCGCCTTTCGTGCGACGCTGGAAGAGGTTCTGGCCGCCGACCTGATCGTGCATGTGCGTGACATCAGCCACGCCAGCAGCGAAGAACAGGCCCAGGATGTCGAGGCGATCCTGACCTCGCTGGGCGCCGACGGCTCGCGCGCCCGGCTGGAGGTCTGGAACAAGCTGGACTTGCTGGAGGAAGACCTGCGCGCGGCGACGCGCATCCGCGCCGACCGCGAACCCGACGTCTTTGCCATATCGGCGCTGACCGGCGAGGGGCTGCCCGCGCTGCTCGCGGCGATGGCGGAGAAATTGCAGGGCGTGCGTCGCGAAGAGCGGTTGCACCTTGCATTCTCCGAAGGACGCAAGCGCGCATGGCTGTTCGAACAGGACCTCGTACAATCCGAAGAGCAGACCGAAGACGGTTTCGACATCACCGTCTTGTGGACCGCGCGGCAGGAAGCCGAATTTTCCGTATTGTGAGGCGCAAAAAAATCTTTGAAAGAATTTTGAAGGGAAAATTTTAAATTTTCCGGCAGGTTGCCGGCGACGTCACGCACCGGGCGGCGGGGTGACGTGGGCGATGGCCCTGGCGGCGGCAATCGGTCCGATCAGTTCGAAAACCACAGTGGCGCCGATGGTCAGGGCCATGATCGCATCGCCGTATTGGGGCAGGTTTTCGGCGGCGATCAGCGCCATGCCGATCGCGACACCGGCCTGAGGCAGCAGAGCAGGGCCGTACCAGAGCCGCTGGTTGACGGGGCTTTTGGCGATTGCGCCGCCCCAGAGCCCGCCCACGACCCGTCCGAGGCTGCGCAACAGGATATAGCCCACCCCGAACCCGCCCAGCGAGCGGAGCGCCTCTGCGTCCAGGGTGGCGCCGGCGAGGATGAAGAAAATTACCAGGAAGGGCCATTGCACGCTTTCGATCTCGTGGAACGCCTTTGTGTGGTGCCGGGCCAGGTTGACGATGACGGTGCCGACGGTCATGCCGGTGATCAGGTAAGACAGGTCCAGCAGCAGCGCGAGCCCCGCAGTCAGGAAGACCAGCCCAAGCGCCTCGATCCGAAGCGGTTCACCGTCCGACAGCCGGCCCGTCAGCAGCGCCGCCGGCAGCCCGATGGCCAGCCCGAGCGCGACCGAGCCGGCGATTTCCTTGACCGCGAGCGACAGGATGCCGGGCCCGCCGGTACTGCCCTCGAGCCCCGCGGCCAGCACGATAACGAGGCTGAACACGATCAGACCCCAGGCGTCGTCGATGGCTACGATTCCTTTTAGGGTCCGGGTGAATGCGTTATCGGTCCGGGATTGGCGGATCACATCGAAAGTGGCCGCCGGATCGGTGGCGGTCGCCAGGGCGCCCAGAATCAGCGCGGCGGCAAGCGGCAGACCCATCGCCCAGAGACCGATCGAGACGATGGCCAGCGTGGCGATCACGATGGTCAGGGAGATCAGCACGATGGCTTTGCCATGTTGCACCATCGCACGCAGCGACAGGCTGCTGCCCAACAGGAAGGCCACCATCGTCAGGGCGATGATAGACACAAGCGGATAGAGCTGCGTCACCGTCTCTGGGATCAGGTCATATCCGGACCTGCCTGCGACCAGCCCGCAGCCGATCAGCAGCGTGACCCGTGGCAGGCGGGTACGGGCGCCGATGCGGTCGGCGGCCAGCCCGGCCAGAAACAGCAGGCCGAGGGCGATCAGTGACAGGGCGATCTGGTCCATGGGGCTAGGGCCGCCGGGGCATCAGCCGGGTAACGCCGACAGAGGCCGCGCGGGCCAGATCCGCGTCCAGCGACATCGGGATATATTCGCCTCGCCGCCACAGCTGGGCCATGTCATCGTAGTGGCGGGACAGGAAGTGGCCGGATTGACCAGTGGCGATCACAAAGACCGAACTGTCGGGATCGGCGAAATCGTAGACGCCGCGATAGCCCGCGCCGTGCACGTTTTGAAACGGGTCGGGATCCCGGCCGGAACTCAACCCGCGTTGCAGGGTGTTGTCGCCGCCACTGGTGGACTGGCGGATGTTCACGAAATAACGCAGCACCGGCACGCTGCCCAGGACCGGGTGGTCGTGGGTGGCCTGATGCGCGTCGCCCCAGCGCAGGGTTTCCAGCGCGGTGCCGTATTTGTCGCCGACCCAGACCAGCGCGTCGTCTAGCGCGAGGCGCGCCATTTCGGTACAGCTTTCCCGCGGCGCGCTTTGGCGGACATCGCACCAGGCGGCGGCGCCGTCGATGTCGCGAAACACCCGCTCGATGAACACCGGCTCCACGTGGTTGAACTCGGCCGCCAGCGGGCCGAGGTCGTCGGCGATCAGCCGTTTCTGCAGGGCGCGGATCCAGGCGGCATAGATCAGCGGCTCTGGCAGGTGTTCGTTCATCTCGCCGTTCCAGTCGGCCAGCAGCGCCAGCGCGATCTGGCGCTGGCGTTCGGGCGTGCCTTCGGGGGCGGCCTGGCCGGTGAACCACAGGTCGGCCCCGATCAGCGGCAGCAGCGAGCGGGCGGTATAGCTGACGGGGTCCAGCTGCGCCTCGATGAAGCTGTCGCGGGTATGGACCTGCCGGGACTGCATCAGCCGCTGCCAGCGGTAGATCCGCTGAGTATCGCCCCAGAGATATGAGACGTGGTTGGGAAAGGGTCGCTCGAGGATCTTGTTGTTGGTGTTGCCCAAAATGCCGCCGCGTGGTGCGATGAATTCGGGATTGGCGGCATAGGGCGCGCGGCCGTCCCAGCGGTTTTCGCTGCGCCAGCCCTGCGCGGGCAGCCGTCCGCGGCTTTGGTGCCGGGGGTCGCGGCGGGGGGCGGCGCCGAGCGTCTTCATCGCGATGGTGGTCTGGTCGACCAGGGTCAGGTTTTGCGAGGGCGCGACAAAGCCTTCGGCGGCGGCGATCGCCTGCTGGACGCTGCTGGCGCGCATGATTCCCATGGCGGCGCTGAGCGTAGTGTCGCGCGGGCTGAGCCCGGTCCAGCCGAGTGCGGCCACATGGCCCGGCGGTGTGATGGTTTCGAGATTGTGGACGCTGCCCGGCAGCACGGGGCCGTTTTCGGTCCAGCGCAGGGTCAGAGTGATCGGGCGGGCGTCCTTGATCTCGATGATTGAGGGGCGCGTTTCAAAGGTTTTGTAGCCCTGTGGGGTCAGGTATTCCTCGCGGTTGTCGGGGTTGAGCCGTTCGATGAACAGGTCCTGGTCGTCCATGTAGGAGGAGGTGAGGCCCCAGCCCAGCCGGGTGTTGCGCCCGGTCAGGACCACCGGAACACCTGGCATTGTGCCGCCGATCACGCCGCCTGACGACAGTTCCAGACGGGCCAGGTACCACGGCGAGGGCGCGGTGAAATTCAGGTGCGGGTCATTGGCCAGCAGGGTGCCGCCCGAGGCCGAGCGCGACGGCGCCGCGGCCCAGGCGTTGGAGGCCCCGCCCAGCCCGCGGCGCGGAAATGGGGACAGCGGCGTTTCGGGCATCGGCTGGCCTTCGGCGTATCGCGGCAGGCCGGGGAACAGGGCCGCGTATTCGGGCAGGGCGGCGACACCGGTTCCGGGGGCGTCGGGCAGGATGTCGGCCAGCCGCGCCGGGTCCGCCAGCATCAGCGCTGTGCGCGCCCGCAGCACCTCGTTTTGCATGTGGCCGCTTTGCTGCAGCGCCATCAGCTTGACCAGCGCCAGTGAATCCGCCGGCTGCCAGGGTGCCACGGGGGCATTGAACAGGAACATTTCCGGGGCGCCGCGCCCCAGCGCATCCTCGTTGATCTCGGCCAGACGCGCGTTCACCCCGGCGGAGTAGGCCCGCAGCGCGGCCAGCGTCTCGGGGTCCTGGTGTTCGACCGATTGCCGGGCCAGCCTGTAAATGTCGAGCCGCCGCATCAGGCGGTCAACCTCGGCGGTGCGGACGCCAAAGACTTCGGACAGCCGCCCTTGGGCGGAGCGGCGCGCGATGGTCATCTGCCACAGCCGGTCTTGCGCGTGGGCATAGCCCAGCCCGAAAAACACATCTTCGTCGTTTTCGGCGAATATATGCGGCACGTTGGCATTGTCGCGTACGATCTCCGCAGGGCCGGTCAGCCCGTGCACGGCGACGGTGCGGTCGTAATCTGGCAGCGACTGAGATGCGAGGTAGTAGACCAGCGCGATGCCGAGCACGACCAGAAGCACCAGCCCGGCAGCGATGCGCAGCAGCCAACGAAAGACGGTTCCCATGGTTATCCCGTTTGTGCCCGTTTCGACGCGACCGGAAACGCGCCCGGCAAGGGCGCGGACAGGTCCAGAATTGCGTACCAACCTAAGAGATTAAGCCAGCCGGGGAAAGACGGCAGCCGCGCAGCATCGGATGCCGTCACGGCAGGTTCGGCAGCGCCGCGATCAGGGGATGATGCGGGTGTATTTGGTGCCTTCGAGCGAGGCGCCGGCATAGATGCCGGCCTGTCCGAACACGGCCGCCAGGATCGGCGAGCGCAGGGTATTTGTGTCGGTCGCCATGGCGTCGCCCTGATCGTTGAGCACGTAGACCAGATCGGCCCCGGCGGCCCAGCCCGAGGACCGGCGGAACCCGGCCAGCGCATCGTCGGTCATGAAGAACAGCACGTGGGCGTATTGCTGTGCGCCGATCTGGAACCCGGCGCTGCCCTTGACGGTCGAGTAATAGTCGACGGTGACGCCGTTGACCCGCAGCGCGCCGCGTCCGAAAGCGCCGCCAAGGCCAAAGCCCGCCTCGGTCACCAACGGCATGACCAACATGCCGGTGGATTTCTCAGCCAGCGTCAGGGTGTTGGGGAATTGTGCGTACATCTGGTTCAGCGTGGCATCGACGCGGGCGTCGATCTTGGCCGCGTTGTTGCTGCCCACGCCGTTGCCGCAGGCGGCGGTGACACCGGCCGCGGCCAGTCCGGAAAACGCAAAGGCGCGGCGTGTCAGCCGGTTCGAGGGGGTGCTGCTCATCATAATGTTGCCTGTCTCTGGTACCTGATTTGGCCGGTTTGTCCGACCTTGCCCCTAGATATACGCCCATCGCAGGGGGCTGTCACGCGGCAACAGGGCTGATTCGGCGGGTTATCGCCAGTGATCAGGCGGATTTTATCGGATCAGAGCAGAAAATCGGTTTCGGTGACCGTGGTTACCCCGGACAGGATGATGCGCAGATCGACGCTGCCGTCGCCATCGGCATCGACGAGCACCCGCAGGCCGGTGCCCGAGACGCGCACCGATACATGCGGCCCGGTGCCGGTAAAGCCGCCGCCGTTGGCAAAGGTGAAGGGCCCGGCGGCAAGGGGCGAAAGGTCGATCCGGTCCTGGCCGGACACAAAACCGACGATCTCGTCGCTGGCGGACAACGGGCTGTCGTCGATGCTGCGGAACCGGAACACATCCGCCCCGTCGCCCCCCATCATGCGGTCCTGGCCGAGGCCGCCGATCAGCAGGTCGTCGCCCGCGTCGCCGTACATCTCATCATCACCGGCCTGACCGATCAGCGCGTCACCGTCGCCGCCGCCCCACATCAGGTCGTTGCCGGCGCCGCCCAGCAGCCGGTCCTGGCCGCGCGCGCCAAACAGCACGTCATCCCCGGCATGGCCGCGCAGGTCGTCGTCTCCGGTCTGGCCGTGCAGCGCGTCGCTGCCGCGCCCGCCGGTCAGCCGGTCATCGCCGCTGCCGCCGATCAGCGTGTCGTCGCCGTTGCCGCCGGTCAGCCGGTCGTCGCCCTGCCGGCCCGACAGCCGGTCATCGCCGGGGCCGCCGTTCAGCGCGTTATCCGCGACATTGCCGCTGATTCGGTCGTCGCCTGTGCCGCCGAGGGCGTTTTCGATCAGGGACCGCAGATCATCCCGGTAAAGCAGCGCGTTGTAGATATTTCCACTGGCGTACAGGCCGGCTCCCAGCCGGGCGAGTTGGGCCGCGTCAAACAGCGAGGCCGCCCCCGGCGCCAAGTCGATCGCCAGGTCGCTGGCATAGGCCGACAGGTCGTATGTGTCGATGCCGCCGCCGTCCCAGACGGTGGCGAAAATGCAGTCGGCGCCGGGGTTGATCGCGTTGCGCCCGTCAACGCTGGTGATCCCTGAACCGGGGGTCCAGCTATATATCGTATCGCCCGCGTTGGTGGTGAAATTGGCACCATAGAGGTACTGTAGCGCCGCGATGTCGAGCATCATATAGCTCTGGGCGTAATCCCAGGTATCGTTGGTGTAGCCGTTGAGGGGTCCGTCGACATAGGAGCGGTAGGTCATCAGCGTGTATTCCATCGCGTCATAAGTGGCCGGAACAGCGCCAAAGGCTCCGGCGGCATGGGCGTGGTCCAGTCCCAGCGCGTGGCCAATCTCGTGCAGTAGGGTCAGGTAGGCGTAATTCCCGGCGCGGGGCGCGGCGTAGTCATATCGCACCGTCGAGAACCACATGTCGCCGCCGCTGGACGCGGTGGAGGGGAAATAGGCCCAGGCGGTGCCTGTCCCGTAGGGGTTGAGGTTGGTCTGAGCCAGCCGCAGGTGGGCGTTATCGGCTGTGGTCTCGATAAGCCGCAAGCCGGTAAACCCCTCGATTGCAAAACCGTTGTTGGCGGCGTTGTCGAAATTGACGTCCAGCGCGTGCCGCGCCGCGTCTTGCATGGCGACCGTGAGGGCGAAGAACCCGCCATTCTCGCCGCTGCCGTAGTCGTCGTCATAGACCGTTTCAGAGGCGGGGAAGGAAAACCGCACCGTAGGATCGGCCCAGGAGCGGTAGGCCAGCACGCCGTCGATGCGGTCATCGCCGCTGGAGATGATGACAGAAATGTCGTGCCCGGTACCGGTCATGGCGCAGCTCCAATCGGCGGCTGCGGGCGCGAGGCGCGCCCGCCCAAAGTGCTGGGTTCAATGCGCGCAGCTTAGCTCAGGCGCCGGGGCTGATCCAGCGTCGGGCGGGCTCAGCCGTTCAGCAGGCGCGCCGCCGCCGGAGCGAAATAGGTCAGCACCCCGTCGCAGCCGGCACGTTTGAACGACATCAGGCTTTCCATCATCACCTTTTCGCCGTCGATCCAGCCGTTTTGGGCCGCAGCCTGGATCATCGCGTATTCGCCGCTGACCTGATAGGCAAAGGTCGGCACGCCAAAGGCATCCTTTACCCGACGGCAGATATCGAGATAGGGCAGGCCGGGCTTGACCATCACCATGTCGGCGCCCTCGGTCAGGTCGCGTTCCACCAGCCGCAGCGCCTCGTCCGAATTGGCCGGGTCCATCTGGTAGCTGTTCTTGTCCCCGGTCAGAGCGCCCGAGGCCCCCACCGCGTCGCGGAACGGGCCGTAAAAGGCACTGGCATATTTGGCGGTATAGGACAGGATCATTACTTTCTGGTGGCCTTCGGCTTCGAGCGCCTGCCGCATGGCCCCGATCCGCCCGTCCATCATGTCGCTGGGGCCGATGATGTCGGCGCCCGCCTCGGCCTGCGCCAGCGTCATCTTGACCAGCGCCTCGACGGTGCGGTCGTTGACGATCTCGCCGTCCACGACATAGCCGTCGTGACCGTTGATGTTGTAGGGGTCCAGCGCCACGTCGGTCATCACCGTCATTTCTGGCACCGCGTTTTTGATGGCGCGGATCGCCCGGTTGGCGATGTTGTCGGGGTTCCAGGCCTCGGCGCAGTCCTCGGTGCGCTGTTCCAGCGGGGTATAGGGAAAGAGGCACATCGCCGGGATGCCCAGGGCCTGCGCATCGCGCGCGGCCTCGGCGATCTTGTCGACGCTGCGTCGCATGACACCGGGCATCGAGGGCACCGGCTCTTCCTCGCCCTTGCCCTCGCGCACAAAAACGGGCCAGATCAGGTCGCCGGTCGCCAGATAGTTTTCGCGCACCAGCCCCCGGATGCCCGGAGTTTGCCGCGCACGGCGCAGGCGGGTGGCGGGAAAAGGGGCGACCGTGGGTTTCATGGCGGATCTCCTTGAACAATTATGCATTGGGTGGCATGGAAAACCACCGCTCACAAGAGTATCAATGCCTGGCACGGGCGTGTGGCAACGGGCAGACGGACAAAAGGGCAGGTCAAGTGAACTGGTATTCCACCGTTTTCGAGATGATCGACATGCGATCGTTTTCGAACCTCTGGTATTGGATCGCCCTTGCGGTCGTCTGGTCGTCGGCCAGCCACTGGGTGCTGGGCGTGCCCTTTGACATGGTGCTGCGGGCACGCCGGGTTGGCGGGCAGGCGGAGCAGGATTTGCAGGACATAACCCGCGTCAACGTCAACCGGATGCTGTATATCGGCCGGGTGTCGGGGCTGTGGATCCTCGGGCTCAGCTGTTTTGTGCTCTCCGCTCTGGCGATGCTGGGCTTTCACTACGAGGTGGAGTTCGCGCAGGCGGTATTTCTTCTCGGATTTCCAATGTCTTTCGTGGCGCTGTTAAACCTGTCCACCGCGCGGCTGATCGAAGCCGAGCAGCCACAGGGAGAGCTGTTGCGCAAGCGGCTGTCGCGCTGCCGCCTGTACACCCAGCTGATCGGTGCGCTGGCCATTTTCGTCACGGCCCTGTGGGGCATGTATCAGAACCTGTCGATCGGCGTTCTGGGTTAGAACCGGAGCGGTTGCGGCAATGACATCAGCGAAGCATATCACGGTAGGCGGCGCCCCCGAGGGATTTGACGCCCGCCTGATCCTGGACGAGGTGGCGAAATCCGGCGCGCCCGTGCTGCATGTAGCGCGCGATGACAAGCGGATGGAGGCGATGCGCGCGGCGCTGGCGTTTTTTGCGCCCGACATGCCGGTGTTTGTCTTCCCCGGCTGGGATTGCCTGCCCTATGACCGGGTGTCCCCCAATCCTGACATCGCGGCCGCGCGGATGGCGACGCTGGCGGCGCTGGTGCACCAGATGCCCGCGCGCTTTGTCTTGCTGACCACGCTGAACGCGGCCTCGCAGCGGGTGCCGGCGCGGGCCGTGCTGCGCGAAGCGGCCTTTACCGCTCGTGTCGGCACCCGTGTGGACGAGACCGCGCTGCGCCAGTTCCTGGTGCGCATGGGCTTTTCCCAGAGCCCGACGGTGATGGAGCCCGGCGACTATGCCGTGCGCGGTGGCATCATCGACATCTTTCCGCCGGGCGAGGGCGGGCCGGTGCGGCTGGATCTGTTCGGCGACGTGCTGGACGGGGCGCGGCGGTTCGACCCGGTGAGCCAGCGCACCACCGACAAGTTGGAGGTTGTCGAACTCGCCCCGGTCAGCGAGGTGATCCTCGACGAGGCGGCGGTGACCCGGTTCCGCCAGAACTACCGCATCGAATTCGGGGCGGCCGGCACCGACGACCCGCTCTACGAGGCGGTTAGCGCCGGGCGCAAGCATCAGGGTATAGAACACTGGCTGCCGTTCTTTCACGACCACCTGGAAACGCTGTTTGACTATCTGCCGGGTGCCACCGTCACGCTGGATGACCAGGTCACCCCGGCGCGGCTGGCGCGCTGGGACAGCATCGCCGATCAATACGAAACGCGTCGCCTCGCGATGGCCCAGAAATCGCGCATGGACACGGTCTATAAGCCGATCCCGCCGGGGCTGCTGTTTCTGGACGATGCGGCATGGGTGGCCGCCGTTGACGACCGAAGGGTGTTGCAGTTCAACCCGCTACCGCAGGCCAGCGGCCCCGGTGTGATCGACGCCGGGGGCCGAATCGGCCGCAATTTTGCGCCCGAACGGCAACAGGAAAACGTCAGCCTTTTCGGTGCTTTGGCCGATCATCTCAAGGTCAGGATGGAAAAGGGGCCGGTGTTGCTGGCCTCTTATTCGGAGGGCGCGCGCGAGCGGCTTTCGGGGTTGATCGAGGACGAGGGCCTGTCAGAGACCATCCCGGTCACCGATGCCACGCGGATCGGCAAACGCGGGCTGCACCTGGCGGTCTGGGCGCTGGAACACGGGTTCGAGACCCCCGATCTGACGGTGATCGCCGAACAGGACGTTCTGGGCGACAGGCTGATCCGTGCGCCCAAGAAACGCCGCAAGGCGGAGAATTTCCTGACCGAGACCCAGTCGCTGACGCCGGGCGATCTGGTGGTGCATGTGGACCACGGCATCGGTCGGTACCACGGGCTGGAGGTGATCACCGCCGCCGGCGCGGCGCATGAATGCATCAGCCTGGAATACGCCGAACAGGCACGTCTGTATTTGCCGGTCGAAAACATCGAACTGCTGTCGAAGTACGGCCACGAGGAAGGGTTGCTGGACCGGTTGGGCGGCGGTGCCTGGCAGGCCAAGAAGGCGAAGCTGAAGGAACGTATCCGCGAGATGGCGGACCGGCTGATCCGGGTCGCCGCCGAGCGCGCCCTGCGCCGCGCGCCGGTGTTGGAACCCGAACATCACGCCTGGGAAGCCTTTAGCGCCCGGTTCCCGTACCAGGAAACCGACGACCAGCTGCGCGCCATTGGCGATGTACTGGACGATCTGACCAGCGGCACGCCCATGGACCGGCTGATCTGCGGCGACGTCGGCTTTGGCAAGACCGAGGTGGCGATGCGCGCCGCCTTTGTCGCGGCGATGTCCGGCGTGCAGGTGGCGATCATCGCGCCGACGACCCTGTTGGCGCGCCAGCATTACGCCAGCTTTGCCGAAAGGTTCCGCGGCTTCCCGATGACTGTGCGCCAGCTGAGCCGTTTCGTCAGCGCCGGCGACGCCCAGAAAACCCGCGACGGGCTGGCGCGCGGCACGGTCGATATCGTGGTGGGCACCCACGCATTGCTGGCCAAGGGCATCCGGTTCCAGAACCTCGGACTGCTGATCATCGACGAGGAACAGCATTTCGGCGTGTCGCACAAGGAGCGCCTGAAACAGCTGCGCAGCGATATCCACGTGCTGACGCTGACCGCGACGCCGATTCCGCGCACGCTGCAGCTGTCGCTGTCGGGGGTGCGCGACCTGTCGATCATCGGCACGCCGCCGGTGGACCGGCTGGCGATCCGCACCTATGTCAGCGAGTTCGACGCGGTAACCGTCCGCGAGGCGCTCTTGCGCGAACACTATCGCGGCGGGCAGAGTTTTTATGTTGTGCCGCGCATTTCCGACCTTCCCGAGATCGAGGAATTCCTGAAGGAACAGCTGCCCGAGTTGACCTATGTCGTCGCCCACGGCCAGATGGCGGCGGGCGAACTGGACGACCGGATGAATGCCTTTTACGACGGCAAATACGATGTGCTGCTGGCCACGACAATTGTGGAATCGGGGCTGGATATTCCCACGGCCAATACGATGGTGGTGCACCGCGCCGACATGTTTGGCCTCGCCCAGCTCTATCAGATCCGGGGCAGGGTGGGGCGGTCGAAAACCCGGGCCTATGCCTATCTGACGACGCGGCCTCGGGTGAAACTGACACCCACGGCGGAGAAACGCCTGCGCGTGCTGGGGTCGCTCGACACACTGGGGGCCGGTTTCACGCTGGCCAGCCAGGATCTCGATATTCGCGGCGCCGGCAACCTCTTGGGAGAGGAGCAGTCGGGCCAGATGCGCGACGTGGGGTACGAACTCTACCAGTCGATGCTGGAAGAGGCGATCTCCAAGATCAAGGCCGGCGAGATGGAAGGGTTGTCGGAGGCCGACGACCAATGGGCGCCTCAGATCAACCTCGGTGTACCGGTACTGATCCCCGAGGATTACGTGCCCGACCTCGACGTTCGGCTGGGGCTCTACCGCCGGCTCAGTTCGCTCACCACCAAGGTGGAGCTGGAAGGTTTTGCCGCCGAACTGATCGACCGCTTTGGCAAGCTGCCGAAGGAGGTCAACACGCTGTTGCTGGTGGTGCGGATCAAGGCCATGTGCAAACGTGCGGGTATCGCTAAGCTGGATGGCGGACCAAAGGGGGCGACGATCCAGTTCCACAACGACAAATTCGCGTCACCGCAGGGGCTGGTGGAGTTCATACAGGGGCAGAACGGGCTGGCCAAGGTCCGGGACAACAAGATCGTCATCCGGCGCGACTGGCGCCGGGACAGCGACAAGATCAAGGGGGCCTTCGCCATCGCGCTGGAACTGGCCGAGAGGGTGGTGGCCGAGAAAAAGCGGAAGGCTGGTTAAACAGCCGGAATTTTTCAAAAATTCCGGTCCGTTTCCTCTAAAAGAAAACGGCTACAGGACGCGGCGAACCGGGTCCTGATTGCAGATGATGATCAGTTGGCCGGTATTGGCGAAGACTTGAAAACCGCGGCGGCACAGTTCCTGGCCGAAGCGCTGCATACCGGCGTAGCGTTCGATGTCTCGGATCTTGCGCCGGATCACAGCGCCCTCCATCACCGCCTTGGACCGAAACAGATCGGCCATCCAGGCTTTGGGCGACAGGGGCGAGTGGATGTTGCGATGTCGTAGCGGTTGGTTCATGCTGCCAGCCTGCCAGTCCAGGGTTAACGTGCCCTTAACCGCCGCAGAACAAAAAGCCGTATCGCCGAGGCCAGCCCGCAGTCGGTGCCGCGGTCGGTGTCGATCTCGGCGGCCAGCTCGTTGATCGCGCGGCCCTCCTCGGCGGCGATCTCGCGGAAGGCGGCCCAGAATTCGTCCTCCAGCGACACGCTGGTGCGATGGCCACGCAGGGTCAGTGAGTGTTTCCGGGGCCGGTCATTCATCTCGCTTGTGGTCATCCACGTCGCGCCGGGCCTTTTCGGCCCGGGCGCGCGCAAGCTCGCGTTCGGCTTTGGAGCGGCCGAATTTCACCGCGTTTTCGTCGGCGCGGGCCTTTTTCTCAGCCCGTGCCTTTTGCTTTCGGAACCGTTTCAGGTTGACCGGTTCCGCCATCAATCCCTGGGCCCAATCATCTGTTCGGGGCGCACTACCGCGTCAAAGGTGGCCTCGTCCACGAAACCCAGTGCGATCGCCTCTTCCTTCAGCGTGGTACCGTTCTTGTGCGCCGTCTTGGCGACCTTTGTGGCGTTGTCATAACCGATGGTCGGTGCCAGCGCGGTCACCAGCATCAGCGATTCCTTCATCAGCTTGTCGATGCGCGGCTCGTTGGCCTGGATGCCCATCAGCATCCGCTCGGTAAAGCTGTCGGCGGCATCACCCAGGAGCTGGATTGACTGCAGCAGGTTGTAGGACATCATCGGGTTATAAACGTTCAGCTCGAAATGGCCCTGCGAACCGGCAAACTTGATCGCGGCGTCGTTGCCCATGACGTGGGCGGCGACCTGGGTCAGCGCCTCGGCCTGGGTCGGGTTGACCTTGCCCGGCATGATCGACGATCCCGGCTCGTTCTCCGGCAGGATCAGCTCACCCAGACCCGAGCGGGGGCCGGAGCCCAGCAGACGGATGTCGTTGGCGATCTTGTAGCAGCTGCCGGCGATGGTCGCGAGCGCGCCCGAGAGGAACACCATGGCGTCATGGGCCGCCAGCGCCTCGAACTTGTTGGGTGCGGTGACAAAGGGCAGGCCAGTGATTTCCGCCATATTGGCCGCCACGGTCTCGCCCCATCCTTTTTTCGTGTTGAGCCCGGTGCCGACGGCGGTGCCGCCCTGAGCCAGTTCATAGATGCCGGGCATCGCCACCTCGACCCGCGCCAGACCCTGACGGATCTGGTGTGCATAGCCGGAAAACTCCTGGCCCAGCGTCAGCGGGGTGGCGTCCTGGGTATGGGTGCGGCCGATCTTGATGATGTCCTTGAACTCGGCCGACTTGGCTTCCAGCCCCTCGGCCAGTTTGGTCAGCCCGGGCACCAGCACGTCACGTACAGACATCGCGGTGGCGATATGCATGGCGGTGGGGAAGGTGTCGTTCGACGACTGCCCCATGTTGCAGTGATCGTTGGGGTGCACCGGGTCCTTGGAGCCGATCACGCCGCCCAGGATCTCGATTGCGCGGTTGGCGATCACCTCGTTGGAGTTCATATTCGACTGGGTGCCCGACCCGGTCTGCCAGACCACCAGCGGGAAGTTGTCGTCGAACTTGCCCTCGATCACCTCGCCGGCGGCCTGGATGATCGCGTCGCCCAGCGTCGCGTCCAGCGCGCCGCTGTCCTTGTTGGCCATGGCGCAGGCCTGTTTGATCACGCCGAGGGCGCGCACGATCGCCACGGGCTGCTTTTCCCAGCCGATGGGGAAGTTCATGATCGACCGCTGGGTCTGGGCGCCCCAATACTTGTCAGAGGGGACCTCCAGTGGGCCAAAGCTGTCGGTTTCGGTGCGGGTATCGGACATCAATCAACTCCGTCGGGTATACAGTCGCATGCCGTTTAGCCGCCCCGTGCGGGACGTGCAATTGGCCAGTTGCGCGCATCCTAAATGGACCTACGTCAAAGGTATAGCGGTCAACTGGTCCCCGCGCGGTCATCACTTTTCCGCCTGCGGGTCAACGGCGGCGTTGTTCCGCATGCGCAAGCTTGTAAGATGCCGGGACAGATCCAGATGCAGCGCGGCGATCCGCCTGCGAAACACGAAAGGACGTCTGATGCGTGCGATACCGGTTTCCCAGGTCAGGACAAGGATCATGGCCGTGTTCGGGTCTGCATTGGTCTGCCTGTTCCTGGCGACGGGTGCGGGCAAGGCGGCAGAGGTGTCGGATTTTGTCGGGGATTACACCGGGTCGGC
>JBFHMM010000003.1:0-41600 GCA_041594355.1 Paracoccaceae bacterium | reverse complement strand
GGGAACTGTGGCTGATCAACAGCTACATCGCGCCCTACGAGCAGGCAAAGACATTTCGCCACGAGGAGCGGCGGCGGCGCAAGATGCTGGTCAGCCGCAAACAGCTGGCCACGCTGTGGAATGCGACCCAGCGCAAGGGCATGACGCTGGTGCCCATCGTGATGTACTTCAATCACAAGGGGCTGGCGAAGCTGAAGCTGGGGATCGCCAAGGGCAAGAAGCTGCATGACAAGCGCGACACCCAGGCGAAACGCGACTGGTCGCGGCAAAAACAACGCCTGCTGAAGGACAATCGCTGACCGGTACGCCCATTGGGCGCTATGCGACCGCGGCACCACTTGCAACGGCGGCGGCGGACGCGTAGGCAGAAACCCGACCAACATGCAGCAAGACCTGGGTGAGACAGATGCAGGACGATCCAAGAACCCTCGTTTCGACAGACTGGCTGGCGGCACATTTGAAGGATCCGGATCTGCGGGTTCTGGATGGGTCGTGGTACCTGCCGCAGGCGGGGCGGGATGCGCGGGCCGAATATGACGCGGCGCACATTCCGGGTGCCCGGTTCTTTGATATCGACGACATTTCCGATCAGCGATCGGACCTGCCGCACATGGCGCCCCCGGCGGAAAAGTTCATGTCGCGCCTGCGCGCCATGGGGGTCGGCGACGGGCATCAAGTCGTGGTCTATGACGGATCCGGGCTCAGTTCGGCGGCGCGCGTGTGGTGGATGTTCCGGCTGATGGGGCAGACAAACGTCGCCGTGCTTGACGGCGGGTTTCCAAAGTGGGAGGCCGAGGAGCGCCCGATCGAGGACATGCCGCCGGTCATTCGCGACCGGCACATGACGGTGCGGGTTCAAAACAGCCTAGTGCGGGATGTGACCCAGGTGTCGGCGGCGGCCAAGCTGGGCGATCACGAGATCATCGACGCACGCTCGCCCGAACGGTTCCGCGGCGATGAGCCGGAGCCGCGCGAGGGGTTGCGCAGCGGCCATATCCCCGGATCCAAGAACGTCTGTTTCAAAGATCTGCTGAACGCGGACGGCACCATGAAATCGCTCGACGAAACGCGCGCCGTTTTCGTGGCGGCGGGTGTCGATCTGGCAAAGCCGGCGATCACCACCTGCGGTTCGGGTGTCACGGCTGCGGTTCTGAGCCTTGCGCTGGAGCGTTTGGGCAAGGACGATCATTCGCTGTATGACGGGTCCTGGAGTGAATGGGGGGCATTCCCCACGCTGCCTGTCGCAACCGGAGAGAACTGATGTTCGAGAACCTCAACGAATTGCCAGCCGACAAGATCCTGGCCTTGATGCAACTGTATCGCGATGATCCGCGTGAGCAGAAGATCGACCTTGGTGTCGGTGTCTACAAGAACGCTGAGGGCGTCACCCCGGTGATGCGCGCGGTCAAGACGGCCGAACGCAGGCTGGTCGAGGAACAGCAGAGCAAATCCTATGTCGGTCTGGTCGGCGATCCGGCCTATTCCGACGCGATGATCGAGCTGATCCTGGGCGATGCGGTAGAGCGCAACAAGGTCGGCGCGGCGGCGACACCGGGCGGAACCGGTGCCGTGCGGCAGGCGTTTGAACTGATCCGTCTGGCCAACCCCAGCGCCACGGTCTGGGTGTCGGACCCGACCTGGCCGAACCACACCACCATCCTGAACTACCTAGGGATGGAGATGAAAACCTATCGCTATTTTGACGCCGAGACGCGCGGTGTCGATTTCGATGGCATGATCGCGGACCTGAAGACGGCGGAAAAGGGCGATGTCGTTCTGCTGCATGGCTGCTGCCACAACCCGACCGGCGCGAACCTGAACACGGTCGAATGGCAGGCGGTTATCGACCTGCTGAACGAACGCGGGTTGGTGCCGATGGTTGACATCGCCTACCAGGGTTTTGGTGATGGGCTGGAGGCGGATGCCGAAGCGACGCGCATGGTCGCGGCCAGCGTGCCGGAATGCCTGATCGCGGCGAGCTGCTCGAAGAACTTTGGCGTTTACCGCGAACGTACCGGCCTGCTGATGGCGGTGTGCCAGGATGCGGGGCGTACCGGGATCAACCAGGGTACCCTGGCGTTTCTGAACCGGCAGAACTACTCTTTCCCGCCGGATCACGGTGCGCGGGTGGTGACGATGATCCTGACCGACCCGGAGTTGCGGGCGGACTGGGCCGCCGAGTTGGAAGAAATGCGTCAGGGCATGCTGGAGATCCGGCAACAGCTTGCCGATGAATTGCAGCGGCTGACAGGCTCGGACCGCTTTTCCTTTCTGGCGCAGCACCGCGGCATGTTCTCGCGATTGGGCATAACACCGGAGCTGGTGCAGAAACTGCGCGACGATCACGGCATCTACATGGTTGGCGACAGCCGGATGAACATCGCCGGGTTGAATGCGGCGACCGTGCCGGTTCTGGCCGAGGCGATTGTCGACGCGGGCATCTGATCGGGCGTTTTTCCCCGAGGCCAAACCGGATTGCTATTCAAAGCGCGCGCTCCGAGACGGGCGCGCACTTTTGGTATTTCGCGCGGTCCAGATGCGATTCTTCCAAGAAGTTGGTGGCGTTCGCGCCTGGCGGCAGATCCGGTTCCGGCGGACGGGCCTGCATTCGATTGCAGCAAGGCCGAAAGCCGCGCCGAGGAGGCGGTCTGTGCCTCCGATGCTTCGGTAGTCTGGCCGCACTCGATCGCGAGTTGGCGCGGCTTTGCGGTCTGGCCGTCAACGGACCCAATATGTCCGAGGACCGGTTGAAGGGGTTGCATGCCTATCAGTGCGGCTGGGTGAAAGGGCGCTGCGGCTGTTGGAAATCGGACCCGGGGCTGGAGAACTGCATGGCGCAGGAATACGTCCTGCGGATTCACGACATCCGCAGGGTTATGCCGATGCGCGGGCCGAAGATGGCGCATCGCTTGGGCCGTTTTCCTATGTCTGCGAAGGGCTGACGCGCTGATCAGTGTGGCCTTTGTGAACAGCGACCCGTCGTGGGTTGTGTTGAGATGTCGCGAGACAGCGCTGGTGCTGACGCAGGCGGCATCGGGATCCGGTGCGCGCTATACCGCCGGTGATGCCGAATTCTGGACCAAGGGTGTGGAGGCAATGTGAGACCTGCCCGAGGGGGCTATCCGGTTTGCCGCCAGAGGCCGGGAACATCCGCCCGCACTTGTCCTCGCAACTTAAAAAAACCCGGGCGCGAACGCCCGGGTCGGTTTTGTCAGACTGAGGGAAGGAGAGCTCAGCCCTTGGAGAATTCCGGGTAGGCTTCCATGCCCAACTCGGCCATGTCGAGCCCGTTGATCTCGGTTTCTTCGTCGACCCGCAGACCCATGATGGCCTTCAGGATGAACCAGACCACGGCGGAGGCGACCACGGTGAAGACACCGACCACGACGATCGAATACAGCTGCGTGCCGATCGAGGCGTCGGAGTTGGTGAAGACAACCGCGATGGTGCCCCAGATACCGCAGATCAGGTGAACCGGGATGGCGCCGACAACGTCGTCGATCTTCAGCTTGTCCATGAAGGGGATCGCGAAGACAACGATCACACCACCGACGGCACCGATCAGGGTTGCTGCGCCCAGGCTGGGGGTCAGCGGCTCTGCGGTGATCGACACCAGACCGGCCAGTGCGCCGTTCAGGATCATGGTGAGGTCAGGCTTTTTGAACAGCAGCTGTGAGGTGATCAGCGCGGCGATGGCGCCACCGGCGGCTGCGGTGTTGGTGTTGGCAAAGATGCGCGACACGTCGGCAACATCACCCACGGTGCCCATGGCCAGCTGCGAGCCGCCATTGAAGCCGAACCAACCCAGCCACAGGATGAAGGTACCCAGGGTCGCCAACGTCAGGTTCGAGCCGGGGATCGGCGTGACGCGGCCGTCCTTGTACTTGCCGATACGCGGCCCGAGGATGATTGCGCCGGTCAGAGCGGCCCAGCCACCCACCGAGTGCACAACGGTCGAACCGGCGAAGTCAAGGAAGCCCGCTTCGTCCAGGAAACCGCCGCCCCACTTCCACGACGCCTGCAGCGGGTAGATAATTGCCGTCAGCATGATCGTGAAGATCAGGAAGGGCCACAGCTTGATCCGCTCAGCCAAGGTACCCGACACGATCGACGCGGTGGTGGCGCAGAACATCAGCTGGAAGAAGAAATCCGAGCCTGTGGATGCATAGGAGTAGTCGTCTGCCGCATCTGCGGTTACGCCCACGGCTTCCAGAACACCGGGGCCCCAGACGCCGGACAACACACCTTCGATAGACCAGGTGCCCAGCGGGTACATCAGGTTATAGCCGATCAGGTAGTAGAAGATCGCCGCCAGCGAGAACAGCGCGACGTTCTTGGTCAGCTGCATTGTCACGTTCTTGGAGCGCACCAAGCCGGCTTCGAGCATGGCAAAACCGGCTGCCATCCAGAACACCAGGAAGCCGCCGATCAGGAACAGCAGAGAGTTAAAGATAAAGACCGAGTCGGTGGAGGCATTGACGCCCGGCGTCGGTCCATCCTGGGCCAGACCCAGCGACGGCAGCGCGATCAGCGCGGCAGCCGGAGCGAGTGTCTTGAGCAGTTTCATAAGTTTCGTATCCCTTGGTTTGCGCGCGCGCCTTAAAGCGCGTCTTCGTTGGTTTCGCCGGTGCGCACGCGGATCGCCTGCTGCACATCCAGCACAAAGATCTTGCCGTCGCCGATCTTGCCGGTTTGGGCGGTTTTGGTGATGGTCTCGACGATCTGGTCTGCCATCGACGCGGCAACCACGATCTCGAGCTTGATCTTTGGCACAAAATTCACAGCGTATTCCGCGCCGCGGTAGATTTCGGTGTGGCCGGATTGCGATCCGAAGCCCTTGATTTCAGTCACCATCATGCCGCGCACGCCGGCTTCGGTCAGCGCTTCGCGGACCTCCTCCAGCTTGAACGGCTTGATTGTCGCAATGATGAGTTTCACGTTCGTCCCCTTCACTCGGCAGGTTGTCCTGCGATTGGCACGGGCATCCAGAGCGCGAGTGGCGTGTAAATGGAACCGTGAAGCCCGGAAAATGAACGAGTTGCACAGAGAACTCGCACAAAATTTGCACAAAAAGCGGCATGTGCATAAAAAAAGTGCAAACTGGGAATGTGCAAAGAAGGGACATCAGCCTCTCAACAAATCTGTCGGGGAGACGTATTATGATGACAAGAAGAATATACGGGCAGGGTTTAAAATGGCTGATTCATCGCGGCGCAAGCCGCCTTTGGTGGCGGACAAACGCTATCCGTCCAAGGGACGCACCACGAAGGCGGCCAAACCCAAAGCCAAGCCGAGCGCAAAGCCGAAACCCAAGTCGAAAGCCAAATCCAAGCCCGCGGCGCGCCCGACGTCTCGGAAAACGAAACGTGGTTCGGGTTCGGGCGGCGGCGGCATTCGCGGATTCTTTCGCGCCGTGTTCGGCTGGATCCTCAGGCTGATCTGGAAGGTGACCTCTCGCGTCGGCATGGTCGTGGCGCTGATTGTCGCGATTGCGGTCGGGATAGAGTACCTGCAGTTGCCCGAAGCTTCGGCCCAGTTGGACGGTCGCGCGCGCGGATCGGTGACCCTGCTGGATCGCGAGGGCCAGGTCTTTGCCTGGCGCGGCGACCAGTTTGGCGGCGTGGTGACCACGCGGACGGTGTCGCCGCATCTCAAGAATGCGATCATCGCGACCGAGGACAAGCGATTCTACCGCCATTTCGGGATCAGCCCGCGTGGTGTGGCCAGCGCCGTGCGCATCAACCTGAGCGAAGGGCGCGGGCCGCTTTCGGGGCACGGTGGGTCGACAATCACCCAGCAGACCGCCAAGCTGCTGTGCCTCGGAGAGCCCTACGACCCGTCGACGGGCCAGACCGAAGCCGAATACGAAGCCGCCTGCCGACAGGGGACCCTGTCGCGTAAGGTCAGGGAAGCGATCTTTGCTATGGCGATGGAGGCCAAGTACAGCAAGGACGAGATCCTCAACATCTATATGAACCGCGCCTTTCTGGGCGCGGGTGCACGCGGGTTCGAGGCCGCGAGCCAGCGGTATTTCGGCAAGTCGGCCGCTCAGGTCAGTCCGGCGGAGGCCGCGATGCTGGCGGGGCTGCTGGTGGCGCCGACACGCTATGCGCCGACCAATAGCCTGACCCGCGCCCAGAACCGCGCCGGGGTGATCGTCGGGCTGATGGAGGATCAGGATTACCTGACCGCCGAACAGGCGAAGGAGGCGATCGATAACCCCGCGCAGTTGTCCGAAGCGGCGGCGGCGCGGGCCGGAGGATATTTCGCCGATTGGGTGATGGACGAGATCCCGGAATACTTTGGGGACAAGACCACCGAAGACGTGATCATCCGCACGACGATGGACCAGCACCTGCAGTCTGCCGCCGAGGAGGCGCTGAAGTTTGTGTTTCAGGAAAAGGTGCGCGAAGGGTCCAAAGCACAAGCGGCCATCGTGGTCATGTCGGCAGACGGCGCGGTGCGGGCCATGGTCGGTGGACGCAAGACACGGGTCAGCGGCGTGTTCAACCGTGCGACACAGGCTAAACGTCAGACCGGATCATCGTTCAAGCCGTTTGTCTATGCCGCGGCGCTGGATTTGGGCGCATCGCCGTTGGACACGGTCGTGGATGAACCATTCTGCATGACCATTCCGGGCTCGGGCGAGTGGTGTCCGCAGAACTATACCAACAAGTTCTATGGCCGTGTGACCCTCACCGAGGCGTTGAAGAAGTCACTGAACATTCCGGCGGTGAAAACATCGGAGCGGGCCGGACGCGAGAATGTTCGGGCGGTGGCCAGCGAATTCGGAATCGAAAGCGATCTCGCGGCGGGGCCCGCGTTGGCGCTGGGGGCCTCGGAAAGTACGCTGATCGAAATGACGGGTGCTTATGCCGGCATCCTGAACGGGGGGTCGTCGGTCACGCCATTCGGGCTGGAAGAATTGCGGCTGGCGGGCGAATCCGAGACGCTGATCGGCGCGTCGGGCGGGATTGGCGAACGGGTGATCCGGACGGAAGCCGCGGAGCAGCTGATCTGGATGCTGGAAAAGGTGATTTCCGAAGGTACAGGACAGCGCGCCAAACTGCCGGGGTGGCAGGCGGCGGGCAAGACCGGGACCAGTCAGGAGGCGCGGGATGCGTGGTTCATCGGGTTCACAGCCGATTACGTGGCCGGTGTCTGGATGGGCTATGACGACAATACGCCGCTGGCGGGGGTGACGGGCAGCGGCCTTCCGGCCGAGATCTGGCGAGAGACCATGATCCGCGTCCACGAGGGGCTCGAGCCGGAACCGCTGCCGATGCGTGGCCCGGTTCCACCAAAACAGGCTCCGGCACCGACGCGCAAGAAGCCCTCGGGCGGCGGTATCGGCGGGGCCGTGGATCAGATCCTGAAAGACATTTTTGGCGGCGGCGGTGGGACGCCGTCCGATCACAAGACCCGCTAAAGCGCCCGGCCTTGAACTTGAGACACGAACACCCTGACACGCCTTCGGCGTTCTCGGGATATTCGTGTTACGATATGATTCAGGTAAAAGGCCGGACGCTGCAGGTCGCCGACGGCTTTAACCTGCTCGCTTCAGATCCTCGATCATCTGGTCGATGTCACCCTTGCGCCGGTCCAGCATCGCGCCTATTTCGGTGCGTTCGGTCAACAGCAGGTTCACGCCTTCGATATACATGTTGAAGAACAGATCCTTGCCGGTCCGCTCGGATACATGGAACGTCACCTCAAAAGGGGCTTCGCCGCGCAGGTGCGCCAGTGTTGACACTTCGTACCAGCTCTTGACCTTGCGAACGCCGGTGACTTCCAGCCGTCCGCCGATGAATTCGCGAAACCGTTTGCCGTATTTGCGCGAGATATATTGCTGGAACGCCTTGGAGAACTCCTTTTTCTGCGCGGACGTCGCGCGGCGGCCATCCACTCCCATCGCATATGCCGCAATATAGGAGGTGTCGGAATAGCGGGCAAAGATCCGTTCGAAATCCTTGTACATGGCGGTTTCCGACTTGCCCGATGCAATGATTTTGTTGATGTCGGCGACAAGGATGTCGATCAGCTTTTTGGCGCTGGACTCTGTCAGGGCCAGCAGTTGTGCTGGAACCAGGGCTGCACCGGTCGCGGCTGCCAGGCTCATCGAAAAGGAGCGCCGGGTCAGTCGGAGCATGTCAGAATCCTTCCGTGTCAATCGCATAGGGGTCCGTGTAGAGATCCAGATAGGCATCCTCGCCTTCGCCTGCCAGTTCGAAGCGGCGGTTTTGTAGGTAAAGAATGCGCGCCTGCGCGTAACTGTCTGCACTCTCGTATAAAATGGAATCCACCGTGTCCGCGAAACGACCGCGGTCGCTGAGCCGCCGAAGCACTTCGGTGTAAAGGCCAAGGTTATCGACAGGCCGGGTGGGGGCAAAGTCGATGGGATTGGTAAACAGGTTCGTCACAACGCCGACGGCATCGCGCGCGGTAGTCGGGCCGTACAGGGGAAGCTCAATATAGGCGCCTTCGCCGAAGCCCCAGACATGCAGCGTCTCGCCAAAGTCTGTGTCGACCTCGGGTATGCCGAACTCGGACGCCGGGTTGGCCAGCCCCGCAAAACCGATGGTGGTGTTGATGATGAACCTGAGCAGCGAAATGCCCGATTCCCTTAACCGGCCCTGCAGCAGGTAGTCGACCGCGTTACTGGGCATCGACAGGTTGTCTGCAAAGGAATTCAAACTGTCGATGACCGGATCGGGAACAACCGTCACATAGCCCTTCGATGCCGGGCGGAACAGCACCCGATCGACCCCCAGATTAAAGGCGTGCATCTTGCGGTTCGTGGACTCATAGGGATCGAAGATCTCGCCGCTGGCCTTTTGCTCGGGCGTAGGTGTCGCGCAGCCGGACAAAAATCCTGCCAGAACCGCCGCGAGGACGGCTACCAACGTGCGGGTTTTGGGTGTCATACAGTCTGATTTCCGGTTGCGTATTGCCGTTTCGACATAACAGTTCAGATTTAGCGCAAATACAGGCAGTTCAAAGATGTTAATCTTTCCCTTAAAGGATTTGTGGCGGTATGGAAACACAGGACCCGATGGCTGGCGCAAATGCGCCACAGACGCCTTTGTGGTGGTCCGGGGCATGTAAGGCGTGTAGCGATGGCAGCGGAAATTCACCCTAACGGACGTGCCGAGCTGCGCGCGGCCAGACAGCAAAGCCGGTCGCTTTATTGGGCGGTCGGATTGTTCAGCTTTTTTGCCAATCTGCTGATGCTGACCGGACCGCTGTACATGCTTCAGGTCTATGACCGGGTGCTGGGCAGCCGGTCTGTGGAAACCCTGGTGGCGCTGTCATTGCTGGTGGCCTTTCTCTATGGCGTGATGGGCATTCTGGACTATACGCGCGGACGGATCATGGCGCGGGCGGGGGCCCGTTTTCAGGCCGCGCTGGACCACCGGGTGTTCGATGCGATGATCCGGCGATCGGCCGTCGCGTCGGAACCCGAGGCACAGACCGGTCTCAGCGATCTGGAGTCGGTGCAGCGGCTGATTTCCTCGCCCGTTCTGATGGCGGTGTTCGATATGCCCTGGACCCCGGTGTTTCTGGCCGGGATTATGCTGTTTCACCCCTGGTTGGGGATGCTGGCGCTGGTCGGTGGCGCGGTTCTGGTCCTGATCACATTGCTAAATCAGGCGTTTTCCCGACGCCCCGTTCTGGGCGCGAACATTGCGACGCACCGGGCCTCGATGATGTCAGAGGAAATCCGCAACGAGGCCGAAATGATCCAGGCGATGGGTATGCGCGATGCCGCATTCGATCGCTGGAAAGGCACGCGCGAGGAATCGTTGGCCGCCAGTGTCACGGCAAGCGACGTGGGCGGCACCTTTTCGTCTATGACCAAGACGCTGCGGTTGTTCCTGCAGTCGGCGATGCTGGGGCTGGGCGCCTATCTGGTGCTGCTGAACGAGGTCACTCCGGGTGCCATGATCGCTTCCTCCATTCTGTTGGGTCGGGCGTTGGCGCCGATCGAGCTGGCCATTGGCCAGTGGCCGCTGGTCCAGCGCGCCGGGCGCGGATGGACCAACCTGGCCAAGCTGCTGGATACCGTCCCGCCGGAAGCAAAGCGCATGGATCTTCCCGTTCCCAAAGCGAAACTGGACGTGCAGTCGCTAACGGTCGTGCCGCCGGGAGACACGCGTGCGCAGCTGCGCACCATCAGCTTCAGGATCGAGCCGGGGCAGGCTGTGGGTGTGATTGGCCCGTCCGGTTCGGGCAAGTCGACGCTGGCACGGGCGCTGACCGGGGTGTGGAAACCCGCCGGCGGCATCATCCGTCTGGATGGCGCCGCGCTGGATCAATACGCGCCCGGCGTGTTGGGCGCGCACATCGGATATCTGCCGCAGCGGGTGCAACTGTTCGAGGGTACGATCGCTGAAAATATCGCTCGGTTATCGTCGCATCCTGATTCGCAAAAGGTGGTCGCGGCGGCCAAGAAAGCGGCCGCGCACGACATGATCGTAGAACTGCCCGACGGCTATGACACCAAGGTCAACGCTGGCGGCGGGCGCTTGTCGGGCGGCCAGATGCAGCGGATCGCCCTGGCCCGCGCGATGTATGACGACCCGGTGATCCTGATTCTGGACGAACCGAACTCGAACCTCGACAACGAAGGCTCGGTCGCGCTGAACAATGCGATCAAGTCTATGAAGGCCGAAGGACGCTCGGTGCTGATCATGGCGCACCGGCCCTCGGCGATCCAGGAATGCGAAATGTTGCTGGTACTGGACCACGGGGCGCGGGCGGCCTTCGGACCCAAGGACGAGGTGTTGCGCAAAATGGTCGCCAACCACGAACAGCTGCAGAAAACTGCCGCCATGGGAGGTGTCCGATGAGCGCTCAAAAGTGGTCCGCGCGCCGCCCCGTCATCATCGGCATGATCGGGCTTTTCGTGCTAGTTGGCGGTTTCGGGACCTGGGCAGTGACGTCTTCGATCTCGGGCGCGATTGTCGCCTCTGGCCGGATAGAAGTCGACCGCAACCGGCAGGTTGTTCAGCATCCTGATGGCGGTGTTGTGGCCGAAATTCTGGTCGAAGAGGGCGACTCGGTCGAACTGGGAGCGACGCTGATCCGGCTGGATTCAAGCCTGCTGCGATCGCAGAAGCTGATCGTCGAGGGACAGTTGTTCGAATTGATGTCCCGCCGTGGCCGGCTGGATGCCGAACGGGACGGAACATCACATGTGACGTTCGACCCGGAACTTCTGTCCATTGCCGCCGAGCGTCCGGAGGTGGCCGAACTGGTGCAGGGGCAGTCCCGTCTGTTCCAGGCCCGCCGCGATTCCGTCGCGCGCGAGATTGATCAGCTGGAGAAACGACGGGCGCAGATCCGCGATCAGATCGTCGGTATCAAGGCGCAGCAAAGCTCGCTCAAGGTGCAGATCGACCTGATCGCCAGGGAACTGGCAAACCAGCAGTCCCTGCTCGACAAGGGGCTGGCTCAGGCGGCCACCGTCCTGAACCTGCGCCGAACATCGGCCAACCTGGAAGGGACTCTGGGCGAACTGACCGCCAGCGAGGCACAGGCGGAGGGCCGTATCACCGAGATCGAGATCGAGATCCTCAAGCTGGGCACTCAACAGCGCGAAGAAGCGATCGCCCGCCTGCGCGACTTGCGCTACCGCGAGCTGGAACTGGCCGAACAGCGCCGCTCTCTGCAAGAGCGGCTGGAACGGCTGGACATTCGCGCGCCGGTATCGGGGATCGTGTACGGGTTACAGGTGCACACACCACGTTCGGTCATCCGCGCCGCCGACCCGGTTCTGTACCTGGTGCCGCAGGACCGTCCGCTGGTCATCGCCGCGCGGGTCGAACCGATCCACATTGACCAGATTTTCGTCGGGCAGGAGGTTGCGCTGCGGTTCTCGGCCCTGGATCAGCGCAATACGCCCGAGCTGACGGGGACTGTGAAACAGGTTTCTGCCGACGCGTTCGAGGATCAGGCGAGCCGGCTGTCGTTCTACCGGGCCGAGATCGTCCTGAATGAAGGAGAGTTGGCTCGGTTGCCCGCAGGCACTGTGCTGATCCCCGGAATGCCGGTGGAAACCTTTATCAAGACCGAAGATCGCACGCCGCTGGCCTATCTGATCAAACCGCTGGCGGATTATTTCACCAAAGCCTTCCGGGAAACCTGATCGCCTCTTTTCCCGCTGATCCATCCCGGTTAGCGTCCCAGCGAAATCACTGGGGAGATGCGCGATGAGCTTTGAGGCAAAACTGAAAGACCTGGGCGTCGACCTGCCGGATGCACCGGCACCCGCCGCCAACTATGTGCCTTTCGTGCAGGTCGGCGACATCGTCTACGTGTCCGGGCAGATCTCGATGGACGCGGATGGGCTGATTACCGGCAAGCTGGGCGACGACATGGATGTCGAGGCCGGCGCAGGCGCGGCGCGGCGCTGTGCCATTGGTCTACTGGCGCAGGTCAAGGCAGCCTGCGGCGGCGACCTGGACCGCCTCGTGCGGGTCGTCAAGCTGACCGGCTTTGTCAACTCGACCGCCGATTTCACGCAACAGCCGCAGGTGGTCAACGGTGCCTCCGATTTTCTGGTCGAGGCGCTGGGCGAGGCTGGTCGCCATTCACGCTCGGCCGTTTCGGCGGCCTCGCTGCCGCTCGGCGTGGCGGTGGAAATCGAAGGCATCTTTCAGATCAAATGACCCCCACTTTGCCCGACGCGTTTCTGCGCGTGCCATTGGCCCACCGCGCGTTGCATGATCTGACGCTGCAACGGCCCGAAAACAGCCGCGCCGCGATCCGCGCGGCGGTGGCTGCGGGATATGGACTCGAGATTGATCTGCAACTGACCTCGGACGGACGGGCGATGGTCTTTCACGACTACGATCTGTCACGGCTGACTGCCGAAACCGGTCCGATCCGGCGGATAAGCGCGGCCCGCGCTCAGGACATCGCCTTGAACGGCGGCGATGGGGAGACTATCCCGACGCTGGGCGAGGTGCTGGACTTGGTGGCGGGCCGGGTGCCATTGCTGATCGAGATCAAGGATCAGGACGGCGGCATGGGGCCGGATATCGGCCCGCTCGAAGCCGCCTGCGCGCAGGCGCTTGTGGGCTATGGCGGGCCGGTGGCGGTGATGTCCTTCAACCCGCACAGCATCGCCGAGATGGCGCGCCTGGCGCCTGATCTGTCGCGTGGGCTGGTGACCAGTGCCTATGGCCCGGCGGACTGGCCGCTGTCCCGGTCCACCTGCGAACGGTTGCGGGGGATTCCGGATTTCGACCGCGTACAAGCCGGGTTCATCAGCCACGAGGCCACGGATCTGCCGCGCGCCCGTGTTCAGGCACTGAAAGCCGGGGGAACACCGGTTCTGTGCTGGACTGTCCGGTCGCCCCAAGCGGAGGCAGAAGCGCGCAGGTGGGCCGACAATATCACGTTTGAGGGCTACGCGGCGGCGCTTCCGGCTTGATCAGAGCGCAGCGCACCACAAATAGTGGTCAGGCGCGGAGGGATCATGGATCAGGCACAGATAGAAGTTCAGGTGCTGGCGTCGCTGTCTCAGATCGCGGCGGCCGAGTGGGATGCCTGTGCCTGCCCCGAGGCCGGGGACGGCGGGATGCCACGGGATCCTTTCACCACCTACCGGTTTCTCAAGGCGCTGGAGGACAGCGGATCGGTCGGGCGCGGTACTGGCTGGCAACCGCAGTATCTGACGGCCTATCTGGATGGGATGCTGATCGCCTGCGCGCCGATGTATGTAAAATCGCACAGTCAGGGCGAGTATATATTTGACCACAGCTGGGCCCATGCCTATGAGCGCGCCGGCGGGCAATATTACCCCAAGCTGCAGATTGCGGTCCCCTTTACGCCAGCCACCGGGCGGCGGTTCCTGGTGCGGCCGGGCTATGACGGGATCGGTCAACAGTCGCTGGTGCAGGGGGCGGTGCAACTGGCCGCCGACAACCAGATATCGTCGCTGCATGTCACCTTTTGCACCGGGGACGAGGCTGCGCTGGGCGAACAGATGGGACTGATGCCGCGCGCCAGCCAGCAGTTTCACTGGCAGAACCACGATTACCCAGATTTCGACGCTTTTCTGGCCAGCCTGTCGTCGCGCAAGCGCAAGAACATTCGCAAGGAACGGGCGCAGGCCAATGCCTTTGGCGGCGCGATCCACGAATTTACCGGCGACGCCCTGCGACCCGAGCATTGGGAGGCGTTCTGGGTCTTTTACCAGGATACGGGGGCGCGCAAATGGGGCTCGCCCTACCTCAGCCGGGCGTTCTTTGACGAGGTGCAGGCGCATATGCGCGATGACGTGGTTCTGATCCTGGCCGAACGCGAAGGCCGCTGGGTTGCCGGGGCGTTGAATTTCATCGGACGCGAGACGCTGTTCGGCCGCTATTGGGGCTGCCGCGAACATCATCCCTGTTTGCATTTCGAACTGTGCTACTATAGGGCCATCGACATCGCGATCCGCCGGGGTCTGGCGCGGGTCGAGGCTGGAGCGCAGGGGGAACACAAGCTGGCACGAGGCTACCTGCCGACGCAGACCCACAGCCTGCACTGGGTCGGCGACCCGGGATTTGCCGACGCCGTCGCCCGGTTTCTCGAGGCCGAACGTGATGCCGTGGCCGAAGAGATCGAGGTATTGACCGACTACGGCCCGTTCAGGAAAATGCAGGTGGAGGAACAAGAGTGATGGAACACCTGTCCGAAGAAGCCCGTGGCCCGTTGCTGGACCCACTGCTGAAGAACGGCTGGACGGTAATGACGGATCGCGACGCCATTACCAAGACATTTGTGTTCGACAGTTTTGTCGATGCATTCGGGTGGATGACCCGCGCGGCGATCTGGGCCGAGAAATGGGACCATCACCCGGAGTGGCGAAATGTCTACCGCACGGTCGAGGTGATTCTGACCACCCACGACGTCGGCGGCCTGAGCGCGCTGGACGCCAAGCTGGCGCGCAAGCTGGACAGCCTGGTCTAACTCCGTATCGTTTCAATTGCTGGCGGGCAGCGTTCCTGCGACGCGGTCGAACATCGGCGCGAGTGCGGCCGTCAGGAACCCGCTGGCGCAGGCGGCGGAATGCGCGACGCCGGGGCCCTGACTGTGGGACGCGACCGCCATGCGCAACCTCTCGGAGACCGGATCCGTCATGTGCGACGGCGGGCGCCAGTTCAATTGGCCCCCCGACTGTCCTCGGGGGGCCGTCCAAAGATCGCCACGTCTTCCTTGATGGTTTTCTGCACCTTGATCTGGTCCAGTGTTTTGGGGTCCACCGCTGCCGGATGCTGCGACAGGATGATCAGGTCGGCCAGTTTGCCCGGCACCAGAGATCCCTTGTCATCCCCTTCGAAAATGCTTCTACGCGGACCACTTGGTCATCGCCTTGAGCGCGGTCATCACATCGACCTGCTGGCGCGCACCGATGATACCGCCCGAGCGCGACCGCCGGGTGACCGTCGCATCCAGTACCCGCTTGTTGTCACGAAAGGCCACCGGTGCGTCATAGTGCGTCGAGAATTTCATGCCGCGCTCCATCACCCAGCCGGTGGGCGAGATGTAGTCCGCATTGATCGGACCGACGGTCCGTTCCCCTGTGCCAGTCCCCCAGTAGGAGGTGTGCATCGGAAAGAGCGAGGCAAACACGTTGAGCCGGTTAATGGTATCGACCTGATCCTCGCGACGGAACTGACCACGGATCAAGACGGCCCGCCGGTCGTCGTTGCCGTGTGATTCGGCAGCGGTCTTGATCGCGGCGATCAGCATGTCGCTGGCGCCTTCGCCGTTGGAATGGGGAAGGATCTGGGTGCCATTGTCAAATGCCCAACCGATCATGTCAAAGACCTGTTCGGGGTTGGCGGCGGCATAGCCGACATAGTCGGCGCAGAGATGCGCTGGCGAATTGTAGTGGGACCGGTCGCGCAGGGCAGCGAACTCCTGCGGGGGATCCGCCGATGGTCAACTTTGTGCCCCCTACGCGGGACTGGGTTTCATAGTTGCGCGAAACGCTTTGCGCGATGTAATCGCGGTCCGCCAGAACGTTGGGATGGGCCACAACGTTGATCTTCAGCCCCTCGCCGTGCCGGATCACGCCGTCGGGCTTCTCTTCGGAGTCGGGTGTCAGGCAGCTCAGCTCCAGCGCCGGGCAATTGGCCACACCGAGGTGGCCGGACTGGTGAATGACATAGATCGGGATTTCGGTCGATACGGCCTCCAGATCCTCGCGGGTTGGGGTGGCGCTGTTCGGCCAGTTGGCTGTCATCATAGCCAATGCCGAAGATGGCATTGATCGCATTGACCCGGTCGGCATTCTGTTCGGCACATTCGGTCAGAACACGCTAAAGTGCCGGAATGTCGTTCACGGTCCCGTCGGGGGCGCCAGCAGGTTGGCCGCCATCGCCTGCAGGCCGACGGCAAAGGCATGCCCGTGGACATGCCCGTGCGCGCCGATAAACCCCGGCAGCAGCGCCTTGCCGTCAAGATCGTCGATCCGGGTCCCTTTGCCCCTGTGTTGCGAGATGTCCTCGGCGCTGCCGAAGGCGAGGATACGTCCGTCCTTGACCGCCAGCGCCTGCGCGCGCGGCAGGCTGTCTTCCATCGTCAGGATCGGCCCGCCCCGATAGGTCTTATAGGCAATCTCCTGCGCGGCAAGACACAGAGGCGATGACATCAACGCAGTTGCAATTGGAACAAGGTAACGCCGCACGAAAAAAACTCCCGGCAATGCCGGGAGCAAACCACTTAACAACAAACCGGGTCAACGGGCAACGGCCGGTCAGGCAAAACCCCGTTTGTATCTACATTGCCGCCAGCAGGCCCTCGCCGGCCGTGGCCTCGCAGACGGTCGGGCCTTCCTCGGTCTGAAGGATCTTTACCTCGCCATCTTCAACCAGCATCGCGTAACGGATCGAACGGCCGTAGAATCCGGCTTGGGCGAAATCAAAATTCATGCCGATCGCGGTGGTGAAATCGCTGGCAGGATCGGCCAAAAGGGTCACGCCGCCCTCGTCCGCGCCACTGGCCTGCGCCCAGGCTGCCATCACGAAGGGATCGTTGACAGACACGCAAATGATGTCGTCAACGCCCTTGTCGGCAAACTGGGTGCGGGTGCGGATAAAGCTGGGTAGATGGGCCGAGCTGCAGGTCGGTGTGAAGGCACCGGGAAGCCCGAAGACAATCACCTTGCGATCTTTGGTCAGATCATCCAGCGCAACCGCCTCGGGGCGACCATTTTCTCCTATACGAAGCAAAGTTGCCGGTGGCAGCTGGTCTCCGGTCGAAATCGTCATGAATACCTCTTTGATCGAATTGCGTTCCCATCCTGAGCGCATATAGGATTTCGTTGGAACGAGACCAGAAAATTCGGGCGGGGAACAGGGCAGATGAGTCACTTTGTAGTGATCGGAGCAGGGCAGGCCGGGGCGTCTTTGGTGGCCAAATTGCGCAAGGATGGGTTTGACGGGGACATTACCTTAATCGGGGCGGAGCCGGTTGTTCCCTACCAGCGTCCGCCGCTCAGCAAGGCCTACCTGCTGGGCGACATGGCGTTGGAGCGGCTGTTTTTGCGGCCCGAGAGTTTCTATGCCGATCAGAATGTTACCCTGCGGCTGGGTCAGACGGTGACCGCCATAGACCCGGCGGCCAAGACGGTGACGGTTGGCGATGAGGTGATCGCCTATGATCAGCTGGCGCTGACCACCGGGTCCGATCCGCGCCGTTTGCCGGCCGCCATCGGTGGCGATCTGGACGGGGTGTTCACGGTACGCACATTGGCGGACGTGGACGCCATGGCGCCCTATGTCATTGAAGGAAAACGTGTTTTGATCGTCGGAGGTGGGTACATCGGGCTTGAGGCGGCGGCGGTCGCGGCCAAGCGCGGCGTCAAGGTCACGCTGGTCGAAATGGCGGACCGGATTTTGCAGCGGGTGGCGGCGCCGGAGACCAGCGACTTTTTCCGCGCGTTGCACAGCGGCCATGGTGTCGAGATCCGCGAGGGGGTTGGTCTTGACCGTCTGACCGGGACCGATGGCCATGTGACAGGGGCGGTGCTGAGCGACGGCACGGAACTGGCGCTGGACTTTGTCGTCGTGGGGGTGGGCATTGCCCCCAGCACCGGGTTGGCGGAGCTGGCCGGGCTGGAAATTGACAATGGAATCAAGACTGATAGACTTGGCCGGACATCGGATCCGTCGATCTGGGCGGCGGGTGATTGTGCCTCGTTCCCGTATCGGGACGGGCGTTTGCGGCTGGAGAGCGTGCCGAATGCCATCGACCAAGCGGAATGCGTGGCGGGCAATATGATGGGGGCCGAAGTGGGCTATGTGCCGAAGCCGTGGTTCTGGTCGGACCAATATAATGTGAAACTGCAGATTGCGGGTTTGAACACCGGTTTTGACCGTATTGTAACGCGCCCCGGAGAGGGTTCTTCCGTTTCGTACTGGTACTTCAAGGGGCCGCAACTGTTGGCGGTGGACGCGATGAACGAACCGCGCGCCTATATGATCGGCAAGCGTCTGATCGATGCGGGCAAGACGGTCGGCCCCGATGTGATCGCCGACCCGAAGGCCGATCTCAAGGCGCTGATGCGCGCATGAGGATCATTGCTGGCCGGTTCCGTGGGCGGGCGCTGGCCGCAGTCGGCAAGGGAGATGCCGGCGGGCATTTGCGCCCGACCGCCGACCGGGTCCGCGAGAGCCTGTTCAGCGTTCTGACCAGTCTCGATGTGTTGGACGGCGCGCGGGTGCTGGACTTGTTTGCCGGGACCGGGGCGCTGGGGCTCGAGGCGCTGTCGCGCGGGGCCGAGCAGGTGAGTTTTGTCGAAAACGGGCGCGCCGGGCAGGCGCTGATCCGGCAGAACGTCACCAGGTTGGAATGCGCGGATGACACCGCGCTGATCACGCGGGACGCGACGCGCTTGGGACCCTGTCCTGACCGGGCCTGCGATTTGCTGTTTCTCGACCCGCCCTATGGCAAGGGATTGGGGCAAAAGGCGCTGGCGGTCGCACTGGAGGGTGGCTGGATCGCGCCCGATGCGCTGATCGTCTGGGAAGAGAACGCGCCGATGGCCGCGCCGCCCGGTTTCTCGGTCCGGGACCATCGCAAGTACGGCGATACCCATGTCACCTTGTTGGATGTGGAACCTGGCCAGCCCTGAAAGGCCAGCGGCGGCGAAACGGGAACGACCCGCCATATCGCTACGGGGAAAACCGGCGGATTATTCCCCGTAGGTGGGGTGAAAACGACCGGCAGGAGAAAGCGTAAAGATTTCGACACCGTCCGATGTAACGCCGACCGAATGTTCGAATTGCGCCGACAGAGACTTGTCGCGGGTCACGGCTGTCCAGTCGTCGGCGAGCGTCTTGGTCTCGGGGCGGCCCAGGTTCACCATCGGTTCGATGGTGAAAAACATGCCCTCTTCCAGGACCGCGCCGGTGCCGGGGCGGCCATAGTGCAGCACGTTCGGCGGCGCGTGAAACACCCGGCCCAGACCGTGACCGCAGAAATCGCGCACGACGCTCATCCTATGCGCCTCGACATAGGTCTGGATGGCATGGCCGATGTCGCCAAAGGTGTTGCCCGGCTTGACCATCTCAATGCCCTTGAAGAGCGCGTCATGGGTCACCTGGATCAACCGTTCGGCCTTGCGTGGGAGCTTGCCGGCTACATACATGCGGCTGGTATCGCCGAACCAGCCGTCAACGATAACAGTCACGTCGATGTTCAGAATATCGCCGTCTTTCAGAACCTTGGTTCCGGGAATGCCATGGCAGACCACGTGGTTCACGGAAATGCAGCTGGCGTGCTGGTATCCCTTGTAGCCGATGGTTGCCGATCTGGCCCCGGATGCCTCGACCATTTCGGTGATCGTACGGTCGATGGCTTCGGTCGTCTGCCCAGGGAACACCTGGTCGGCGATACGGTCGAGGATGTCGGCCGCAACAGCCCCTGCCGTATGCATCCCGGCAAAGTCCGACTGTTCATAAATCCGGATGCCGTCCTTTGTCAGACGGCCACGCAATTCGTTATTCAACAGAAGCTCCATTTTCTGCCCTTGCAGAATTTGTAGTGCAAATGCGGCAAAAGTGCCAGAGGGGGAGGCCTTGCATCGGGGCCGCAGGCATCACGATTCGGTAGGGGCGCGGAACGGCAGCGGCTGGCGCAGGTCCACCCCGTCGGGTGACAGGGCGCAGTCGATGGCGATGACCTCGACACCGGCGTTCCGTGCAGCAGTCATCGCGGCGTCATAGGCCGGGTCGATATCCGCCGCCAGGGTGATGGAGTTGCAATCGGTCCGCTGCACCAGATACAGCATGACCGCGCGATGCCCGGCCCGCACCATGGCGGCCAGTTCGCCCAGATGCTTGGTGCCGCGCGCGGTGACGCTGTCGGGGAACTCGGCCAGTCCGGGCTGGCGCGACAGGGTGACGGATTTGACCTCGACATAGGCGTCGGGCAGGCCCGGCTGGCTGAGCAGGAAGTCGATGCGGCTGTTTTCGCCGTATTTCACCTCGGGGCGGACGGTGGTGTAGCGGGCCAGCGCGGTCACCTGCCCGGCGATGAGTGCGGCGCGCAGCGCCCGGTTGGGGACCGAGGTGTCGACGCCGGTGAAATGGCCGTTTTCGTGGTCCACCAGCCGCCAGCCGTATTTCAGTTTTTTCTTGGGGTCGTCGTTGGGTTCCAGCCAGACCTTGGTGCCCGGCTCGGCCAGCCCCATCATCGAGCCGGGATTGGCGCAATGGGCGGTGATTTCGCGGCCGTCGGACAGGGTGCAGTCGGCCAGAAAGCGTTTATAGCGACGGATCAGCCGGGCGGGCACAAGAGGGGTTTGAAAGCGCATGAAACCCGGCCTATACCTGCTGGGGCGGTGCTTCAAGGCCGCGTTCAGTGAAAGGGGCGACATGGCCAATCCAACCGCTGCGATGCTGGTGATCGGGGACGAAATCCTGTCGGGTCGGACCCGCGATTCCAACATGTTCTACCTGGCCGGGGAACTGGCGAAACACGGTATCGATCTGTGCGAGGTGCGGGTGGTCAGCGATGATGCGGCGGCGATCCAGGCCGCGGTGAAGGCGTTGTCGGAGGGGTTCGACCACGTGTTCACCTCGGGCGGTATCGGACCGACCCATGACGACATCACAGCCGAGAACATCGCGGCGGCCTTTGACACGCCGATCAGCGTGCGTGACGACGCCCGCGCCTTGTTGGCGGCGCACTACAAGACGACGGGCGCGGTGCTGAACGAGGCGCGGCTGCGGATGGCCCGGATCCCGGATGGTGCGACGCTGATCGACAACCCGGTGTCGGTGGCCCCTGGTTTCACTCTGAAGAACGTGCATGTGATGGCCGGTGTTCCGGCGGTGTTCGAAGCCATGGTGGCCAGCGTCCTGCCGACGCTGACAGGCGGTGCGCCGCTGATGTCGCAGAGCCTGCGCATCATGCGCGGCGAGGGCGAGATCGCCGATACGCTCAGCCAGCTGGCGGCGGATTACCCCGATCTGTCGATCGGCTGTTACCCGTTCCAGAAGGACGGCGTTTTTGGCGCATCGGTGGTGGTGCGCGGGGTGGAGGGCGCGCAGGTGGATGCCGCCGTGACCCAACTCGCGCGGGAGGTTGAACTTTGAGCACGGACCTGTTCGAGGTCATCGACGGCACTTGGCCCGCAGCCCGGTTCATCCGTCACGACCCATGGATGCTGCGGGCGGGTGAGGGCGGCGGCAGCCGCGTTTCCGCCGCGACGGCCGAGGGGCTGATCAGGGATTCAGATATCCCGGCGGCAGAGGCGGGGATGCGCGAACTGGGGCAGGATCCGCTGTTCATGATCCGCCCCGGAGACGAGGCGCTGGACGCGATGCTGGAGGCGCGCGGTTATACCGTCGCGGATCCGGTGATTGCCTATTCCTGCCCGGTTGAACATCTGACCGATATCGCGCTGCCCCAGGTTCGGGTGCTGCATGTCTGGGAGCCGCTGGCGATCATGTGCGAGATCTGGGAAGCCGGTGGTATCGGTCCCGCTCGGTTGGCGGTGATGAAGCGCGTGCATGGGCCCAAGACCGGCCTGCTGGGGCGGTTCAGGGACAAGCCCGGCGGAACCGGTTTTGTCGCCATGCACCAGGGAACGGCGATGGTGCACGCGCTGGAAATCCTGCCGCATCAGCGCAAACAGGGCTTGGGCGGCTGGATGATGCGCGGCGCGGCGCTGTGGGCGCAGGCGCAGGGCGCCGATACGCTGAGCGTGATGTGCACAAAGGCCAATATCGGTGCAAATGCCTTGTATTCTAGGCTCGGAATGTGTGTGGTGGGGGAATACTATTACCGCCGCGCGCCGCAAGAGGAGAAGACGTCGTGACCAAACCCAAACCGCCTACCGCCCTGGATCTGCCCATGGTCGATCCATTGCCCGAAGCCACGCAGAAGTATTTCGACATCTGCATGGACAAGCTGGGCATGATCCCAAACGTATTGCAGGCCAACGCCTTTGACATCGACAAACTGAACGCCTTTACCGCGATGTACAACGACCTGATGCTGGCCGACAGCGGGCTGAGCAAGCTGGAACGCGAGATGATCGCGGTGGTGGTGTCGTCGATCAACAAGTGCTTCTATTGCCTAGTGGCCCATGGGGCCGCCGTGCGGCAACTGTCGGGCGATCCGATGCTGGGCGAGATGCTGGTGATGAATTACCGCGTTGCGCCGCTGGACACCCGCCAGCGCGCGATGCTGGATTTCGCGGCCAAGATGACCACCGCCAGCGCGACCATCGAGGAACCCGACCGGCAGGCGCTGCGCGATGCGGGGTTCAGCGACCGCGATATCTGGGACATCGCCAATGTGGCGGGTTTTTTCAACATGACCAACCGTGTGGCTAGCGCCACTGCGATGTGGCCGAACGAAGAATACCACGCGCAACATAGATGATCCGCCCGCTTGCCGTTCTTGCGCTGACGCTCGGCCCCGGCAGCCTGCATGCGCTGGATCTGCCCGCCCAGGCGCAGCCCTTATCGGAGCGGATCAGCCCGCTGGACAGCTATGTGCTGCCGGTGGGCGCCTATACCGACGGGACGGTGCCGGGCCGGATCGTCGAGGGGCGGGTCGAGCGGACCACCTGGCGGATACGCGGCACGGCAACGACGTTGCAGATCCTGAGCCCGCTGCGGGGTCAGCTGGAGGACGCGGGTTACGCGATCCTGTTCGAATGCGCCGCGGCGCAGTGCGGCGGGTTCGATTTCCGGTTCGGGACCGAGGTCGTTCCGGCGCCGGACATGCATGTGGACATCCGCGATTTCAGGTTCCTGTCGGCGCTGCGCGGGGACGATCAGGCGCTGAGCCTGCTGATCAGCCGCAACCAGACCACTGCCTATCTGCAGGTGATCGACGTCATGCCGGTGGACGCGGTGCCGGACAGGCGCGAACCAAGTGTTCCCGCCGAACCGGCCGGTACGCCGGGCGCCGGCGATACACTGGCCGTTCTGCTGCTGGACCAGGGGCATATCGTGCTGGACGATCTGGAGTTCGTGTCGGGGGCCGGCACACTGGAAAACGGGCCGTACCGGTCGCTGCAGGTGATCGCGCAATTCCTTGCGGAGAACCCGCAGTACCGCATTGCGTTTGTCGGCCATACCGATAGCGTGGGATCGCTGGAAGCCAATATCGATCTCTCCCGGAAGCGGGCCGCAGTGGTGCGGCAGCGCCTGATCGAGACCTATGGGGTAGCGGCGGACCGGGTGTCCGCCGAGGGCATGGGGTATCTGGCGCCGGTGGCGTCGAACCTGACGGCCGAGGGCCGCGAGCGCAATCGCCGTGTCGAGGCAATTTTACTGCAGGAATAATGATTCTCTGATAGGTTGAGTGGTGGGGTCGGCGTCCCTGTGTTCGATTAATCATTTGTGAGATAACCCATGCAAGTCGATCAGGAAAAACTGAAGAAACTCGAAGAGGACCTAGCAGACCGTCTGGAAAACACGGTGCGCAAGCGGGTCGTTACCTATTTCACCGCGATGGGCCTGTTCATCAGCGCGGTGCTCGGGTTCTTTGGCTATAACGTCATCACCACAGTGCAGAACTGGGCGGTGACCAAGGGCGAGAAACTGGCCGAGGAGGTGACCGACAAGGCGTCGGGCCGGGTCGATGTCGCGGTGCGCGAGGCGGAAACCAAAGTGGACACCGCTATCAGCAAGGCGCAGGGCGCCACGCAAGCCGCGACCGAAGCCACCGCCGTGGCGCTGGCCCAGGTCAATGTGATCGCCGAGCACCTGAAGAAGCGCGAAGACATCTTGCTGGAGATCGAGAAGGAGACACAGCGGCAGACGGCCATCGCACGGGCCAAGTCGGGAGAAGTCGAAGAGGATTTTATTCTGATTAACGAAAGTCTGACCGATGCGCAGAACCGGATCGACGGGCTGACCAAGGCCTATCAGGACGAGGTCGCGGCCCAGGCCGGCGCGCTAAACCGGCGGCAGGCCGACTGGGAAAAGGCCCGCGACCAGGCCAACAGCGATTTCGCCGCGCGGTTTGAAAGTCTGGCCTTGCTGGTCGAGGGCATTCGCGACCAGGTCGATGCCTTGCAGCGGACGGTCACCGACGAGCCGGTCGAACCGGTGGTCAGTCAACGCGACATCGACGAAATCGTCGCCTATGCCAAGGAACAGCAGATCGAGACCGGGCCGGACCCTGAGAGCGACGGCAATCCTCTGGTCTATGTCCAGTTTGCCGGGGTCGCCCGCGAGAGCATTCAGCAGATATCGGAAGAGCTGCGCCGTTTTTCCTACGAATTGCCGGGCGAAGAGCGCCTGCCCAGCGCGGCCGGCAAACACGAGGTCCGATATTTTTGGAACGACGATCAGGAGGCGGCGCGGGCACTGGCCAGCCGGACCAATGACGTCCTGGCGGACCTGGGGTACCGAGCCGACGTGGTCGCCGAGGATCTGACCGAGTTTGGCGGGAAGAAGCCACAGAAGAATACGCTTGAGCTTTGGCTGGAGCCGATCCCGTTGCGCGCAAAAAAATAGGCCCCCATGCCAGGGGCACGGGGGCAGTTGGGTTGCCAAGGGAAGCAACTTGAACCTGTCACCAGTCCGTGGGGCCTTTTTCGGCAAAAGCGTGGACCAGGAAATCGATAAAGGCGCGCACCTTGGGCTGGGTGAACCGGCCCGGCGGATAGACCGCATAGATGCCCTGGGTTTCCATTGGCAATGAGGGAAGCGCATCCTCGACCAGCCCTTCGGACATGGCACCGGAATAGAGGTAGCTGGGAAGATAGGCGATGCCGAGCCCCGAGATGGCGGCGTTCAGCAGCGACTGGCCGTCGTTGACGCTGAGCCAACCGGCGGTGCGGACCTGACGCTTTTCGCCCGAGGGGGCGGTCAGCCGCCAAACGTTGCCGCTGGACTGGTTGGAGTAGTGCAGCAGCTTGTGTTCGTTCAGATCGTCGATCTTTTGCGGGCGGCCGTATTTCTCGAAGTAAGACGGCGCGGCAATCATCCGCTTGGTGGTTTCGGTCAGTTTGCGTGCGCGCAGGGTGCTGTCTTCCAGTTCGCCGATACGCACAGCCATGTCGAAGCCTTCGGAGATCAGTTCGACGTAGCGGTTGTTAAGAACCATGTTGACGGTGATGTCGGGGAAATCGGCAAGGAAGTCGCTGAGCACCGGCGACAGGTGATTGACGCCGAAATCGGTGGCGACGCTGATCCGCAAGAGGCCCGAGGGTGCCGATTGCATCGAGGTTACCAGCGCGTCGGCCTCTCCGGCATCATTGAGCACGCGGCGCGCGCGGTCGTAATAGGCCAGGCCAATCTCGGTCGGGGAGACGCGGCGTGTGGTGCGGTTCAGCAGCCGGGCCCCAAGGCGGGCCTCAAGGCTGGAGACATGTTTGGAAACAGCGGATTTGGAGATGCCCATCTTCTTGGCCGCATCCGTAAAGCCGCCCTGATCCACCACATTGGCGAAGGCTTCCATTTCGGTCAGTCGGTCCATATTGGCATCCTCGGTTCATTCGTTTTACTAGGACCATGTATGTTCGCCAATCTGGGCAAGATCGGGGCGCGGGTGGGATAATATCGGGGTTTTCCTTGGGATCGTTGAGGGCATGGAAACGTGGAAACAAAGCCGTTCAGCGTTTCCGTTTGGTTCTATTATTGTTACATTTCAATGGAATAAGTCGTTGAAGGCAGCGGTTCCAGCGGATGAAAACCGTACCAGCCGGGTTTCGGGCACGCGTTTGGCCCAACCTGTCTGTTCAAACCGTTGCAGCAGGGCGCGGCCCAGTTTGCCGGCCAGGTGGTGTTGCCGCGCGCTCCAGTCCAGGCATTCGCGGCAGAGCGGCGCGCGGGAGCCGGCGCGGGTGAGCGCGTCCAGGTCGATGCCGAGGTCGGTGACAAAGAGGGAGCCGGCCGGTGTCAGGCCGATCCCCTCTTTATCGATGCGGAACAGGCCGCGCGCCTGCATCGAGCGGTACATGCGCACGCCCATGTCGCCGGCGAGGTGGTTGTAACACACCCTGGCCTGGCGCAGTTCCGGGTCGCGCGGGCCGGTGCGCAGGCGCAGGTGCCCCTTGCCTGCCGCGAGGCTCATCAGCGCCTCGAGCGCCTGGGCGACCTCGTCCCCGGCCAGCGAGGCATAGCGGTGGCGGCCCTGTTGCAGGACGCGGATCAGCCCGCCGTCCTGCAGCTTGCGTAGGTGGGTGCTGGCGGTCTGGGGCGTGATCCCGGCCTCGGCGGCGAGTTCCGTTGCAGTCAGCGCCTTGCCCGCCATCAGCGCGGTCAGGATGTTGGCGCGGGCCGGATCGCCGATCAGCGCGGCGATGGTGGCGATATCCGGGCCTTCTTTCATACTTCGACCGTAGTCGAAACATTTGTGGCGGGCCAGAGGGTAGGAGGGAAAGGCAACACGAACCGGAGCCTGACCATGCTGACCTGTATCATCCGCTATCACATCGACCCGACCAAGACCGACCAATTCCGGCAATACGCGCGCAACTGGGGCAAGGCGATTCCGCGCTGCGGGGCCGATCTGGTGGGATATTTTGCGCCGCACGAAGGGTCGGCCACGCGCGCCTACGGTATTTATAACGTCAAGTCGCTGGCGGAGTATGAGGCCTACCGGGCGCGATTGGCCGAGGATCCGCTGGGGCGGGAGAACTATGAATTCGCGCAACGCGAGAGGTTTTTGTTGCGCGAGGACCGGACGTGGCTGACGCTGGCCTCGGGAACCAAGGGAGAGCATCCATGATCGCCATCATCTTTGAGGTCGAACCCGCCGAGGGGCGGCGCGACGATTACCTGGACATCGCCGCCGAGATGCGGCCGCTGGCCGAGCAGGTCGATGGGTTCATCTCGGTCGAGCGGTTCCAGAGCATCACCAACCCGGGCAAGATGCTGTCGCTGTCGTTCTTCCGCGATGAAGAAGCGGTGCAGCAGTGGCGGCAGCTGGCCGAGCACCGGCGGGCGCAGGCCAAGGGGCGGGGTGGGGTCTTTGCCGATTACCGGCTGCGCGTGACGCAGGTGATCCGCGACTATGGCATGACCGCGCGCGCCGAAGCCCCCGAGGACAGCCGCCGCGCCCATGGCGACGGTTAGCGGTCCCAGTTGGCGATGACCGCGTCGACCTCAAGCTCGACCAGCCATTCGGGGTTCACAAAGCGGGTTACGGCCATGATCGTGTCGACCGGACGGATGTCGCGGAAATAGTCCTTGCGCACGTCGATGGCGGCTTTCCAGTCGTCGATATCGGTCAGGATCACGCGGGTCCGCACTATGTCATGCAGGCCCGATCCGGCCTGTTCCAGCGCCGCCTTGATGATCTCGATACATTGGCGCGTCTGGGCGGCGACATCGCCGATGCCGACGGTTTTGCCGTCCGGCCCAACCGGGGCGGTGCCGCCGATCGAGATATAGGGGCCCACCCGCACCGCGCGACTGAAGCCGACGATGGCCTCCATCGGATTGCCGTTGGAAATCAGTTCCCGGTCGTATGCCATGCCACTCTCCCTGCGTTTTCGGCAGGCAGAGTGTATCAGGCTTCCGCGCTTGGCAGGTGCGAAATCAGAGCTTGGCGGCCAGCCGGGTGCCCTGGTTGATGGCGCGTTTGGCATCCAGTTCGGCGGCCACATCGGCGCCTCCGATGACATGGACCGTGGTGCCCTTGGCCTCGAGCGCGTCGGCAAGGCTGCGTTCCGAGACCTGGCCGGAACAGAGCACGATGGTGTCCGCCTCGATCAGCGTCGGTTTCTCGCGGCCCTTGCCAAAGGTGATGTGCAGACCGGCATCGTCGATCTTTTCATAGTTCACGCCGCCGGTGAATTTCACGTCCTTCATGCGCAGCGCGGTGCGGTGAATCCAGCCGGTCGTTTTGCCCAGACGCTTTCCCAACGGTTCGGATTTGCGCTGCAACAGGGTGACCTCTCGCGCCGGGGCGTGGGGTTGCGGGCCTTCGGGGGCCAGGCCGCCGCGATGCTCGGCGGGGTCGGAAACGCCCCATTCGACCATCCATGCGGGCAGATCCTCGGTCGGCGAGGCGCCTTCGTGCACGAGGTATTCGGACACGTCGAACCCTATACCGCCCGCACCGATCACGGCGACGCGCTTGCCCACCGGCACCTTGCCGCGCAGCACGTCGATATAGGTCACAACATTGTCGCGATCCTGTCCGGGGATCTGGGGGTCGCGCGGGGTGACGCCGGTGGCGATGATCACCTCGTCAAAGCCCGAGAGGTCATCGGCGCCGACCTCTCGGCCCAGTTCGACCGTGACGCCAAGATCGGCGACCATGGTGCGGTACCAGTCGACAAAGCCCCGGAACTCTTCCTTGCCGGGGACCTGTTTGGCCATGTTGAGCTGGCCACCGATCTCATCCGCCTTGTCGAACACGGTGACCTTGTGGCCGCGCTGGGCGGCGGTCAGGGCGGTGGACAGTCCGGCGGGGCCGGAGCCGACGATAGCGATGGATTTCGGCGTTTCAGCCGGTTCGATGCGCAGTTCGGTTTCATGGCAGGCGCGCGGGTTGACCAGACAGGACGTCAGCTTGCCGCCGAAGGTATGGTCGAGGCAGGCCTGGTTGCAGGCGATGCAGGGGGCGATTTTCGCTGCCTCACCCGCCGCCGCCTTGGCGACGAAATCGGCGTCGGCCAGCATCGGGCGGGCGAGAGAGACCATGTCGGCGCAACCGGTGGCCAGCACCTCTTCGCCGACCTCGGGGGTGTTGATGCGGTTCGAGGTGATGATCGGAATGCCGACCTTGCCCATCAGTTTCTTGGTGACCCATGCAAAGGCGGCACGGGGAACGGAAGTGGCGATGGTGGGAATGCGCGCCTCGTGCCAGCCGATGCCGGTATTGATGATGGTGGCGCCGACCTTTTCGATCTCTTGCGCCAGTTGCACCACCTCGTCATGGGTGGAGCCGTTGGGGATCAGGTCGATCATCGACAGGCGGTAGATGATGATGAAGTTCGGGCCGACCGCCGCGCGGGTGCGGCGCACGATCTCGATGGCCAGGCGCATCCGGTTGTCATAGGAGCCGCCCCATTCGTCGGTGCGCTTGTTGGTGTGGGTCACCAGAAACTGATTGATGAAATATCCTTCCGACCCCATGATCTCGACCCCGTCATACCCGGCGGCCTGCGCGCGGGCGGCGGAGGCGACGATGTCGGCGATCTGTTTCTCGATGCCCTCGGCGTCCAGCTCGCGCGGCGGGAACATCGAGATGGGGGATTTGAGGGCGCTGGGGGCAACGCATTCGGGCGAAAAGGCATAGCGACCGGCGTGCAGGATCTGCATCGCGATCTTGCCCCCCGCTGCATGCACGCGGTCGGTCACGATGGAATGATCGGCGACGTCCCTATCGGTGTACATGCCCGCCGCGCCAGGGGCGACGCCGCCCTCGCGGTTGGGGGCGATGCCGCCGGTGACCATCAGTGCCACGCCTCCGCGCGCGCGCTCGGCGTAGAACTCGGCGACCCGGTTCCAGTCCTTGGTTTCCTCGAGCCCTGTGTGCATGGAGCCCATCAAAACGCGGTTTTTCAGCGTGGTGAACCCCAGATCGAGCGGGGTGAGAAGATGTGGGTACTGAGTCATGAACCTCTCCCTTGGTTGACGGGCAGAGTTCACAGGAGTGTGCCCGATGTCACCTTGAACGCCGCGTCAAGGACCAAGGGCGCGCAAATTGCACAATGCGGGGTGTTTTCCGCAGCGGCGAACTTGCCACGACTCGGGTGCCGTGCTTAATCGTCCCCGGAACAATGCATACGGGATATTATCGCATGCAGGGCGCGGATTTTGCTGCATATTTTTCAAACGTCTATATTATCAGCCAGCCGTCAGCGGCCGGCCGGCAGCCCACTGTGCGGGCGGAACTTTCCAGGTTCGGTTTTGCCGATGGTCAAATGATCGTTCCGCGCCAAGCCGACCCGCAAGGGGCAAACGGTTTTGCCTCGGAGCACGCGCACGGGAATTTTCTCAGCCATCTGTCGATTCTCAAGGACATCAGCAACCGGGGCATCGAACGGGCGCTGATTGTCGAAGACGATGCGATTTTTCGCAGCAAACTGGTGGAACCCGCGTTCCAGCGCGTGATCACCGCTGCGGCGGCAGAACGCAAGTGGGCGCTTTGGTTCATCGGCCATCGGCTGCGGCAGGGGCTGCGCGGGGTGCGCCGGGATGTGGCCCAGATCAGCCGTCCGGTGTCCTCGGCCCAATGCTATGGGGTGCAGGCACGTGTGGTGGATGACCTGATTGGCTCGCTGTCGGCTGTTCTGACCCGTCCGGTGGCCGATTCGGGTGTCAGCCGGCCGGACATCGGCATGGCGATTGACCGGTTCCGCCAGGCCCACACCGAGCACCTGTGCCTGATCAGCAACCCGGCCCTGTCGATCCGGCGCGGCAACCGGGAGGATCCGGGGCAGGCCGCCCCGGGGGCGTTCAGTGCGGTCATCGAAACCGGACGTCGCGCGCGGGATGAACTCTGGCGCCGAACGGGCATTGATTTCCGCGGCGGACGGTGAACACCATGGCGGCCAAACGCCACCGGCCTTGGACCGAATACAGGACAGCACAGATGACCCCAGAGCAGATCGCCGCCCTTCCCTATCGCCCCTGCGTCGGCATTATGTTGATGCGTCCGGGTGCGGGGGTGTTTGTCGGCCAGCGCAACGACCGGTTCGAGGACGCCTGGCAGATGCCGCAAGGCGGTGTCGATCCGGGCGAGGACCCGCGTGACGCGGCGCTGCGCGAGTTGTGGGAGGAAACCGGTGTGACCGGCGATCTGGTCGATATCATCGGCCAGACGGCGGATTGGCTGACTTATGACTTGCCGCATGACATCGTGCCCAGGATCTGGAAGGGGCGCTATCGCGGGCAAAAACAGATGTGGTTCCTGATGCGGTTTCAGGGCCGCGACGATCAGGTCGACATCGAGACCGATCATCCCGAATTCACCCGCTGGCGCTGGCAGGATCCGGAGCAGCTGGTCGAGGGGATCGTCCCGTTCAAGCGCGACGTCTATGCGCGTGTCGTCGATGAATTCCGCCCATTGCTGGGCTAGGGGGTCAGCCCCGGCATCTGGTGGAACGCGCTCGTCATGTAAGGCTGAACGGCGTACAGGCCGGTTGCCGGTCGGGTGGAACGAGTGAAGGGAAGCGGGATACAGGATGAAATTGACCTTAGCCATGGTTTTCGCAGGTCTTGTCGTGGCGGGATGCGAACAATGCAGCCCCGATCCTAACGTCGATGTCGGGGTCGGTGTCGGTTCCAGCGGGCTGTCCGGAGGCGTGTCGGTTGGCCAGAGCTGTGGCCCGGTGAATTTCTCAATCGGTACTGGTAATTACTGGCGCGTGGCCGTTTAGGCCGGGTCCTCTCGGAACATCGGCACATGCACCCCGGCGGTGTCGGGCATCAGCCCGTTCAGGCGCGGATCGGGGGCGATTTCAATCTGCTGGCGCAGTGGGACAAAGCCGCTGCGGCGGTAGAATCCCAGCGCGGCGGGATGATCCAGGGTGCAGGTGTGGACGTGAAACCGGGTGATGGGTCGTGACCACGCCCGCTCCACCGCTTGGTTCATCAGGTAGCGCCCGACGCCGGAGCCGATCAGCGCGGTGGTGACACCAAAAAACGCCAGCTCGCATTCCTGTGGCTCGCGAAAGTCCAGTTCCAGCAGCCCCTCGGCATGACCGTCGCGTTCCAGTGCGTAAACATCGACGGCATCGTCGGACAGAGTTGCATCCAGTTCGGCCGCCGACATCTGCAGGCGCGAGAACCACAGCCAATCGTGGCCGCCGACCCGTGTGAACAGGTCGCGGTACCAGTCGGGATCGGGGCGATCAACGAGGCGCAGGTTCAGCCCGTCGGGATGGGGCACGGAGCGCTGGGGGACGGGTTCACGCATTTCAAGATGGGTGACCACGGTAGCGAGCCGGCCCGGCGGAACATTGTGAAACCCGTCGCTCAACATGGCTCAGATGATCCCCTGCGCGCGCAGCAGCTCGAGAATGTTCACCTCGGGGCGTGGGCCGATGTGGCCGATCACCTCGGCGGCGCAGATGCCGCCGATCCGGGCGCAGGTTTCCAGATCGCGCCCCGTGGCCATGCCAAAGAGGAACCCGGCGGCGAACTGGTCGCCGGCGCCGGTGGCGTCCACCGGCACGACACGGGTCACTGGCACGTCGATGCGGTCGGGGCCGGACATCACCGTCACCCCGTCGCCGGAGCGGGTGCAGACCACCAGCGAACACAGGCCCGCCGTCAACACCAGCGCATCCTCCAGCCGGTCGGTTTCAAAGAGCGACTTGATCTCGTCCTCGTTCCCGATCACGAAATCCATCTCGTGTTCGATCAGCGACAGGAAATCATGCCGGTGGCGGTCGACGCAGAACGGATCGGACAGCGAGATACCGATCTTGCCGCCGCCTCGGTGGCAGTCGCGCGCGGCTTCGAGGAATGCCGCCTTGCCCTTGTCCTTGTCGAAGAGATACCCCTCGAGGAACATCAGCTCGGCGTTGCCGGCGACCTCGCCCGGCACATCGAGCGAGCTGAGCTCGGAGGAAATGCCGAGGTAGGTGTTCATCGAACGTTCGCCATCGGGCGAGACAAAGATCATCGACCGTGAGGTCGGCAGTTCGCCTCCTGCTACCGGCGGGTTGACGAAATCGACACCGTCCTCGTTCATCGCGTCGGCATAGAAATGCCCCAGATCGTCATCGTGCACGCGCCCGATAAAGGCGGTTTCCAGCCCCAGTGCGCCCGCGCCCGCGATCGTGTTGGCAACTGACCCGCCCGGCGTCTGCATGCGGTTTTTCATTGCCGCATAAAGCTCTTCGCCCCGGTCGCGTTCTATCAGCTGCATGATGCCCTTCTCGATGCCCATGCGGGACAGGAAAGCGTCGTCGGACTGGCTGATGACATCGACGACGGCATTGCCGATCCCGACGAGCTGGTAGGTTTTCATAGGGTCTTGTCCTCGAATTGGCACAGGTCGCGGATGAGGCAGGTGCCGCACATCGGCTTGCGTGCTTTGCAATGGTAGCGGCCGTGCAGGATCAGCCAGTGATGGGCGTGCTGCTGGAAATCGACCGGGATGTTGTCTTCGATGGCGCGTTCGACGGCGTCCACGTCCTTGCCCGGACAGATGCCGCTGCGATTTCCGACGCGGAAAATATGGGTGTCCACGGCCTGTGCCGGATAATGCCACCACATGTTCAGCACCACGTTTGCGGTCTTGCGCCCTACGCCGGGCAGGGACTGCAGGGCGGCACGGGAATTGGGGACCTCGCCGCCGTAGTCGTCGACCAGAATACGGCTCAGCTTGATCACGTTCCTGGCCTTGTTGCGAAAAAGGCCAATGGTCTTGATGTGCTGGGCCAATGCTTCTTCGCCCAGATCCAGCATTTTCTGCGGGGTATCGGCGATCTGGAACAGCTCGGCGGTGGCGCGGTTCACGCCTGCGTCGGTGGCCTGCGCGCTGAGTGCGACGGCCACCACCAGTGTATAGACGTTGACGTGGTTCAACTCGCCCTTGGGTTCAGGCTCGGCGGCCTGGAACCGGGTGAAAACCTCGCGGATCGTGTGATAATCGAGTTGTTTTGCCATCGCGGGTCTTTTTGCCGTGCGGCGGCCGTCCCCGCAACGCCAAAGCGCAGGATCCGGGTCGCTTTTGCGGGGGGTGCGGCGCTATTGTCAGGCAAGACAAGGAGAACGGCGCGATGAATGTGCAAAACGGCGAACAGGGCTATCATTATCAGGTCATGCGGCGCGCGATCGACCTGATCGACGCGGCCGACCGGGACGGCGCGGATCTGTCGCTGGAGGAACTGGCGGGGCGGATGGACATGAGTCCGGCGCATTTTCAGCGGCTGTTTTCCCGCTGGGTCGGGGTATCGCCCAAGAAATACCAGCAGTATCTGCGGCTGGGCCATGCCAAGACCCTGCTGCACGATCATTTCACCACGCTGGAGACCGCCCATGCGGTTGGCCTGTCTGGCAGCGGCCGGCTGCACGACCTGTTCCTGCGCTGGGAGGCGATGAGCCCTGGCGAGTTTGCCCGCAAGGGCGAGGGGGTCGAGGTGTTCTGGGGCTGGTTCGACAGCCCGTTCGGCCTGTCGCTGGCGATGGGGACTGAAAAGGGCATCTGCGGGCTGGCCTTTGCCGCCGAAACCGGCACGGAGGCGGCGATGGAGGACCTGTGTTCGCGCTGGCCCAAGGCGCGGTTCATCGAGGACCCGATGGCGCTGCGACCGCTGGTTCTGGCGGCCTACGACCAGAAGGGGGAGACGGCACTGCACATGATGGGCGCGCCGCTGCAGATCAAGGTCTGGGAGGCGTTGCTGCGCATCCCCTCAGGGCAGGTCACGACCTATTCCGAGATCGCGCAATCGGTGGGCAGCCCGCGCGCGGTGCGCGCGGTGGGCACGGCGGTGGGGCGCAACCCGGTCAGCTGGATCATCCCGTGCCACCGGGCGCTGCGCAAGTCGGGGACACTGGGCGGCTATCATTGGGGGTTGCCCGTGAAACGGGCGCTGCTGGCCTATGAAGGCGCGCGGGCAGATGCCGGATCACCCACCGCCACGGGCTGATGCGCGATGCCAGGGGGCCTAGGGCAAGCCCCGGCGGCACGTAGTTCGGGTGCCAGCGGTCCAGCTTGAGCGTCATCAGGGTATGGGTGTCGTAATAGGTCATGTCGGGTGCCTTGGGTCTCGTGGGGTCCGGAACTCGTGGCAGAGGACTGCTGACAGGCTGTTGTCAGCAGCGCAGTGTAAGGTGTCAGCAGTTCAATCCGGAGGCCCGCATGCGCCGATCCACCCGTCTGTTCGAAATCATCCAGATCCTGCGCGCGGCCCATGGCCCGATGACGGCGCAGGCGCTGGCCGCCCGGTTGGAGGTGTCGGCGCGCACCGTGTACCGCGACATCGCCGCGTTGCAGGCCATGCGGACGCCGATCGAGGGCGAGGCCGGCGTGGGCTACGTGATGCGGCGCGGGTATGACTTGCCGCCGCTGAATTTCGATGCCGAGGAGGTCGAGGCGCTACGCGTCGGGCTGGCCATGCTCAGCCGGACCGGGGACAGTGCCCTGCAGCAGGCCGCGACGCGGATCTGCCACAAGATCGACGCGCTTCATGCCCCGGCGGACTGGCTGCAGATTTCGACCTGGGGCGCGCCGCTGGACGATCCGGCGCGGGGCTGTGTGTCGAAGTCACTGCTGCGGGGGGCAATCCGCGACGAACGCAAGCTGCGGCTGACCTATCGTGACGACTGCGGGGTCGAGACGCAGCGTGTCGTGCGCCCGCTGGCGCTGATCTATTTCGTCGATTCCACGCTGTTGGCCGCCTGGTGCGAGCTGCGCGCCGGGTTCCGCCATTTTCGCACCGACCGGATCTGGGCCTGCGATCCGCTGGAGGCGTTTTTTGCCGGGCAGGGTGCGGCGTTGCGTCAGATCCTGCGCGATACCGATCAGCCTGACGCGGCCCTGGTGACAACCTGAAGCCGATTTTTGGGCGGGGCTTTGCCGAACCCGGCACAATGTGGGTTGAGACTTGGCCTGTTGGCTATGATATAAGGGTGAAAAGGCACCCGGACACCGGGGATTGAGCAAGAGGACCTGACATGACGATCCTGAAGACCCCTGCCGCCGTGCTGCTGTGCGCGGCCCTCGCGCTGAGCGCCTGCACCAGCACCGACCCCTCGAAACTGGCGCAGAATACCGACCCGCAGAAAAACACCAAGCAGGGCGCGCTGTTCGGCGCGATCCTTGGCGCTGGCGTCGGCGCGGTGTCGGGTGCGTCGAACAAGACCACCGCCGTTCTGGCCGGGGCCGCCGCCGGGGCGATCGCCGGCGGTGCGCTGGGGTCGCAGCTGGACAAGCAGGAAGCCGAGCTGCGCGCGCAGCTGGCGTCGGAGGGGATCACCATCACTAATACAGGCGACCGGCTGATCGTGTCGCTGCCGCATGACATCACCTTTGCCACCGACAGCTATGCGGTGCAGCCCGCGCTGCAATCCGACATCGGCAAGGTGGCGCGGATGCTGCTGAAGTACCCGGCCTCGACGGTGCAGGTAATCGGCCACACCGATAGCGATGGCGACGCAGCCTATAACATCGGCCTGTCACAGCGCCGGGCCAATGCGGTAGCAGATATCCTGCAGGCGGGCGGGGTCACCTTTGACCGGCTGACCACCATAGGGCGCGGCGAGGAAGCGCCGATCGCCTCGAACCTGACGGCGGAGGGCAAGGCCCAGAACCGCCGGGTCGAAATCGTGGTGATCCCGACCCAGAGCTGAGCGGGCTGGACATCATCGGCGGTCCGCCCTAGCTGCGGACTGACCAAAATCGGCCAGAAAAGGTGTTATTGATGTCAGATCCCCGGATTCTGGGGCTGTGCGGCGCATTGCGCAGCGGCTCTACCAATCACAAACTTCTGCTGGAAGCGGCGCGGCTGTTTGGCCCCTGCCAGTTCGAGGAGGGGGACCTGCGGTTGCCGCTGTTCGACGAGGATGACGAAATCGCCGATGGCATCCCGGTGGCGGTGCAGACACTGGCCGACCGGATCGCGGCAGCGGATGCGGTGCTGATCTCGACGCCGGAATACAACAAGGCGCCGCCGGGCGTTCTGAAAAACGCGCTGGACTGGGTCAGCCGGACCAAGGGAAATCCATGGCGCGACAAACCCGTCGCGGTGATGTCGGCGGCGGCGGGTCGTGCAGGCGGCGAGCGGTCGCAGTCGATCCTGCGCCTGTGCATGGTGCCGTTTCAACCGCGTATCCTGCAGGGTCCCGAGGTGCATATCGCCAACTGCAGGAACGAATTTGACGATGACGGGCGGCTGAAAAGCGAGCGCTACGCGGCCACGATCAAGACCCTGATGGGCCGGTTGCGGGAAGAAATCATCCGGTAGGTGGTGTCTTGGCGGCGCTGATCTCGATCAGGTTTTCGTCGGGATCGCGGATATAGATCGACAGGATCGGTCTGGTTGCGCCGGTGCGGTGGACCGGCCCCGCCTCGATTGAGACGCCCATGGCTATCAGGTGCTGTTGCCAGTCGCCCAGATCCGTATCGGTCAGGAAACAGAGGTCGGCGCTGCCGGGGGTCGGGCGGAGCGCCTTGGGGTCGAAGGGCGCGGATGCCGGGTGCAGGTTGATCTTTTGCGACCCGAATTGCAGCGCGGTTCGGGTGGAGCCGTCGGCGGGAGAGAAAGTTTCGGACCGCATGCCCAGCACATCGGTGTAAAAATTCACCGTTGCGTCCAGATCGGCGACCGTCAGAACCAGATGATCAAGCGCGGTGACGCGGGGCGGCATGGGCAACTGTCCTTTGTTGTGACGCGACAAGCTGACCGGATCCGGCAGCGATGTCAAAGGTCACAGCGACGCCTCGGGGCGGAAGCCCTCGGGGATGGTATCGTGCCCCTCTAGCATCAGGTCGGCCATGACCTCGGCCACCTTGGGCGCCATGCCGAAGCCGATCTTGAAACCGCCGTTGGCGATGAACTGCCCCGGGTATAGCGGATGCGCCCCCAGCATCGGTGCGCGCGACCGGGCGCGGGGGCGCAGCCCGGCCCAGCGTTCGATCACCTCGGCCCCATGCAGGAGCGGCACGGCAACGCGCGCCCTCTCGATCACCTCGTCCAGACCGGCGTCAGTGCTACGGGGGTCGTCGTAGTCGCGTTCGCTGGTTGATCCGATAGCCAGCGTGCCGTCGTCATGGGGGATGATATGCACGGCATCGGCAAAGATCTGGGGCACCTCGGGTCCGGCCTCGAACCGCAGCAGGGCGGCCTGACCCTTGACTGCGTTTCCGACGCTCTTGGCCAGCGCCGCGCTGAGGTCCCGCAGGCCGCTCACGCCGGTGGCATGGATCACCTGACCGCGGTCGGGGGCCTCTGGCACGATGTCTATTCCGCGCACGGCGAGGGCGGCGACCAGCGCGGCGGAGGCGCGGCGGGGCGACATGCGGGCGCTGAGCGTGTCGTGGATCACCATGCCCGTGGGGCTGACCGGGGCCCATGGGCCGGCCTCGGACGCCGGGCGCACCCGCCATTGCGCGCGGCCCTGCCACAGCGGCACGGCGGTCTCGGCCCGCGCCCGCGCCAGCGCCAGCGCCTTGTCGTCGGCGATGGGTTGCAGGCGCCCGGTGCGGCCATAGCCGGCGGAGACGCCGCCGGTTTCCCGGACTTGGGTCCAGAACGCTTCGGCCATGATCAGGCTGTCGAACTGGAACGCTTTCTTGTCGTTCCAGTTCTCGGGCACATGCGGGGCGAGCGCGCCGACCAGCCCGCCGCTGGCCCCCGCGCCGGGACCGTGGGGGTCGATGACCTGCACCCGCGCGCCGCGCCGGGCGCAGACCCAGGCGATGGACAGGCCAAAGATGCCCGCGCCCCGAACCGTCACATCGTGCATTGCCATTTCGCGCCCCTTTCTGCAGTGTCGCGCCGTTACGCGGGGTGTACGGGAAACACAGGTGGCGGACCAGCAGGCAGTTCTGACATGGCGCGATGGCGGGGTTCCGGTTTCGGACCGCTTCGACGATCCGTATTTTTCGTTGCAGGACGGGTTGGCGGAAACACGGCACGTGTTTCTGGCCGGAAATGGCCTGCCGGGGCGGTTTGCGCCGGGATTTCGTATCGCCGAGCTGGGCTTTGGCACCGGGTTGAACATGCTGACCGCCTGGGCGGCGTGGGAAAGGGCTGGGCAGGACACGCCCCTGCGGTTTACAAGTTTCGAGGCGTTTCCGATGGCGGCCGAGGACCGCGCGCGGGCGCTGGACGCCTTTCCCGAGCTTGCCCCCTGGGTCGCCCGCTTTTGCGCCGGGTGGACGGGAACGGGATGTGATCTGCCGACGCTGCGGCTGGAGGTGATCCACGGCGATGCGCGCCAGACCCTGCCCAAGTGGCGTGGTGCAGCGGATGCCTGGTTTCTCGACGGGTTTTCACCGGCCAAGAATCCCGAACTGTGGCAGTCCGATCTGATGGCCGAGGTCGCCCGCCATACCGCACCCGGCGGCACCGCCGCCACCTATACGGCGGCGGGCTTCGTGCGGCGCGGGCTGCAGGCAGGCGGGTTTATGGTGGAACGCCAACCGGGATACGGGCGCAAACGGCATATGACGCGGGCGTCGCTGCCATGACCCAGCGCAATTCGGTGGGGCTTGGCATTGCGCTGATGATCGCGGCGACGGTGGTCTTTGCGCTGCAGGACGGGATTTCGCGACATCTGGCGGGGACTTACAACACCTGGATGGTGGTGATGATCCGCTACTGGTTTTTTGCCGCCTTTGTCATCGCGCTGGCAATGCGGTCTCCGGGCGGGCTGCGCGGCGCGGTGCGGACCGGCCAACCGGTGCTGCAGGCGCTGCGCGGTGTCTTGCTGGCGGGTGAGGTCTGTATGGCGGTCTACGGCTTTACCCTGCTGGGCCTGATCGAAAGCCAGGCCGTGTTCATCTGTTACCCGCTGCTGATCGCGGCGCTGTCCGGGCCAATCCTGGGTGAAAAGGTCGGCTGGCGGCGCTGGGCGGCGATTGCCGTCGGGTTTGGCGGTGTGTTGATCATCCTGCAGCCGGGCTCTGGCGTCTTTGACCCGGCGGCGATCATCCCGCTGATCTCGGCGCTGATGTTCGCGGTCTACGGGCTGCTGACGCGCTATGTCGCCCGCCGCGACAGCACCGCGACCAGCTTCTTCTGGACGGGTATCACCGGCGCGGTGATGATGACGGCGATTGGCATCTGGACCTGGGAGCCGATGATCGCGGCCGACCAGCTGTGGATGGCGGTCCTGTGCGTGTCCGGCGTGCTGGGTCACTGGCTGCTGATCAAATGCTACGAGGTCGCCGAGGCCGGCGCGGTGCAGCCATTTGCCTATTTCCACCTGATCTGGGCCTCGGCGCTTGGATACGTCGCGTTTGGCGAGGTGCTGCGCGCCAACGTGGCGGTCGGCGCGGCGGTGGTTCTGGCGGCGGGGCTGTTCACCCTATGGCGCGAACGCGCTCAGGGTTGAGCCGACAAGTTCGCGCGTGAACGGTATCGGCAGCGCCGTCTCGCCCAGCCGGGCGCGGTAGATCGGCAGGCTTTCGGTCACCCGCATCACGTAGTTCCGGGTTTCGTTGAAGGGGATGTGTTCGATCCAGTCTACGATGTCCATATGGCCTTCGCGCGGGTCGCCATAGGTTTCCATCCATCGGATCGGGCGGCCTGGACCGGCGTTGTAGCCCGCCGACATCATCACCACATTGCCGCGAAAATCCGCCGCCAGACCGGCCAGATAATTGGCGCCCAGCATGGCGTTGTATTCCCATTCGCGGGTCAATCGTCCGGTGCTGTGCTGGGCGGCGATGCCCAGATCGCTGGCCACCAGTTCCGCCGTCCGGGGCATCACCTGCATCAGCCCGCGCGCGCCCGCGCCGCTAACCACTCCGGGGTCGAATTCGCTCTCGCGACGGGCAATGGCGAGGGTCATTTCCTTGGCCATCGGCAGGCGCAGCCCGGCAACCGGGTGCAAAGGATAGTAGGCGATGGGCAAGACAACACCGTCGTTGGCGGCGCGTTTGGCGATCATCACCGCCAGATGCGGTTGCCTCATATCCATTACCATGGCGCCCAGCTGGTTGGCCTGCACCTCGTCAAGGCTCTCGACCAGATGGGTCAGGAACCGTTCGGCAAGGTCCAACTCGCCCGCCTTCAAGAGCAGCAGCCCGGCCTTGGTGACGCTGGATTGCAGGAATGCGGCCTCGCGCCAGGGCGGCGGCGCAGGCGGGTCGGCCAGCGCCGGATCAAACGGCCGCCCGATCTGCTCGGCGGCCAGCAACCCATAGAAAGAGGTCTGCTGGCTGGCCCCCATGGCATAGGCGTCATAGGCCTTTTCCGCATCGCCGGCAGCGGCATAGGCACGGCCCAGCCAGTAACCGGCGCGGCCCTTGGAAATGGGCGAGGAGACAGCCGCGTCGAACCGTTCGAAATGACGCGCGGCGGTGTTGGGGTCGTCCAGCTTTGTCAAAGCGACGTAGCCCGCGATCCATTCCAGGTCGGCATAGGCATCGCCCGCCTCTGGGGTCAGGAAATGCCGCGCCGCGATCCGGTAGGCGCGATCGGGATAGCCGTTGCGCATCTCGCTGCGGGCGAGGTTGCGGCGCCGGGGGGCCCATTTGTCCGGCTCGCCCAG
>JBFHMM010000002.1:0-51862 GCA_041594355.1 Paracoccaceae bacterium | reverse complement strand
TAGTATCCGCGAAACTGCGGTTTTCGTTTTTCATTAAAGGCCGACAGACCCTCGTGCATGTCCCAGGATCGCATGTGCGCGCGCAGGTTCAGCATTTCTTCGGAAAGCGCGGCGGTTTCGTCCACGTCCAGCGACCGATTGGCGACGGTCTTCATTCGGCGCAGGACGGACGGGCTTTTGTCTGCCAGCCTGTTGGTAAAAGCCTGCACCGCCTCGCGCAGGTCTTCGTCCGCGACGACCTTGTTGACGAGCCCCCAGTCCATCATGTCCCGCGCCGAAACGTTCTCGCCCGAGAACAGCAGGTATTTCGCGCGGTTCAGGCCAATCCTGCGCGGCAGGATCGCCGCGCCGCCTGCTCCGGGAAAGACCCCGAAATTGGAATGTGCGTCGCCCAGCTGCGCACTTTCGGCGGCAAAGACCAGATCACAGGCCATCACCATTTCCAAGCCGCCCGCCATGGCCAGCCCGTTCACTGCTGCGATCACTGGTTTGGGTCCATGTCGCATAAGTCCAAAAGTGTGATCAACAAGATCAAGTAGGTCCGGCTCGCCCGGGGCATGCTTGGCACCAGCAACTTCTTTCAGATCGGCGCCGGCGCAGAATGCCCGGCCAGAGCCGGTCAGGACAATTGTGCGTACCCCATCGTCGGCCAGCGCCGCTTCCAGCGCGGCCGCCATCTGTCGCAACATCTGTGTTGACATGGCGTTGAGTTGTTCGGTGCGCTGGAAGGTAATCCATTCGGTTCTGTCAACACGCTCGACAAATAGCGTCTGCTCCGCTTCACTCATTCTAAGCTCCTGAGAATTATGTATATTATTGGCTTTTCGCCTTGTCTTTTGCGGCGATTTGCGCTGCACTCGGGCGGACCCGCACGTGGTAAACAAAAGAGCTGGAGATTGATATGAGCACTGCACCCCTGGCCGGCCTGAAAATTCTCAGCCTTGCCGAACAGTTTCCCGGTCCCTATGCCACAATGCTGTTGTCCGACATGGGAGCCGAGGTGATCATGATCGAACGTCCGGACGGTGGTGATCCGGCCCGGCAATTTCCGCCCTTGTTCCGGGCACTGAACCGGGGCAAGCGCAGCATTACGCTTGATCTGAAATCGGCCGAGGGGCTGGCACGGTTTCGCGAACTGGCCGAGAATTCGGATGTTATTGTCGAAGGGTTCCGCCCCGGCAAGCTTGCGGCCTTGGGCGCCGGTTTCGAGGACATGCGCAGTGTCAACTCGCGGCTGGTTTATGTATCGATTTCCGGCTACGGGCAGGCCGGCCCCTATCGTGACAGAGCCGGCCATGATCTGAGCTATGAAGGGGTTGGCGGCCTGCTGGCCGATCAGGCCGATGCGGGGCAGCCCGGCCCGGTGCCGGCGATCCCCCTCGCGGATGTTGGCGCGGCGTTGTTCGCGGCAATCGCTATATTGTCGGCAGTGGTGTCCAGCAACCGGACGGGACAGGGGCGTTACGTGGACGTGTCCATGTCTGACGCGGTGGTTTCGATGCTGACCGCTTTTCTTGTTCCGGCCGCTAACGGCACGCCGCTGGGCGAATTTATCGCCGAGCCGGGTTACGGTGTGTTCACCTGCAGGGACGGCAAGCTCATGACATTGTCTATCGCGCATGAGGACTGGTTCTGGACACCGTTCTGCGATGTGATCGACAGGGCGGATCTTGCGCCATTGAAAGGCCGTGACCGTGTCGCCCGCAAGGACGCGCTGCGCGAAGAAATCGCGGCGGTTCTGGTTGGCAAGACACGCGCCGAATGGGGCGAGCTTCTGGACAAGGCGGGGGTGCCATGGGGTCCGGTCAATTCTTTGGTCGAAACGCTGGACGACCCCCATGTGCGTGCGCGCCAGCTGCTGCGCACGATCGCGCATGACGGCGGCAAGCCCGAGACTTTCATTGTTCAGCCGTTGAAATTCGATGGTTTCGAAACCGCGATACCGGATCTGCCCCCCGAGCTCGGGGCAGATAATGACAGCGTTCTTTCGGACAGCGCCACCTAGAGGCGGCAGCCGTCCGATGTCGGCTCTAGCAGGCAAAAGAATACCCGCCATTCACCGGATAGGTTTGACCGGTGATCCAACTGGCAGCATCCGAGCAGAGGAACAGGATCATTCCGGCGGGGTCTTCCGGCTCGCCCAGACGGCGGATCACGTATTGCGACAATGCCCGCTTCTCGGTTTCTGCATCCGGGATCAGGTCGGCGACAGCCGGGGTTCTTGTGCCCCCCAAGGCGACGCAATTCGCGGTGATCCCGAACCGGCCGCCGGCTTTTGCAATTGCCCGCATGAAGCCGGCCGCACCGGCCTTGGCCCCGGAATAAACCGCCAGATGCGGTTCACCGACACGGCCGGCGTCGGAAATGACGGTCACAATGCGCCCATAGCCACCGTTGACCATCAACGGCATGGCGTGACGGGTGCAGTTCAGCACCCCATCGAAATTGGTGGCCATCCAGCGGCGCCATTCGTCGGGATCGGATTCCCAAAACGGGACCAGATCGTCGAGCCGCGATGTCGGCCCGGCGTTGCCCGCATTGTTGACCAGAATATCCACGCCGCCAAATGTGGTCTGCGTTTCGGCAAACGCCGCGCCAACCGCGTCGAAATCCGAGACGTCGAAGGCGAGCGGCAGAGCCTTTGCACCCGCTGCCTCCACTTCCGCGGCAACGCTTTCGGCCCGTTCGGCGTGAAAATCGTTGACAACGATGGCACCGGCTCCGTGTTCTGCCAGATAAAGCGCGACTTGCCGACCAACGCCTTGCCCCGCTCCGGTTACAAATGCGGTACGACCTTTGATGGAAAGCAGGTTACTCATCTTCGTTCCTTTCTATCCCAGCCATCTCTTCCGGCGGCGATAGTGTTTGATATCTCGATAGCTTTTGCGCTCGCCCGATGCGGTGACGCCGAGATAGAATTCCTTGATGTCCTCGTTGTCAGCGAGCTTGTCAGCCGGGCCGTCCATCACGATCCGGCCGTTCTCCATCACATAGGCATAGTCGGCGATCGATAGCGCCGCGGCGCTGTTTTGTTCGACCAGGAAGAAGGTCGTGCCTTCTGACTTGAGCTGCTTGAGCACTTCATAAACATCCCGGATCATCATCGGGGCCAATCCCAACGACGGCTCGTCGATCGCGATGATCTTGGGGCTGGCCATCATGGCCCGGCCGATCAGCAGCAGTTGTTGTTCGCCACCAGACATGAAGCCAGAGGTGCGGTTGCGCAGGTCCGCAAGCCGGGGCATCAAGGTGTAAACATGGTCCAGGCGCTTTTTCAGCTCGGCGGAGTTGGGCACCATGTGTCCGCCGACGATCAGGTTTTGCTCTGACGTCAGATGCCGCAAAACGCGCCGGCCTTCCATCACATGGATGAGACCGTTTTTCACCACTTCCGAGGCTTCCATGTTCTGAATGGGGGTTCCGTCCAGAACGATGGACCCCGCCGAAACGGTTCCATCCTCGGATTTGAGCGTTCCCGAGATGGCTTTAAGCGTCGTGCTTTTTCCTGCGCCATTGCCACCGAGCAGAGCAACACATTGTCCCGCACGGACTGTCATGGACACGCCTTTGAGCGCCAGGATGACGTCGGAATATGTCACCTCTACGTTGTTGAGTTCCAGCATGGTCATATTGCCCGGGGCTAAGGATCAGAACGGGCGCCGCGACTGCGGCGCCCGGAGTAATTCACCATTTCTCAACGTGCGGAACGTCGACGCCGGTTGCTTCAATGGTGATTTTCCCGTCTTTGACGGTGCCAACATTCACTTTGAGGCCTTCCAATGGGAAAGGCGCTTCGGGAGTAAACGTGAGGGAGGGAAGAAAGCCGTGGGTTTCTTCGGTCGTGATCGTTTGAGCAAAGAGCGCCTCGCGCACTTTCTCTCCGGTCAGCCCCTCGGCGCCGTTCGCCTCGATCGCGTTTTCGATCACAGCGGCGACAAAGAGACCCTGAGATACGCCCATTGCGGTCACGACGTTCCAAGGTGCTTCAAGCCCGTAATCGGCAACCAATGTCTCGTAGAATTGTCGCGCGGGAGTGTCCTCATCGGCCGCAATCGCCATGCCGTAGGCTTCAAAGTCCCCCTCCAGTTGCTCAAGCCCGCCAAGCGCGCCACCCGAGGCTGGAAGCCCGTTATGCGAACTCATCATGATCGGGATGTTCGCCCCGTTGGCCTGCAGCCCACGTTTCGCGGCAACCACGATAGAGGTGTTCGTTTGGATAACCAGCGCCTCGGCCCCGGCCCGTACAACGCGGCGCATTTGCCCCGTCAGATCGGTGGGTTGAACTTCGGTATAGATGACCTCGACGAGGTCGATCTCCTCGGGGTGCTCTTCGGCATAGAGTTCAAGGCCCTTTGCCATGTCGACATAGGCCGGCGAGGCTTCGGAGGCGAGGATCGCAACCTTGAGCGGTTCGTCTCCTCCGCGCTGTTCACGCATCCAGTTCAGAAAGCCCGCGCTTTCGTGCGAATAGGTTGGACGTGGGTTGAAAATCCAGGCATCCGGCTGCCAGGCAAAACCGTAGGCCGCTGTGGCCATAAACATCGGGATTTTATCTTCCGGCAGGCGTTCGGAAAGGGCCGCCACGTCAGGCCCGCCGAGGCCGACAACCGCAATCGGGTCCAGTTCCGATTTGATCCCGGGCCAGAGACTTGCCACCTGCGCCGCGTCATAGCGGGTTTCGTAGTTTTTGTAGTTCAGCGTGACGCCAAGTTCCTTGCCGCGGGTTTCATTCCACCAGGTGAACACAGCCTCACGTCCGCCGGCCAGGATGGGCATGATGTCAGCATAAGGGCCGGAAAAGTCCGACAGCAGGGCCAGATTATAGGTCTCTTCGGCCTGCGCCTTCAAAGGCATGGTAGCCGCGGCCGCTAAGGCAGCCGCTGCCAGTAAACCGCGAAGACCTCGATTCGATTGGTAAGTCATATTCTTCCTCCCAGGTTTAGAGCCGCTCTATTTCTCAGTAAGGAAACGGCCAGATACGGTAAGACGACTTCAGGATGTTCCAGCGGTGCATCAGCCCCTTGGGCTCGAGGATCATAAACAATGCGATCACGCCGCCAAGAACGACATTCATGCCAGCGAACACAATGTCACCGCCAAGGAATGATACCGAGTCGGCGATATTGGGTCCGACCGTCGCGATGATTTCCTGGATGATGCGGATAATGAAGACGCCGACCAGGGCCCCCACGATTGAACCCATCCCGCCAACGATGATCATCGCGACGAAGAAGATCGAGTGAAACAGGGTGAACTGGTCTACCCCCACGAAGCGGATCAGATAGGCCCAAAGCGCCCCGCCGACGCCCGCATAGAAAGCGCCGATCAGGAAGGCATTTGCCTTTGTGGCCGCGACATTGATCCCCATTATACCCGCGGCCACGTCATCATCCCTGACCGCCACGAAGGCACGGCCGAAGCGTGACCGAACGATCCCGAACGCGCCCGCGACCATGATCGCGGTGACCGCGAAATTCAAATAGAACTGCGAAGATTCGCTGACAAATCGCAGCCCGAAAAGCTCGGCTGGCGGCACGGTGATACCGTTCGATCCACCCAGCCAGGTTGACGGCAGGTTCAATACGGCAAAGTGGAACAGGAACTGAGCCGCAATCGTGGTCAGTGCCAGATAGAACCCCTTGATCCGCGCCGCGGTCAAGCCAAAAAGAAAGCCGAACAGCGCAGCCGAGAGCCCGGCCAGCGGAATGGTCAGCAGAAACGTAAGGCCGGTCTTCGAGGCCAGTATCGAGGCCGTATAGGCCCCGACCCCCATGAAGGCGGCCTGACCCAGGTTGATCTGTCCCGCATAGCCGGTGCAGATCTGTAGCCCGACGGCAATGACGGCACTGATCATCATCATATTCAGGATAGCGATGATACGGCTGCTCACCAGGTAAGGCGCCAACAGCAGTAGAGCCATGAATACGACGAGGGCAAGAAACTGCCAGCGCGTTCGGATCAAACGTCTGTCACTGCGATAGCTTGTCGGGAATACGCCAGAAGGGTCCATGGATTACACCCGTTCGATTGTGCGCCAGCCGGACAAGCCGGTCGGCCGGATCAGCAGAATGGCAAGCATTATGATGTATGGAACAACACTGCCGAGCGAGCCACCGATCAGCGGATCAAGATAGTTGGTTGTCAGGCTCTGGGCGATGCCAATGATTACGCCTGCCAGGATAAGCCCACCGATGGATTCCAGCCCGGCAAACAGCGCCACCGGCAGGGCCGCGAACCCGATATCCGAGGCCAGGAAGGTCAGCGATTTGCCGCTGAGAAAGATCATCGCACCAATTGTGGACAGGATTGCCCCGAGAACCCAGGCAAAGGCAATCGAGCCTTTCACCGAAATGCCCATCGAGGAGGCGACGACGTGGTCTTCCGCCACAGCGGTCATCCGCAGGCCGGACCGGGTTCGGTTGAAGAACCACGACAGGCCGACGGCGGCGACAATGGTGATGATCCCGCCTATCAGGAGGTTCATCGGGATCAACATATCGCCGAGGAACAAAGGTTTCAGTGGGAAAATGATCGGGAAGGGCCGCACGGCGGGACCGAACACAAGCAGCACCAGACCGCGCAGCAGGATCAGAAGACCGACGGTGACCATGACCATCGAGAAAACCGATTCACCGATCAGCTTTGTCAGGAAAATCCGTTCGATTGCGTACCCGACCAGCCCGGCCAGAACCAGCGAAAGGGGTATCGACAACCAAAGGCTAAGCCCCGCTTGCATCGTTGTGAACCAGACGATGAACCCGCCGATGATCACCAGTTCGCCCTGCGCGAAGTTGAACACCTTGCTGGCACGGTAAATCACGACAAAGCCCATGGCCACCAGCGAATACAGAAGACCGATCAAAGCCCCGGTAATGATGTCATTGATGAAATAAACCATTTTCGCCGACTTCCTTTAGGTTTTGGACTGCCGCTTGGCAGCCTTCGATGCGTTTTCGACGTCAGATACGCGGACAGCGGCCTTGAGCACGCCCTGACGGCCGTCCTGATAAGTCACGGCGATTTCTAGATCGGCCTTGGAATCGCCGCCATAAATCGTCTCGACAAGCTTTGCATATCGTTCCTCCAGAAAGGCCCGGCGAAGTTTCCGGCTGCGGGTCAGCTCGCCTTCATCCGGGTCGAGCTCTTTGGGAAAATTCGCAAAACGTGCCACGCGCGAGCCTTCGGGCAGGAGCGCATTGATGCGCGCCACTTCGCCTTTGATAAGGTCCAGAACTTCGGGTTTCTGCGAGAGATCGGTGTAGGTCGAAAAGCTGATCTTGTTCTCTTCCGCCCAACGCCCGAGCACTTCCATATCGATATTGATAAGCGCGCTGACGAAGCTCCGGGTTTCGTCGCCCAAGGTCATGAGATCCTTGATGAAGGGGCTATATCGCAACCGCGTTTCGATGAACTGCGGCGGATAGCTGTGCCCGTTTGCCAGGCGGCGCATATCCTTGACACGGTCAAAGAACAAGAGCTCGCCGTCGTCGGTCATCGACACCGCGTCACCGGTCTTGTACCAACCGTCTTCGGTCAGTTCCTCTGCGGTCTTTTCGGGTTTGCCGTGATAGCCACCGAAGCCCGATCCGCCCCGAACCTGCAGCTCGCCTTCATCCGAGACCCTGTATTCCAGCGGTTCACCGTAGTTCGTGTTGCTTTGCATCCAGCTGCCGCTGGTTTCCAGCTGATAGCTTTCGCCGACATGCGCGGTCAGAAGGCCGATTTCGGTTGCGCCATACACGTTGCGCAGCTTGACCCCCATCGCGTGGAACATACGAAAGACGTCAGGCGCCATCAGGGCGCCGCCGCTCATGGCGTTTTTGGCCTTACCAAGGCCCAGATTGTCGCGCAGGTGATGCAGCACCAGAGCTTCGGCAAAGGGAAGCTGCAGGCGTGCGGCAAGGCTGGGGCTACGCCCTTCCAGCCGCTCGACGTAAACGTTGCGGCCAACCTTCATGCCCCAATTGTACATCGCATTGCGGAACTTGCCCGCGCCCAGCATCCGGGCCTGAACGATGGAGGCGAGGTTTTCCCACTGGCGCGGGCTGAACACCAGTGCGTCAACCGCCAGTTCGCGAATGTTGGTCAGTACGTCTTCAGGGCCTTCGGGAAAATTGACGACCATGGGCGCGATCAAACCGATCGACAGGCCGAAAATCTGTTCCGTGACCCAGGCAGGCGAAATGTACGTCAGGTATTCCGTGCCCGGCGCGATTTCGATTGCCCCCATCACCCGCGAGCAGTTGTCGAACAGGTAGCGATGGCTGATGACAACGCCCTTGGGTTTTCCCGTGGTCCCCGAGGTATAGGACAGCAAGGCGGTATCGTCCGCCCGTCCTCGTTTTACGTGTTTTTCAAATCTGGCAGGTTCCTTGGCGTGGATCTGACGTCCTGCCGCGCTCACACTTTCAAAGGAATGCAACAGGGGATGATCATAGCCCCACAGGCCGGAATCGTCCCAGTAAACGATCGCCAGGGCGCCCGAGTACTTGCCCGCGATCTCGATGCATTTATCGACCTGCTCCTGATCCTGCGCCAGAAAAATCCGCGTTTGCGAGTCTTCGGCCAGATACAGAATCTCTTCGGCGTTTTGATCCGGATAGACAGACAGGACTTTGCCGCCTAACGACTGGACAGCATATTCAGCCCAGAAATGTTCGGGTTCGTTTTCGCCGATCATCATGACGGATTCGCCGGCCGACAAGCCCAGGTTCTCCAACCCGAGAGCCAAGGCGCGAACCCTGTCGAGAACATCGGCCCAGGTGAACTCACGCCAGATGCCCAGGCGCTTGTGCCGTTCGGCGAGGTTGGTCGGTGTGGATGTCGCTCGCGCGAGCAAAACCTGCGGCAGGGTTTCGCTATGTGTCACTGCCGGGTCCGAAAAGACCATTGCTGTCCGTTGTTTGACCATGCCGTTACCCCAGATATGCCTTTATGACAGCCGGGTCCTTCTGGATTTCTTCCGGGGTGCCTTCGGCGATGACCCGCCCGAAATCCAGCACCACGATCCGGTCGGCAAGGTCCATCACGACGCCCATGTCGTGCTCGACCAGAACCACCGGAATCTTGCGCGCCTCGCGCACATCGAGAATGAAGCGCGCCAGGTCTTCTTTTTCTTCCGAGTTCATGCCGGCCATCGGTTCATCCATCAGCAGGATCGACGGTTCCTGCGCCAATGCACGGCCCAGATCGACACGCTTGCGCAACCCGTACCCCAACGTGCCCACGGGCCGGTTGCGGATTGCCTCAATTTCCAGAAAATCGATGATCTCTTCTGCGGCTTCCCGGTGTTCCGATTCCTCGCGCATCACGGGACCGAACTGGAAAAAGGCCTGGACTACATTCGATTTCATCAGCATGTGACGACCGATCATGATGTTTTCCACAACGGTCTGCCCGGCAAAAAGATGGGTGCCCTGAAACGTCCGCGCCAGACCGCGCCGCGCGATCTGGTCAACACGCAGGCCGGTCACGTCCTGCCCGGACAATTCGACACGGCCTTTCTGTGGACGATAAAAGCCCGCGGTAACGTTCAGAAGTGATGTTTTTCCGGCACCATTCGGGCCAATAATTGCAAGCAATTCATCGTCGGCCACGGAGATGCTCACATCGTCGAGCGCCGTCACGCCGCCAAATTTCAAAGTTGCACCACGCACCGCAAGCGGTGACGATACAAGTCCGTCGTTCGTGGTCATGTTGCAGCCCGTGCTTTTTCCCAACACCTCATAGAGGCGCGCATAGCCTGACCGCACGGTTGTCCGTTGGTTACGAGTTTTCCTCGCATCGTTCCTCCTCCCACCTCTTAATTCAGAGGTTTGCCTGGTCTATTTACCAAGTCTCTCCGCGAAGCCTAACAGATGTTAGAAAAATTGGTCAACAACTGAATTCACTACCGAAGAAAACCGATCAGACAGCCGCGTACTCTGCGGAAAAGCTTCGAAGACCGTTTTGATCCTGACACCAGACTGTCCCGGAGGCGCCGGTCCCTTCATTGTGCAGTTGCAATTCGCAGGGCAGGGTGAGTGGCGCGAGGCCGCGGAACGAAAACCGGTGGGGCGATGTTTTCAACGCATCCGCCGCCAGATTCAGAAGCAGCGTGGCCTGCAATGGGCCATGCACAACAAGTCCGGAATAGGCTTCGGTTTCGGTGGCGTAGATGTAATCATAGTGAATGCGATGAGCATTGAACGTCAGCGCCGAATAGCGAAACAGCAGCACAGGATCCGGTGTCAGGGTCGAACTGAGCGTGCTCGGCTCGCCCGTGTCAGCTGCGCTCTCGACCGTGCGGGGGGCGGAAATCTCACGATAAACGATCGATTGCTGCTCCCCGATACAAAGCCGGTTGCCACTGAGATACTCATGTTCGACAGTCACAAAGACCAATGGTCCACTACGGCCCTGCTTGGCCACAATATCCCTGATCGAAGAGCGTCGGGTGATGGTTTCGCCGATTTTCAGCGGCGCGATATGCGTAACATCGCCGCCAGCCCACATGCGGGCGGGCAGCGGAACAGGGGGCAGAAATCCACCCCTCGCGGCATGGCCGTCTTCTGACAGGGCGGCAGCTGGCACGGTATCAAGGGCAATGCACCAATGAATCCCCAGCGGGACATCGCCCGCTCCGTCCCAAAGATGCGGACCGAGCGTGGCGCGGAATTTGTCGATCAGCCCCTGCGTCAGAACATCCTTCTTGGTTTCGGTGCGTCCCAGCCAGGGCGCCAGTGCGTCAAGGTCGATCTCACCCATGTCCTTGGCCTCAGAAGGATCGCGGCATGCCGAGGATATGTTCTCCGACATATGACAGGATCAGGTTGGTCGAGATCGGGGCCACCTGATACAGCCGGGCCTCGCGGAACTTGCGCTCGACATCGTATTCCCGCGCGAAACCAAAGCCGCCATGGGTCTGGATGCAGGCATTGGCCGCTTCCCAGCTGGCCTCCGAGGCCAGCAGCTTGGCCATATTCGCCTGCGCTCCGCAATCCAGCCCGGCGTCGAACCGCCTGCAGGCTTCAAAGCGCATCAGATTGGCGGCCTCAATGTTCACATAGGACCTGGCGATAGGGAATTGCACGCCCTGGTTCTGGCCGATGGGACGGTCAAAGACCACGCGGTCACCGGCATAGGCGCGGGCCTTGTCAACGAACCAGTATCCATCACCGATACATTCCGCCGCAATCAGGGTCCGTTCGGCATTCAGCCCGTCAAGAATATGGTAAAACCCGCGCCCTTCGGTGCCGATCAGGTTCTCGGCGGGGATTTCGAGGTTGTCAAAGAACACCTCATTGGTTTCGTGGCCGGGCATATTGGCGATGGGGCGGACCTCCATGCCTTTGCCGATAGCCTCTCTCAGATCGACCATAAAGATCGACAGGCCCTGCGACTTTTTCTTGACCTCGTTCAGCGGCGTGGTGCGCGCCAGCAGGATCATCAGGTCTGAATGCTGGATGCGGCTGATCCAGACCTTCTGGCCATTGATCACATACCGGTCACCCTTCTTGACCGCGGTGGTCTTCAGTTTGGTGGTGTCGGTCCCGGTTGTCGGTTCGGTCACGGCCATGGATTGCAGGCGCAACGCGCCGCTGGCAATGCCGGGCAGGTATTTCTGCTTCTGCTCCTCCGAACCGTGTCTGAGAAGCGTGCCCATGTTATACATCTGCCCATGGCAATGGCCCGCGTTTCCGCCGCAGCGGTTCACTTCTTCCATGATGATCGAAGCTTCGGTCAACCCCAGACCCGAGCCACCGTACTCCTCGGGGATCATCGCGGCCAGCCACCCTTCGCGGGTCAGCGCATCGACAAACTCCTCGGGGTAGGTTTCGTTTTCGCCGAACTTGCGATGATATTCCGGCGGAAACTGCGCGCAAAGCGCGCGCAAGGCGTCGCGCAGATCGGTGTGAGTGTCTGGGGCTGACGTCTGCATCGGTTACTTCGCTCCCGGACCCGACGTTTCAAGAATTTCCTGCTCGGCACGCTGCCAAAGCTCATAGGAAATCGGGTTTTCGCTCTCTTCGAGGATATGACCGACCAGACCGATGGCGCGTGCCATGACGCCAAAGCCCCGCACGATCTTCCAGGGGAAGCCAAATTCACAGCAGATCGCTCCGATCGCCCCGGTGGCGTTAATCGGCAGCATCTTACCCGATTTTTCTTCGGCAACGGCCTGAATTTTCTGGATCAACTCGATGTATTCACCGGACTTGCCGTTCTCGGCAGCGATCTGGAACAGGCGAGGTGTGCGCGGATCGACCGGCTTGTGCACCGGATGTCCGAGCCCCGGCACGATCATCTTGCGGGCGCGGAATTTTTCCACCGTCTCGACGGCCAGCGCATCCAGATCGACACCGCTGCCCAACTTGTCCTGCGGCAGTGCCTCGTAAAGCATCTTCGAGGCACCCTCCATCGAGCCGACAAAGACGGTGCCCAGCCCGCACAAGCCAGCCGCCACAGCAGCCTGAAGCGATTCCGGCGCCCCCATGTAAGTCATCCGCGCCGCCAGGGCCGAAGGCGTGATGCCATGTTCGACCAGGGTAATGACGATGGCGTTGAACACCCGGCTTTCCTCGGGTGTGGCCTTGCGACCCGTCAACTGCAGAAACGCCAGATCGCCAAGGTTCATGTGGCCCAGGATCTCGTTGGGCAGATCGAGCCCACGCACGCAGATCTTGTCAGAAGTGCTCCAGGCAATGTCGGAGCTGATTTTTTCTTTGCGTTTTCCCATCAGACCGGATCCCACGAAAAGACATCCGCCGAAACTTCGAGCGGCGTGAACTGCGATTTGAGCGCGGGAATGGCGCGCTCGGCGATTTCATCGGCGGTCCAACCATCACCGGAATGGACCGACCTTACCGGGCGCGGCTGGTTGAACAGGAAGATCTCGTTCTTGCGAACCGCAAAGATCTGTCCGGACACGTCGGCCGCGCGGTCGCTCATCAGGAAACAGGCCATTGGAGCGACTTTGGCCGGTGTCATTTCCTTGATCTTTTCGACCCGTGCCACCTGTTCCGGGGTGTCTGTCTTGATAGACGAGATCATCCGGCTCCAGGCGAAGGGCGCGATGCAGTTTGACCGCACGTTCCACCGCTTGAGGTCAAGCGCCACCGATTTCGAGAAGGCCGCGATGCCCAGCTTTGCCGCGGAGTAATTCGCCTGCGCCAGATTGCCGATCAGCCCCGAGGTCGAGGTCATGTGCACCAGAGCGCCGCTCTCCTGTTCGCGGAAATAATCGGCCGCCGCGCGGCTGGTGTTGAAGGCGCCGTAGAGATGGACCTTCACCACCGCGTCGAAATCCTCGTAGGTCATCTTGTGAAAGAACCCGTCGCGCAGGATGCCCGCGTTGTTCACCACCGCGTCGATGCGGCCGAATTCGCTGACACCTGCCTCGATCATCGCGCGCGCGGCGTCGGGGTCGGTGACGTTGCCGCCATCGGCGATCGCATCGCCGCCCGCCGCCTTGATCTCTTCAACAACTTTCTGCGCCGCGCTTTCGGTCTGACCCGTGCCCTTCAGCGACGCGCCAAGATCGTTGACCACAACGGCGGCGCCTTCGGAGGCTGCCATCAAGGCGATGTCACGCCCGATGCCGCCGCCGGCCCCCGTGACCAACACAACCTTGCCGTCAAGTGCCTTTGTCATCTTCTTACCTCCTCAGCCCGCTTTGCGGTATTTGTCCAACCCGCCGGTATGCATGACCCGGCCCATGAGCGGCACGCCGATGATCTCTTCTGCCTTGACCGCCGCTGCGATCAGCTTGTCCAGATCAATGCCGGTTTCGATGCCGAGCTCGTGACACAGGAACACCGCATCCTCGGTGCAGACATTTCCTGCGGCGCGAGCGTGGCCGTGGCCTGCGAAAGGACAGCCGCCAAGACCGGCGACGGAGCTTTCGAACATGTCCACGCCCATCGACAGGGCCGCATAAACGTTGGCGATCCCCAGCCCACGCGTGTCATGGATGTGCATACCGATGCGCGCCTCGGGCGCCATTTCGCGCAGCGCGCCGATCATCCGTTTGACCGCCTCGGGGTTTCCCCAACCCATGGTATCGGCGATCACAAGGATCGGCACGGGGATGTCCTCTTCCTCGCACAGTTGAAGGATAAAGCGGAAATCGTCGAGGATGCGCTCTTGCGGGATGGGACCTTCGAAGTTGCAGCCAAAGGCCGTCATCACATAGGCCGCGTCGACGGTATATCCTTCTTCCTTGTAAAGACGGACCCAGTCGCGTTGTTTTTCCCGCATCTCCGCCGAGGAACAATTGTTGTTCGATTGGGCGAATGCCTCGGAGGGATAGAACAGCAGGCGCGGGTCGATATCGACCTCATGCGCGGTCAGAGCCTTGCGAAACCCCTTGTCGTTCAGCCACAGCGAGGTGTAATTCACGCCCGGCTTGCGCTTGATACGCTGGAACAGTTCACCTGTATCGGCCATCTGCGGCACGTATTTGGGGCTGACAAAGCTGCCGACCTGAATGCGTTTCAGACCGGTTTCGCTGAGCATGTCGATCAGTTCGATCCGCTCTTCGACCGGATAGATCTTTTTTTCGATCTGGAATCCCTCGCGCGGGCCTTCTTCACGAAATTCGACGAATTTGGGAAAGTCGCTCATTTCATCACTCCTCGGATGGCAGGATCTCGGCGATGACCTGGCCGCGATCGACCATGTCCCCATTCGAGACGGATATATTGCTGGCGATCCCGGCCGCGGCCGCCCGGATCGAGATTTCGAGTTTCATGGATTCCATGACCGCGACCACGTCGCCTTCGGCCACGCTCTGACCATCGGAGACCTTGATTTCGACAATCATGCCGGTCAGCGGAGAGGTCACGGCGCGATCCGCCGCACCGTCGCCGCCGGCAAAGGCAAGGGGCGCGGCGGGCCGAAAGAGCAGGCGACCTTCGGGCGTGTCCAGTTCGATCACGCCCGCGTGCAGGCGCGCGTCGATCAGATGGACGGTGTCGCCTTCGCCGACACGCCAACGGCCCGGCGTCAGTTCACGTGCCGACAGTGTCAGCGCCTCGCCGTTTTCCGAATGGACGGTGTACTTGGCGCCCGATTTGACAGGGCCGATGCGCAGTTCTTCGGATACCTCGTCAGAATCGGTGAGCGTCACGCTTTGCCCTGCTTCCATCGCATCGCCGCCCAGGCCAAGCCGCCAGCCGGTAAAGGCATCACGGTTGGTCCAGGGATTGGCATCCGTATCGCCGCGCGAGGCGGCCACGAACAGAATGGCGGCACTCGCTTTCCACAGATCGGGGCGGGTCAGGGGGGCTGCCTGTGTCAGCTCGTCCAGCCTGCCGTCGATCCAGCGTGTATGCACCTGCATCCGTTCGAATTCGGGGTTCCGCGCCAGCGCCGTCAGAAAGGCGCGATTGGTTTCGACACCTTCGACCGCGACATGGTCAAGCGCGGTGGCCAGACGTGCCAATGCGGTTTCCCGGTCGGGCGCGTGCACGATCAGCTTGGCGATCATCGGATCGTAATAGGGCGTGACGGCATCGCCTTCCTCGACGCCGCTGTCGATGCGCAGGCCCGATGGCAGGCTGAGCGTGGTGAGCGTGCCCGTCGACGGGGCGAATTGCATCGCCGGATCTTCGGCGTAAAGCCGCGCCTCGACCGCGTGGCCGTTGATCGTCAGATCGTCCTGCACCAGGCCAAGGCCCGCGCCTTCGGCAATGCGCAGGTGAAGCGCCACAAGGTCCAGCCCGGTGATCGCTTCGGTGACGGGATGTTCCACCTGAATGCGCGGGTTCACCTCAAGAAAGAAATATTCGTCCCCCGCGACCAGAAATTCGACCGTGCCCAGCCCGCGATAATCCAGCGTTTCGCCCAGGCGCACCGCATCGCGCGCGATGTCGTCCAGAAGCGTGCGCGGCAGTCCCCAGGCCGGGGCTTCCTCGATGACCTTCTGGTGACGGCGCTGAAGCGTGCAATCGCGTTCGAACAGATGCACCACATGGCCCTTGCCGTCGCCTGCGATCTGCACTTCGACATGGCGCGCCTCGGGCAGGAAACGCTCCAACAGCAGCCCTTCGGAGCCGAAGGTGGATTTTGCTTCGCGCAGCGCGCCTTCGATGTCCTCGACCAGCGTGGTTTCGTCGGTGACGAGCCGTTGTCCGCGCCCACCACCGCCGCCGACAGCCTTGAGCAGCACCGGCAGGCCCATTTGGCGCACCTCCTCGGCAATCTGCTCGGGATCGGACCGCGCCCCTTCGGCACCCGAAATCACCGGGACGCTGGCCGCCACGGCGGCCTCTTTGGCGCTGGCCTTGTCGCCGAAACGTTCAAGCGTTTCTGGCGTCGGCCCCATAAAGATCATGCCGGCGGCTTCGACCGCGCGGGCAAAATCGGGGTTTTCGGCCAGAAAGCCGTAACCGGGATGGATCGCATCCGCGCCCACCGATTGCGCGGCGGCAATCACCGCGTCGATTTTCAGATAGCTCTCGGATGCAGGACCGGCACCGATACAGACAGATTTGCCGATCTCGCGCACATGCAGGGCATTGGCGTCGGCCTGCGAATGCACGCCGACAGGGGTGATCCCGCTGGCCCGCGCGGTGCGCGCGATCCGGCAGGCAATTTCGCCGCGGTTGGCGATCAGAAGCGTTTTGATTTGCATGGTTCGCTCCTCACATCCTGAACACGCCGAAGTTGGTATCGACCTTGGGTCTGCGCGATGTCACATCCAGCATCAGCGCCATGACATCACGGGTCTCACAGGGCTCGATCACGCTGTCGATCCAGAGGTTGGAGGCGAAATTATAGGCTCCTTGAAAATCTTCGTATTCCTTGCGGATCGGCGCCTTGAAGGCTTCTTCTTCCTCCGGCGACCAGCTTTTCCCTTCGCGTTCATGGATTTGCGCCCGGACCTGCGCCAGCACGCTGGCGGCCTGTTCGGGACCCATGATCGCGGAGCGGCCCGTCGGCCAGGCGAACATCGCATCCGGCTGGAACGGGCGCCCGAGCATCGCTAGATAGCCCGCCCCGTAAGAGCCGCCGGTGATGATGGTGAATTTCGGCACCCGGGCCGAAGACATGGCTGTGATCATCTTGGCACCGGCCTTGGCGATGCCCATCTGCTCGACCTCGCGGCCGACCATAAAGCCGTTCACATCGGCCAGGAACAGCAGCGGAATATCGCGCTGGACGCAAAGATTGATGAAATGCGTCGCCTTCAGCGCGGCTTCGACGAACAGCACGCCGGTATTGGCGAGAATACCGACCTCGTGGCCGTGGATGCGGCCCCAGCCGGTCATGATCGTGTCGCCATAAAGCGGTTTGAATTCGTGAAAATCGCTGTCATCCACCAGCCGCGCGACGATCTCGCGGTTGTCCGTCGGAACCTTGGGGTCGCGGCTGACGAGGCCGTATATTTCCTCGACCGGATAGGCGGGCGCGCGCGGCGCTGCGGGCGTTTTGCGGGGCAGGGGCTTTTCGCCCAGATGGCTGACGATCTCGCGGGTGATCGCCAGCGCGTGGGCGTCATCTTCGGCCAGGTGGTCGGTCACGCCGGAGACAGAACAATGCATCTTGCCGCCGCCCAGTTCTTCTGCATCCACCTTCTCGCCGGTGGCGGCAAAGGTCAGCTCCGGTCCGCCCAGGTACATGAATCCCTGGCCGCGCACGATCACCACCTCGTCGCAGAGCGCCGGGATATAAGCGCCGCCTGCGGTGCAGGGCCCCATGACCACGGCGATTTGCGGCACACCATCGCCGGACATGCCGATCTGTTGGTGAAAGATGGACCCGAACTGACCTTCGTCGGGGAAAAGGTTGGCCTGATCGGGCAGGAAGGCCCCGCCTGAGTCCACAAGCGTGATAACAGGCAGGCGGTTTTTCCAGGCGATCTTTTGTGCCCGGACATGTTTGCGACAGGTGATCCCGAAATAGGTGCCGCCTTTCACCGTAGCATCGTTGGCGATAATCATGCACTGACGGCCTTCGATCACGCCAATGCCGGTGATGATACCGGCACCGGGCGGAACACCCTTGTGCATGTTCAGTCCGGCCAGTTCGCCGAGTTCCAGAAAAGGTGTGCCCGGATCGATCAGACGCTCAATCCGTTCGCGAGGCAGGATCTTGCCTTTTTCCACATGACGTTCGCGCGCCTTTTCGGGGCCGCCAACGCGCTGTGTGCGCCGGAGGGCATGCAGTTCATCGACCTTTTCGCGGTATGACACGTCGTTGGCGCGGAAGTCGTCCGACGCGGTGTCGAGAAGGGATTTCATTCTAGTCATGGCAGGTCTGGATATTTCCTGAGAACGAAGGCGACCTTCGCGGCGCCGGGTTTTTCGAATGTGTCGGCCGCAACCAGGTGAACGTCGGCCTTGAAGACCAAGGAGTCGCGCAGTCGCTGCTCGATTTTCTTTTTGAGGGTGACGTCATCGGCCGGATCGCGATCGGGGCCGCGTTCGACAATCACCGTCAGCGCGCCCTGCGTGGTGTGGCCCTCGAAATCGGCCACGATGCGCATGACGCCGTTGGTGTCCGGCACCATTTCGGTAATAATGCTGTTGATGGCTGACGGGAAGACATTCGCCCCGCGCACGATCAGCATGTCGTCGGTGCGGCCGGTACAACGGATCTTGGGTCCGGTGCGGCCGCAGGAGCATTCGGTATCGATTACTTCGATATAATCGCCTGACCGGAACCGCACGAGCGGGCTCGCCTGCCGGCCGATGGCGGTGTAGATCATCTCGCCTTCTGCGCCTTTTTCCCAGGGGATGATTTCGCCGCTGTCAGGGTCGAGCAATTCGGTGATGATATAGTCCATGTTGACCATATGCATCCCCGACTGGGCGTCGCATTCTGCCCAATAGGTCACGCCCAGATCGGTGCCGCCCAGCATTTCGGTGCATTTCGCACCCCAGGCGGCCTCGATCTTGGCGCGGATTGCGGGAATGCCGCCGCCGGGCTCTCCGCCGACGATCACCTGCTCCACGCCCAGTTCACTGGCCTTGCATCCCAGCACTTCAGGTGCCTTTTCCGCCAGGTGCAACACGAAATTCGGCGCGCCGACGATACAGCGCGGGCGCGTGTCGGCGCAGGCGCGCAACAGCCGTTCCGCACCGCCGTCCGCGCCTACCGGCACATCAATCGTGCCCATGTACTGCAACCCCTGCATCACGGGGATACCCCCGACAAAGCCCTTGGCGAGTGAAAATGCATGCAGCACCATATCGCCGGGACGCACGCCATTGGCAAAGAAACAGCGCGCTGTCATCTCGTGCCACATCTCGGCGTCGGATTCTGTCAGGGCCACATATGAAGGACTGCCTGTGGTGCCCGACGAGGCCTGCATCTGGATGATCTCCGACATGGGCGCGGCGCGGTGTTTGCCGAACGGCGGCTCGGCGGCAAGGCTCTCCCTGATCTCGGTCTTGTATGTATAGGGCAGTTTCTGCAGGTCTTCGATGGTACGAATATCGTCGAATTCCACACCGGCCTTGGCGAACTTCTCCTGATAGAAGGTCGAGTTCGACTTGAGATAGGCCATCTGATCGCGCAACCGCTCTTCCTGAATGCGACGGACCTGATCAAGGGGCATGCCCTCGATCTCGTGCCAGAAACGATTGTTTACCTTGTCGGCGGCATCCTCCCGCCTGTAGCGCATTCCAAATTGCATGTCGTTCTCCGTGTCGGGCAGCGCGATCAATAGGACCGCGGCATTCCCATGACCTTTTCGCCGATGAAGCTCAGGCACAGCTCGCGGTTCACGGGCGCCGTGCGCAGCAAACGCACCAGCGGGTACATCTCGTATAGTCCCGTATCCTCGGTAAAGCCCGATCCGCCATGCGCCTGCAGCGCGGCGTCCACCGCTTCGATCCCGGCTTCGGCGGCGGCGTATTTCGCCATGTTCGACGAGGCCCCCGCCGGCAGTTTGTTGTCAAACTCCCATGCCGCCCGGCGGGTCATCAGGCTGGCCATCTCGACCGCTGTGTGCGCCTTGGCCATCGGGTGCTGCACGCCCTGGTGCGCGCCGATGGGCTGACCGAAGACGTTGCGCTCGGACGCATAGGCCACGCCCTTGTTCAGCGCGAAACGTCCGATACCGCAGCACAGTGCGCCAAGGATGATGCGTTCGGGGTTGAGGCTGTCGAACAGGATCGAGAACCCTTCGTCCACCTCGCCGACCACATCCTCGGGGCCCAGGTCCACCTCGTCGAAGAACAGCGTCCACTGTTCCTCGGGCAGGGGGATCGAGATCTTGACGCGTTGCTTGTCGACGCCTTTTTTCTTCAGGTCCACGGCGAATAGGGTAAAGCCGTCGGTCTTGCGGCTGACCTCGGTATGCGGCCTGGTCCGCGCCACGACCAGACAATAGTCCGAGACCTCGGCGCCAGTGATAAAGGTCTTTTCGCCCGACAGGCTGAACCGGTTGCCCCGACGCTTGGCCAGCGTCGTGGCCTTCATCGTGTTCGAGCCGGCGCCCGGTTCGGTGATCGCAAAACAGAACTGGATGTCACCGCGGCAGGCAGCCGGCAGCAGTTCTTTCTTGTGGAATTCGCTCCCGTGGCTGGCGATATGGGCCAGCGACATGGTCGGCCCGACCACCATCATCAAAAGCGGAATGCCGTGATTGGCGGTGCCCTCCATGAACAGGGCCATTTCGGTCATACCAAGGCCCGCACCGCCGTATTCCTCGGGCACCATGATGCCCAGGAAACCATCATCGGCAATCTGTTTGAACATCTCCTGCGGGAACTCGTGCCTGCGCGCGTGGTCCAGCCAATAAGCATTGTCGTATTTCTGCGCCAGCTGACCGCCGTATTCGTAGATCTGGCGCTGTTCGTCGTTCAAAGTGAAATCCATGGTTCGTCCTCAGGCCTTGAATTCGGGGGCGCGCCGGTTCTCGAACGCGTCGAGCCCTTCGGCAACGTCATCACTTGGCAATGCGCGCACGGCGGCATCCAGCTCAAGCCGCATCTGCTGGTCGATGCCAAGATCCGCGCCTTCCCGGGCCAACCGTTTCATCTCGGCGATACCGGGACGCGAGCGGGTGGCGATTTTCTCGCAGTATTCCAGCGCGGATCTGTGCAGATCCGCATCCGGCACGATGTAGTTGACAAGCCCGGCCTCTTTGGCCTCTCCTGCCTCAAGCCAGCGGGCTGAGAACATCAGGTCAAGCGCCCGGCGCTGCCCCATCAACCGCGTTAGCCGCTGCGAGCCGCCCCAACCGGGAATCAGCCCGAACTGCGCATGCTGATCGCCAAACCGGGCGCTTTCGGCCGCGAAACACACATCGCATGCCAGCATCAGTTCGATCCCGCCGGCCAGACACAACCCCTGCACTGCCACTACGACAGGGAGGGAGGAGGTTTCGAGCGCACGCAGGTTTTTCATGCCAAAGGCGATGAAATGATCCAGCGCGACGGGATCGTTCAATCTACCTTTCACTTCCACCAGATCGGCGCCGGTGCAAAAGTGCTTGCCCTGCGCCCGGATGAGGATCGCCCGGATAGCCGGGTTGGCCTCGAATTCCGAACGCGCGGCTGATATGCGCTCATGCACGTCAAGTGACAGGCAATTGAATTTCTCGGGGCGGGCCAGCTCGATGATGCCGGTGTTGCCCTCGGTTGTCACGATGATGGGGTCGTTCATTTCTGAGCTCCCTAAGCTTTCTTGTCATACTGCAGCGCCATCCGTCCGACCTTCTCGCGGGCAATCACAAGCTTCTGGATCTGTGCGGTGCCGTCACCGATCTGCAGGCCGAGCACATCGTTGTAGCGCTGGTGGTGGGGCAGGTCGGTGGTGTAGCCGTAATGTCCGTGCAGGATCAGGCACTGGTGCAGGATCTCACAGGCGGTTTTGGGCAGGTACCATTTGCACATGGCGGCCTGAGAGGTGTGGGGCAGGCCACGGTCGCGCAGGTCCAGCGTGTAATAGCAAAGCTGGCGCATCATGGTCAGTTGGGTCTCGGCCTCGGCCAAGGGAAAGCTGACACCCTGATACTGCACGATCGGGGCCCCGAATGCCTCGCGCTCCTGAACGTAGGCCCAGGTTTCATCCACCGACGCCTGCGCGGCCCCCAGACATTCCAGTCCGATCAGGGCGCGGGAATAGTCGAACCCCGCCATGATCGTGCCAAAGGCACGGTCCTGTTCCGCCATCATGTTTTCGGCCGGAACGAAAACATCGTCAAAGAACACCGACCCGCGCCCGACGGGCTTGGTGCCGATGTCGTCGAAATGGGTGCGCTTGATGCCGTCCTGGTTCAGATCGACAAAAAAGGCGCTGACCCCGCGCGAGCCGCCATTGGGATCGCCGGTACGGGCAAAGACGACCGCCGCATCGGCCTGGCTGGCAAAACTCATGGAGGTCTTTTCACCGTTCAGCCGCCAGCCGTTGCCGGATTTCTCGGCCTTCAGAATCAGGTTCGCCGCATCCGACCCGCCGCGCGGCTCTGTCAGGCCCAGACCGATGACGGCATCACCCGAAACCACCTTGGGCACCCATTCCGACGCGATGTCGCGCGAGGCGTGCTTGGCGACCATGCCGCCCATGAGCGACCCCAGAAGCTGCACGTAACTTGCGTTGAAATCGGCATAGGCGATCTCTTCGACGATCAGCCCCGACGTGACAGAGCTTTCGCCCAAGCCGCCGAATTCTTCGGGCAGATCGGCCCCGATCAGGCCCAATGCGCCCATCTCCCTGATCAGCGCGCGATCGAAGGTATGGCCGCTCGCGCGCTCCTGGTAAGAAGACGCAAGCTTCTCGGTTGCAAAGCGCTTCGCGGTCTCGCGAAACGCCTTCTGATCGTCTGTAGGCTGGAATTGCATCGGTGCTCCTCCCCATGAGCGAAAATCTTCTTTCCAAAAATCTAACAAATGTTAGAATACAGATCAAGTACAGTTTTGAGGAGGAGAACCAAAATGGAAAATAGACCAGATGGAAGCTTTGAAACCATGCTCTCGCCCATCCGCGCAGGCCAGCATACATTGCGAAATCGGGTCATCATGGGGTCGATGCACACGCGGTTGGAAACCGAGCCTGACGGCATAGCCAAACAGATCGCGTTTTACGCCGAGCGTGCGCGGGGGGAGGCGGCGATTCTGGTCACCGGCGGGTTCTCGCCCAATGCCGAGGGTATATTCGATCCAGAAGGCCCGCGAATCGATGACCCGGAAGAAGCACTTAGCCTGCGCCCGATCTGCGAGGCGGTGCAGGCCGAAGGCAGCCTGATCTGCGCGCAACTCCTTCACGCCGGGCGCTATGCAAAAATCGAAGGCTGCGTGGCCCCGTCGCCGATCCGGGCACCGATCAACCGGTTCATCCCGCGTGAAATGACCGAAGCCGACATTCTCCGTACCATCGAGGATTTTGCCGTGGCAGCCACCAATGCGCAGGCCGCAGGCTTTGATGGCGTCGAGATCATGGGCTCCGAGGGATACCTCATCAACGAATTCACCGTTACCCACACCAACAAGCGCGAAGACGACTGGGGCGGCAGCGCCGGGAACCGCCACCGGTTCCCCGTCGAGATCGTGCGCGCGGTGCGCGAACGCTGTGGGCCCGACTTTCTGGTCATCTACCGGATTTCGGCGGCCGATCTGGTCGAGGGCGGCGCGCCAGCAGATGAAATTGCCGCACTGGCCCGCAAGATCGAGGCCGCAGGTGCGGATATTCTGAACACCGGCATCGGCTGGCACGAGGCGCGCGTGCCGACGATTGCCTATCCGGTGCCGCGCGGTGCCTGGCGCAAGGCGGCAGCCAACGTGAAAGCGGCCGTGTCGATCCCGGTGGTCGCCTCGAACCGGATCAACACACCCCAGCTTGCAGAAGACATACTTGCCTCTGGCGATGCGGACATGATCTCGATGGCGCGCCCGTTTCTGGCCGATCCGCATTTCGTGAAAAAGGCGCGCGAGGGCCGCGCGGACGACATCAACACCTGCATTGCCTGCAACCAGGCCTGTCTGGATTTCATCTTTTCAGACCGGCCGGTCGGATGCCTGGTCAATCCAAGGGCCGGGCGCGAAACCGAATTCCGGGACACGCCAACCGACGCACCAAAGAAAGTGGCCGTCGTCGGCGGTGGTGCCGCTGGCATGGCCACAGCCGCCGAGGCGGCGCGGCTGGGCCACGATGTCACCCTGTTCGAAGCGCAGGACAAATTGGGCGGTCAGCTGAATCTGGCCCGCGCCGCACCAGGCAAGGACGAATTCGACGAAACCTTGCGGTATTATGCCGGTCAGATGCAGAAACACGGGGTCACGCAGCGCCTGGGACAGCGGGCAGAGGCGAGCGATCTTGACGGATTTGACCATGTGGTCATCGCCACCGGGGTTACGCCGCGCATTCCCGACCTGCCGGGTATCGACCATCCCAGCGTCGCGACCTACGCCGAAATTCTGTCCGGTGACCGCGAGGCGGGCGACCGTGTCCTGGTGATGGGGGCGGGGGGCATCGGTCATGATGTGGCCGAGTTCCTGGTGACCGAACCCGCCGAGACCGCCAACTCCGACGTCTTTTGCGAAACCTGGGGTGTGGACCCCGGATTTGTCTCCTCGGGCGCCCTGGCGGGCGACCCTCTGGCACCGAAACCGTCTCGCCGCAAGGTCGTCATGCTGCAGCGCAAGACCGCGAAACCCGGTGCAGGGCTTGGTGTTTCGACAGGGTGGATCCTGCGCAACGCGCTGCGCAAACATGGGGTCGAGGCCATGGGCGGGGTGACCTATGAACATATCGACGATGCGGGGCTGCACATCGTCGCGGACGGAATGCCAAAGGTCATCGCGGCCGATACAATTGTGCTGTGCACCGGTCAGGAGCCGGAACGAGCCCTGGCAGAAGAGGTTGCAGCGCGCGGCGTCCCGGTTACGATGATCGGCGGGGCAAAGGAGGCCGCCGAACTGGATGCGCTGCGCGCCATTGATGAGGGCGTGCGCCTGGCGCAGGGTCTCTGAACCGAAGCCCGGGCAAGGGGGGAAACCATGCTGACCGACGTCATCCGCGCGGGGCGCGCTGATCTGTATTCGATCTTTCGAACCCGCGCACATGACTGCGCCCGCGCCCTGGCCATCGAGGACGGCAGCAGGAAACTGACCTATGCCGAGCTGCTGGAGCGGGTCGATCGTCTGGCTGCCGTGTTTCTGGCCAGGGGCGTTGCGCCGGGCGACAGGATTGCGATCCTGTCGCACAACCGCTCTGAATACCTGGAGGTCGAACTGGCCGCGGCGGGAATCGGCGCGATCGTCGCCTGTCTGAACTGGCGACTTGCCCCCGATGAACTGCGGCATTGCATCGATCTTGTCGCGCCGGTTCTCGCGGTCGTCGAACCGGATCTTTCAGAAGCCTACCGGGCCGTCGCGGCAACGCCCTGTCTGACCATCGGGCCGGATCTGGAAACGGCCATTGCCGGGGCCGGGCCGGACCCGCGCACCGGAACCATGGTTGACGACCCCGAGGCCGGTCTGACGATCCTTTATACCTCGGGGACCACGGGCCTGCCCAAGGGGGCGCTTATCAGCCACCGCGCGCATATCGCCCGATCCATGGTTTTTGCGGCGCAGCTGGCGCTGGATCCCGGCGACGGGTTCATCGCCTGGGCGCCGATGTTCCACATGGCCTCGACCGATCATGCGCTGGCAACGATCCTGCGGGGCGGGACCGTGGTGATGGTGGACGGGCTGCAGCCCGCCGTCATCAACCAGGCGTTGTCGCGCCACCGGATCGGCTGGTTCGTGATGATGCCCGGTGCGCTGGAGGCCTTTATTGACGAACGGCGCGCCAACCCTTTGCCGCTGAAGGGGATCAAGGTTTGCGGCGCAATGGCCGATCTGGTGCCGCCACATCAGATCGCGGAACTGACCGGTCTTCTGGACACGCCCTATCTGAATTCCTTCGGGGCGACCGAAACCGGCCTGCCGCCGGGAACCGCCGATCTGATCGCGCCGGGTGTGACCCCGGACCGGCTGTCCAAGCGCATCAGCGCCTTTTGCGAGGTGCGGCTGGTCGATCCCGACGACCGCGAAGTCCCCGATGGAACGCCGGGCGAAATGGCGCTTCGGGGTCCGACGCTGTTTTCCGGGTACTGGAACGCCGACGACACCAACGCCCGTGACTTTCGCAACGGATTTTTCCACATGGGCGATCTGTTCCGGCGCAATGCGGACGGCACCGTCGACTTTGTGGATCGGGCGAAATACCTGATTAAGACTGGCGGCGAGAACGTCTATCCGGCGGAAATCGAACGTGTGCTTCTTTCCCATCCAGATGTGGTCGATGCCGCCGTGGTTCGGGCCTTCGACGCGAAATGGGGGGAAAGCCCGGTGGCCTTTGTCGCCTGTAGCGATAACGGGCCGGATGCCGAGGCGCTGATGAATTTGTGCCGCGAAAACCTGGCTGGCTATAAGCGACCGCGCGAAATTCGCTTCATCGCGTTCGAGGACTTTCCCAGATCGACCAGCGGCAAGATCCAGCGCCATATGCTCGAGATCAGGATCGCTGATGAAAAGGCGCGCAGCCAATAGCAATCGCGCGCACAAAGCCTGTGCGACTACGATCACAACAGCTGCGTCCCGTCGCCCAAAATCACTAGATTATCATTAATATTCAGATATTTACGCGTAAAGTACACGCTCCGTAGCAGGTTTCGCCCCAGACCGAAATGAGGGTTTCAAAAAACGATCAGCTTTCTTTTTGTAACTGCTCATCCTAAGTCGGTGCTATTCCGATTCCAATCAGAAGGTGTACCGAACCATGACGAAAGTCGCGATTGTCTACTACAGTGGATATGGCCATACGGACGTTCAGGCCAAAGCCGTTGCCGAAGGAGCCAAGGGCGTCGATGGCACGGAGGTCAATCTGTTGAAATTACCAGACGACGGAGAGCTTGACGATGCGGCCTGGGCCGCGCTCGATGCGGCCGATGCCATCGTCTACGGCAGCCCGACCTACATGGGCGGCCCTGCATGGCAGTTCAAGAGATTCGCCGACGCCAGCTCGAAGCCCTGGTTCACGCAGAACTGGAAGGACAAGATTGCTGGTGGGTTTACCACCTCGGCCACGGTCAATGGCGATAAATTCTCGACCATCCAGTATTTCATCACCCTGTCGCAACAGCACGGCCAGCTTTGGTGCGGCGTGGGCCTGATGCCATCCAACACCAAGGCCGACGGCCCGGAAAAGCTGAACTGGACGGGCGGGTATTCCGGCCTTCTGGCGATTGCCCCCTCTGACAGCGCCCCCGAGGAATACCCGACTGGCGGCGATCTGGATACCGCGCGCGCCTACGGGAAACGGTTGGCCGAGGTCGCGAGCCGCTGGAACAGCTGATCCAGCTGGCCGAATAATCGACCCGGCCGCCCGGATGCGCCGCGGCCGGGTTGCGCTCAGCCCGCGACCCCGGCCCGCCCGACCAGCGCCATGAGCGTCCCCGTCATCGTTGCAACGAGCTTCTCATCCTGCCCCTTCAACGCATAGGCCCGCGCCTCGCAGATCGTGAGCGTTCTGCCTGGTTTCACCACGTCGGCGACGAAACGAAACCGCTCGCCGTCCGCCGGGTTGAGCAGGTTGATCTTGAATTCGGCCGTCAACACTGCCGCGTCCGCTGGCATCAGCGAAAAGGCTGCGTATCCGCAGGCGCTGTCCAGCGCGGTCGACACGATTCCGGCATGCAAAAACCCGTGTTGCTGGGTCAAAGCATCCTCATGTGCCATTTCCAGAACAATGCAGCCGGGTGACAGCTCGGCAATGCTGATCCCCAGCGTGTGCATCACCTTCTGGCGATTGAAACTGTTGCGCACACGTGCGTCATAGTCGGGGTTTTTCGGTTTGAATTGCGTCATGGCGGGTCTTACTCTTCGATGTCATTCATTAATAATCAATCTTAGGCGGTCTTTGAGGCGCGTATCTTGTAGCGAAAGGTCAAAACGACGTGGACCGGACTGAGCGCGCAACGCGCCGGGCGGTTTGCCGGCAAAGGTCCGGCAAGCGGCGGACATATGGGATTGATCGCAATATCCGGCGTCCAGCGCCAGATCGCTCAGCGGCAGGCTCTGTGACGCGAGCTGCCCGAGAGCCTGGCGAAAGCGCCGCGAGGCCGCAAGCCGGCGCCGCGACACGCCGGTATCCGCCCGCACCTTTCGACGTTCGGTCCGGTCGCTGTATGCTCCGGATGGCGCGGCAAAGCGCAGGTCTTTCGCAAGACCGTCAAGCACCGCGAGGAGCGCAGGCAGGTCACCGTCCCCGGTCTGAACGCGGGCCAGTGCTGAGGCCAGCGTGTCCAGGGCTTCGGATTCGGGCAAGTGTTTCGGTCGTGACGATAACCGCAGCCCTGCCACGACACCATGGAATGGCCTTGAGCGGAGCGTGAAAATGGGGCGCGGTGGTGCCAGCGATACACGCCTCCCGCCGCTGTCGTCGCAGGTTATCGAAAGGGTGAAGAGGTCGGTCGCGAACCGCCCGCGTCCACCACCGCTCAGCACACCGATATCGCGAAACACGAACAAATGATCGATCTGAGTGGCCGCTTCCAGAGGCGGTGCCAGTTCGAGATAAAGCGGCGCCGCCATCAGGTCACTGGACGAAAGCATCCCGGTTCTCGGCGACGAAATCGGCAAACCGGCGCGCCGGGCGTTCCAGCACGTCGCTGACCGTAGTTTCTATGCCAGCAAGATAGCCCTTGGGCGCGATGGAGGCCAGTTCGACCATGGCCCCGGCGACCTCGTCCTGCATTCCGCCTGCGATCATACCCGCCTTGGCATCCTCGGCCGACAGGGGTGCGCAGGTGACAGTCCGACCTGTCACCTCGAACAGAAGCGCCGCGATATCCTCTCCGGCAAGAGCTTCGGGTCCGGTCAGACCAAGACCCTTGCCTTCGTACCCCGGAGCGGTCAGCGCCTCGGCGGCGACATCCGCGATGTCGCGGGCGTCGATCCAGGCCACAGGGCCGCCCAGATCGTCGTAATAGACCCCATCTTTTGCAATATTGCCGGCCTGCCAGAGCAGGTTCTGCATGAAATAGGTCGGCTGGACGAAGGTCCAGTCAAGGCCGCTTTGCTTCAGCAGTTCCTGGGTTTCGGAATGCCATTTCCCAAATGTCAGCCCCGCCTTGGGCGAGGCGCCAAGCCCGGTGGCCACGACAACATGGCGCACCCCCGCGGTCTTGGCCGCCGCGATCACATTCGCCTTCCACTGACGCATGTCCAGATGGGCAGGCGTGACCAGGTATATCTTTTCTGCCCCGTCACAGGCCCGCGCCAGCGCGGCAGGGTCCGTGAAATTCGCAACGACCGCCTCGCATCCTTTGGCTTTTAGCGCATCGAGCCTGGAAGGGTCGCTGGTGACAGCACGCACGGTCGCGCCTTTTGCCATAAGCGTATCGACAAGAGGGGCGCCGGTGGTGCCCGTGGCTCCGAAAACAGTGATCATGGCTTTTCCTTTTGCAGGTCTGCGATGGGTTGAATGGTTTCCGGGTTGCTGATCGACGACAGATCGCCCGGATCTTCGCCCAGAAAGGCCGCGCGCACGATCCGGCGCATGGTTTTCATGCTGCGGGTCTTGGGCAGGGCCTCGACAAAGTGGATCTCGCGCGGGCGGAAGGGTTTCGAGACGATCTCTCCGACCCGATCCTTGAGCCGCTCCACAAGCTCTGCGTCAGGCGTGACGCCCTGGGCTGCCACACAGACGCAGACGACGGCCACGCCTTTGATATCGTCGGGTGCGGCAATGGCAGCGGCGTCCACCACCTCTCCGGTTTCGGTCAGGGCCGCCTCAATCTCGGGCGGGCCGATGCGTTTGCCTGCGATGTTCAGCGTGTCGTCGGACCGGCCCAGGATATACCATGTCCCGTCCGGATCGCAGCGCACCCAGTCGCCGTGCCGCCAGAGGCCGGGGAAGGTGGACCAATAGGTTTCAAGATAGCGATCGCGGTCCCCCCAGATGGCCGGGGTCAGACCCAGTGGCGGTTGAGACACGACCAGTTCGCCGACCTCGCCCGGCGCGGCTTCGCTGCCGTCCTGGCGCAGCACCTTGGCGCCGACACCCAAGGCCTGGGCCGAAAATCCGCCGGGCTTGATTTCATGCAGCACGGTCGAGGTCAGGATCGCGCCAAAAAGCTCGGTCCCGCCCGAGATGTTCAGCGGCACCGCGCGGCGGCGGCAGATATGATCGAGCTGCCAGAGCCAGGCGTCGTCGGTCCAGGGTTCACCGGTCGAGGCGACAATGCGCAGGGGCGACAGGTCGTAGCCCGACAAAGGTTCAGTATCCTGCGTCATGAACTGCCGGACCAGCGTCGGGGCCACGCCAAGATGCGTGACCTCCATTTCGGACGCAAGGCGCAGAAGTCTGAAGGGATCGCCGGGCATTGAAGGTGCGCCTTCGGCCAGCACCAGCGTCGAACCGGACAAGAGCACCGACAACAGCGTGAGCGGCCCCATAACCCACCCCATGTCGGTCATCCAAAGATGCCGGTCGTCCCGTTTCATGTCGAGACAAAGCAGGAAATCGGCGGTGGCCTTGGCCTGTACCCCCAGATGGGTATGCACCACCCCCTTGGGCCGCCCGGTGGTGCCCGATGTATAGGCGATCAGAAAGGTGTCGTCGGCACTGACGGGAACGGCGGCAAACTCCGGACTGGCGCGGCCCACGGTTTCGGTCCAGTCCAGATCGCGGGCCGGATCGGCCACCGCACCGCCGAACCGTCGCAGGCTGATCACGGTATGAACCGATGGCACGTCGGTCAAAGCCTGGGCAAGGGTCGCTTCCATCCAGACCGGCTTGCCTCGCCGGGGTGTGGCATCCGCCGTCAACACCGCCACGGCATCCGCGTCGTTCAGACGCGATACGATGGCATGGGGCGCAAAACCGGAAAACAGCGGCACCGCAACCGCGCCCAGCCGGGCAATACCCAGAAGCGCGGCCTCGATTTCGGGGATCATTGGCATATAGATGCCCACTGCCTGACCGGGCTTTACACCGCGCGCGGCAAGGGCCGAGGCAACGCGGGAGGCTTCGGCGGCGAGGTCGCAATAGCTCCAGCGGCGGCGGCTTCCGTCTTCGCCGACCCAGTCGATCGCGGTCTTGTCGCCCAGGCCATCGGCAATTCGGGCGTCAAGACAGGTTTCCGTCAGATTCAAAGTACCCCCGACGGCCCACCTGACCGTTTCGAACCCTTTGGAGATGTCCCGCAACCCGGTGTAGGGCCGTGCGAACCGTATCCCGGCATGGCCAATGATCCGGCCCCAGAACCAGTCCGGCTCTTCATTCGAACGGCGGACGAGCTCCTCGTAACTGTCAATGTCACAGTCTTTCAGAAATGCGGTCAGCGTACTTGTCCGCTGGATCACAGAACCTGGCTGAAACATTTGCTCCCTTTCTATAATGAAAAAAGGCCGCACATGAGGCGCGGCCAGTCGGGGAGGTAACTCTTGGCACGATTTGGCAGCAGCGCCTTATGACCGGCACTGCTGCCAGTTTTTCAACCGTGCATGGACAAGCCGCCTGAAACCGAAATCACCTGGCCGGTGATGAACCCAGCGTCATCCGACGAAAGAAAGCAAATGACGCCAGGGTAATCTGACGGTTGTGCCAGGCGCTTCATCGGGATCGCCCGCTTCAGACCCTCGGCGATCTTTTGACCGGCCTCGCCCTCGGCAACCTGAGCGAACAGCGGCGTGTCGGTCGGTCCGGGTGCGACCGCGTTCAATTGAATACCTTTGCGTGCCAGTTCGCGCGCCACGGTCTTGGTGAACGAGATGATGCCGCCCTTGCAGGCCGAATACACAGCCTCGCCGGATGACCCGACCCGACCAGCGTCGGACGCAATATTAACAACGCGGCCGCCCCCGTTTTTGACCATGCTTGGAAGCACCGCGTGATGCATATTGAGCGGTCCATAAAGATTGATGTCGATGACCTTTTTCCAAAGATCGGCATCGGTATCGAGGAACGGTTTGATCACGTCCCAGCCGGCGTTGTTCACCAGCACATCAATCGGGCCTCCGGCCTCGAAACCGGCAACGGCCTTGTCGACCTGAGCGCGGTCGGTGATATCTACCTGGAAGGCCTGCGCCTTTCCACCGGCCTGGGTGATCAGTCGAACAGTTTCTTCCGCCCCTTCCATGTTCAGATCGAAAACGGCGACTTCGGCCCCTTCTGCGCCAAACCGTTCGCAAACCGCTCGGCCAATGCCGCTCCCACCTCCGGTCACGATGACCCGTTTTCCGCTCAACCCTCGCATGTGGAGGTCCTCCTCTTCCGTTGCGCATTGTAAAGAGTTTGATTCGACTCTCTCTTTGATGTATTCTAACAGGCGTTAGATTTATTGCAATGGACAGCCTCATCTCCGACAAGTATCGACAATGGATGGCGCGACAGATTGGAAGATACCAGGATAGTGAATGACGATCTGACCAAGTCGGAGAGGACTCGAGAAGCCATACTCGCCGCCGCCGCGCGACTTTTTAGGTATGAAGGCTATCACGCAACGACGATGCGCGACATCGCGCAGGAAGCGGGCATTGAGGCCGGCAGCATTTATTACCATTTTCAATCCAAGGACCAGATTCTGAGCGAAGTTCTCGAACTTGGTGTCCGTCAACTTTATGAGACGGTCAGTGAAATCGTTCGGTCGGCAACGACAAGTTCGGAGAATTTTCGCAAGACCTTCGAATTGCTGATTGAAACACACCTGACCTATCTGTTGACCGACAGCGACTTTACGTCAGCCAATATTCGGAACTATCCGATGTTGTCGGACGAAACACGCGCCCCGCATCGCGAATTGCGTGCTTCATATGCAGGAGCCTGGGGCAGATTCCTAAATGACGCCAAGCGCGCCGGTTACCTTCGAAATGACATACCCACAACAGTCATTCGCCAGTTCATCCTGAGCGCCATGAACTGGACTGTCGAGTGGTATAATATCGACAAGTATCCGGTGCGCATCCTCGCGAAACGAATGAGCAAGCTGATACTTGACGGAATGTGCCTGCATTGCAAGGCGGATACCGAAGGCTTGAAGCTGTGCCCCGCCACTCCCGTAAAAATCCCGGATCCCGACGGCAAGGCGGCTAAGACCCGTGCAGAAATCCTAAAGGCCGCAGCGCGCGTTCTGAGGGACAATGGCTACAAGGCGACGACCCTGAGAAAGATCGCGGAAAATGCTGACATGAAGGCGGGCAGCGTCTATTACCATTTCAACTCCAAGGAAGCGATCGTTGACGAAGTTCTAAACGCCGGATTGAGGGACTTGCTATCAGGCGTCGAATCCGCCGTTCAGAAATTGGATGCTCCGTACGATCATCACGCCAGGATAGCGACTGCAATCTGGGCGCACCTGGATTTCCTCTTCAAGGCAAGCGAATTCACCTCGGCGAATATCAGAAGCTATGGGATGCTCCCCAATCATTTCAGGGAGAGGCACAGGTGTATTCGCCATGAATATGGAAAACTCTGGGATCGGATACTCCGTGAAGCTCAGGACGCCGGTGCTATAAGGTCGGATATCAAGATCGTCCCCTTGCGCCAAGTGATGTTGGGCGCCTTGAACTGGACGGTGGAATGGTTCGACCCGAACAAGGCAGGAGTGGCAGGATATCTATCACTGCCTGAATTCTCCAACATGCTCATCAATTTGTTACTGGAAGGCATTTGTAACCGGGACGCGGCCCCGTCCACGGGACAAGACACGCCCTGAAAGCGGCTGACTTTGTCAGACCAGAAGGAAGTGATACAGTCCTTCGGCAATTGCCTTCTGCCGTTCCGCCCGCCAGCTCAGCACGCTAACGCTCGCCATCCGATTGCCCTTGCGCGTGACATTGGCACGCGCAAAAAGCGGGCCTTTTGTACCAGGCCGTAGGTAGTCAACAGTCAGGTTGATCGGCTTGGCCGGAAGATCCGCGAAATCGGGCTGTACCGCTATGGCGGCAGTGGCTTCCATGAAGCTCGCGATTATGCCGCCATGGTAGTACTCCATGATCGGGTTACCGATATGGCGGTCATCAAAGGTCATTTCCGCCTCGGCATGGAGGCTATCCAGGCTTCTGACCTCAAAGTTGAGAAATCGGAAGAACGGCACCCGGGATACGTTGGCATTGACAGTTTGCACGTCCATCACGAGGTTTTTCCTTTTGTCATTGCATCAAACAGGCTGGTTTCGCCGCGCGTCAATGCAAACGAGGCGGTTCCCCGGGCTATTTCGGCATCCTCATGCCCCTCGAACCAGACGCTGCCGGAATTGAAGGCGATGTGGCGGGTCTTGCGAAAACAATGCGCTTGAACGATGACATCCGCGCGCGAACGGGCGGGGCGCAGGTAATCAACTCTGAGGTCAAGAGTGGCCATGGTACTGACGCCTTCGATGGCAACAAAGTTCGCCAGTCCAAAGACACTGTCCAGAAGAGCCGTCAGGATACCACCATGGAGCAGCGTTTGGTCCGCATCGGCGCAAAAGTCCGGATTGAACGGCATCCGAACCCGAACGCCTTCGGTCGAGACCTCTTCGATCTCAAGCGCCATATGCGTAATCAGACCCTTGCCGCGCGCATTCCACATCTGCGCGATCTGCTCCATCTTCTTTTGGGTGATGTCTGACATGCGATCTTTCCTTTAACGCCCCGTGAAGTTGGGTTTTCGTTTTTCGACGAACGCAGCAACCGCCTCGTGGTGGTCTTCGGTCTGATGCATGAGCGCCTGATAGGCCGCCGCGGAATTCAGGAAATCCGGCAGGTCCATCCGTTCGGCATTGCGCATAAGACGCTTGGCGACCCGCACCGCGCGCGGCGGTTTCGCGGCGATGACAGCGGCCCGTTCGCGGGCCCGTTCCATCAATTTTTCATGCGGCACCAGCTCAAGCACCATGCCAAGCTCCAGCGCTTCCTTGGCCTCGACCATGCGCCCTGAGAAGGTCAGATCGGCGGCCTTCTGGTGGCCCAGACGACGCAACAGGAACCAGCTGCCTGCATCGCCCGGAATGATTCCGAGGTTCAGAAACACCTCGCCGAACTTTGCTTTCTCCGATGCGATGCGCATGTCGCACATCATGGTCAGGTCACACCCCGCGCCAACCGCCGGGCCATTGACTGCGGCGATGGTCGGAATGTCCATGTTGTAGAGCGCCTGCGGCAGGCGCTGCACCCCGTCGACATAGCTCTGCGCCGCCGCCAGCGGCTCCTTGCGGAACACGCTGTCGGGATCGTTCATTTCCTTGATGTCGCCGCCCGCGCAAAAGGCCGGGTCGGCGCCTGTCAGGATCATCACGCTGACTTGCGGGTCCGCCTGTACCTTGGCGAATGTGTCCAGAAGGGCGGCGATCATGTCGTTGCCGGTGACCGGGTTGCGCCGCTCGGGGTCGTTCAGCGTGACCGTGGCGATCCTGTCGGAAATCTCCAGAAGGACGGGCTTTTTACTCATTCTTGCCATCTCCCCGTTCGCGTTTCTCGAACATCGCTGGGTTGATCATGTCCCGCGCGTCATGACCCATGTGCAGGGTCTCACCGCCGTCTACATAGATGTCCTCACCGGTAATGAAACCGCCAAGTTTCGAGGCCAGGAAAATGATCGTGCCAGCGATGTCCTCGGCCGCCCCCATCCGGTTCAGCACCGAGCGGTTCAGCTTTTTCCACTGTTCCGGCGGAATCGGATAGCGTCCAAGAGCATCGGTCTTGATCGTGCCGGGCGCGACACAGTTCAGGCGGATGCCGTACTCGCCCCATTCGGCGGCCAGCGTTTTCATCATGCCGGTCACGCCGGCGCGGGCGGCGACGGTGTGGGTGAAGCCGGTCAGCGCGGTGCGCGCCGAGATGGCGGTGACAAACACCACCGATCCGCCGTTGTCATACATGAAGTGATCGGCCGCGGCGCGGGTCATCTGCCAAGACCCGATCAGGTTGTTGCGGATCACGGCTTCGAAGCCCTTGTTGGTGATATCGCGGGCGGCGGCGATATATTGCCCGCCCGCGTTGTTCACCAGCACATCAAGTTGCCCGTAGTGGTCCTTGATCCGGCCCATCGCCTCTTCGATGCTGTCTTCGTCGCGGGTGTCGCCGGGCACGACAAATGCCTCGCCCCCCGCAGCCCGGATCATTTCGGCGGTTTCCTCCAACGGCTCTTCGCGGCGCGCGAACAGCGCCAGTTTCGCCCCGCAGGATGCCATTTCAAGCGCTGTCGCCCGGCCCATTCCGGATCCGGACCCCGTGACCAGGGCAACCTGGCCCGCCATGAGATCCGGCGCGTAACGTCGTGTCTGTTCTGTCATGTCTGTGCCCCTCAGTTCTTCAGCAGTTCGCCAGAGATGATGAGTTTGCGAACCTCCTGGGTGCCCGCGCCGACCTCAAGCACGCGACCGGTCCGGTACAGCCGGTTCACTTCGGTATCGCGCATATAGCCCGAGCCGCCGTGAATCTGGACGGCCTTGTCCAGCACGAAGGATGTCGCTTCGGCGGCCTTGTAAATTGCCGCTGCGGTGAGCTTGTGGATTTCGCCACGCCCGCCTTCGCCCTCCTCAAGACCCTCACACATGGCAGCGGTGCGCAAGGACAGGCTCCGCGCGGCCTCGATCTGCGTATACATGTCGGCCAGCATCGCCTGGACCATCTGGAAATTGGCAATCGGCCTGCCGAATTGCTGGCGTGTCTTGGCGTAGTCGATGGAAATATCCAGCGCCCGCTGCGCAATGCCCAAGGCGTTGAAGCAGACGATGGCACGTTCCAGATCAAGCCCGGACATGGTCACGGCAACGCCGCCATCCAACTTGCCGACCATGTTTTTTGCGGGCACCCGGCAGTCCTCGAACACCAGTTCGCCGGTGGGCGAGCCGCGGAAACCCATCTTGTTGAGCTTCTGCGCCACCTTGAAACCGGGCGTATCGGTTTCCACGATAAAGGCGGAAATGCCCTTGGCCCCTTTTTCGGGCGATGTCTTGGCATAGACCAGCACCAGATCGGCAATCGGTCCGTTGGTGATGTAGATCTTGGCGCCGTTCAGGATGTAGTCGTCGCCATCCTTTTTGGCCGTGGTCCGCATCGAGCCAAGCGCATCAGACCCCGCGCCGGGTTCGGTCAGGCCCAGGGCGCCGATCAGCGTGCCATTGCAAAGCCCCGGCAGATACTTGCGGCGCAGATCGTCATTGGCGTTGCGGTAGATATTGTTGACGCACAAGTTGTCATGGGCCACATGGGTCAGCCCGATGGCCGCCGAGGCGCGCGACATCTCTTCGGTGATGATGCAGGCCGAGGTGAAATCCAGCCCCGCGCCGCCGAATTCCGGCGGCACGTTCAGGCCCAGATAGCCCATTTCGCCCAGCTTTGGAAAAACCGAAGGGGGTAAATCGTCGGTGTCGTCCATTTCCGCGTTCAGATGGTGGAACTCGGACATGAAGAACTTACCAGCCTGATCGGCCAGCGCCTGCTGTTCGTCCGTCATGAAATGGCTCGGCAGAGCGGTATCGTTGCGCAGTTGCTTGTTCATGGTCTCGTCTCCCTCAGGCGCGCAAAAGTTCTTCGGCAATGATGATCTTGCGGACTTCGCTTGTTCCAGCGCCGATCTCCAACAGCTTGTTGGCGCGGTAGAGCCGGTTGATTTCGGTGTCCTGCATGTAGCCGGAGCCACCATGTATATGGCAGGCTTCGGTGACCGCCTTGTTGAATGCCTCGCCTGCGTAAAGACAGGCCGCCGCGGTCAGCTTGTGGATTTCGCCACGGCCCCCGGCGCCTTTCGGCAGGCCCGTACAGGCGGCCAGCGCCCGATACCCGAAGGCGCGTGCCGTTTCGACCTCGGTGTAGATCTCGGCCAGTTTCGACTGCATCATCTGGAAACTTGCAATTGGCTTGCCGAATTGTTCGCGGATCTTGGCGTATTCCAGCCCCAGTTCCAGCGCGCGTTCGGCCATGCCGACACAGACCGATGCGACCATGGCGCGTTCCAGATCCAGTCCGCTCATTACCACCGAAACGCCGGTGTTTTCCTGTCCAACCATGGCGGATGCGGGTACGCGGCAATCCTCAAACACCAGTTCTCCGGTTGGCGAGCCGCGGAAGCCCATCTTGTCAAGCTTTTGCGCCACCTTGAAACCAGGATTGTCCGTCTCGATGATGAAAGCAGAAATGCCCTTGGCGCCCTTCGATTTGTCGGTCTTGGCATAAAGCAGGATCACATCGGCAATCGGCCCGTTGGTGATGTAGATCTTCGAGCCGTTGATGACATAGTCGTCGCCGTCGCGGCGCGCGGTGGTCGCCATGGACCCAAGCGCATCGGACCCCGCGCCCGGCTCTGTCAGACCCAGAGCACCAACCAAGTCGCCCGAGCATAGGCCCGGCACATATTTCTTCACCTGCTCTTGCGAGCCATTGCGCAGCAGGTTGTTCAGGCACAGGTTGTCATGCGCGCCATGCGACAGACCTACCGCCGGATTCCATTTGGCAATCAATTCGGAAACCAGCGCCTGGGTGAACTCGTTCTGCCCGGATCCGCCCAGCTCCTCGGGCGCGGTGATCCCCAGCAGGCCCAGCTCACCCATTTGCTTGAACAGATCGTCGGGCCACCATTCCTCTTCGTCCATGCGCGCCTGTAGCGGATGCAGAACCTCGCGCGATACCCGATCCACGTGATCGACGATCTGGCGTTGCTCATCGGTCAACGAATAGTTTGCCCTGATGGCCTCCAGATCAGCCGCGATAGCCTCACTTTGAGTCGTCATATCATCCTCCCGAAAAATGTCGTCTGCAGTGTTGACCAAAATCAAACACATGTTAGAAAATAGATCAAGCCAAGCTTTTTACGACCTGACGTTAGAAAGCATGGAGGTCATAAAATGCGGGGGGAGCTGTGGAAATGATTGAGAGCGTTGTCCAATCGCATGCGCGCGGCGGCGAATTACGTATTACGATTCGACGGCCCGACAGTCGAAATGCCCTCAACCGTGAGGTCGCGGACGGGATCATTGCCGCCATCCATGCTGCCGAGGGTGACAGCGATTGCCGAGTGATCGTTCTAACTGGCGAGGGCGAGCGAGCCTTCTGCGCCGGTGGCGATATCAAGGCGGGTGCGGGCGGTGGCCCGTTTGTTCAGGATCCGGCAGATCCGGATCATTTTGCCGGAAGGTTATTCGAAACGATACAGGCGTGCCGAAAGCCAACGATCGCGCGCATCAACGGCGTCGCGATGGGGGCGGGGGCAGGCATCATCTGTGCCTGCGATCTGGCAGTGATGGCGGATCATGCCCGCATCGGAACGCCCGAAGTCAAGGTGGGCCTGTTTCCCATGACGATCGTACCACCCATGATGCGCGTGCTGCCCCGGCGGAGGCTGATGGAAATGTTCATCACCGGCGTTCCCCTGACTGCCGAAGAAGCCCTGCAATTCAATCTGGTCAACTATGTGACCGATGCCGCGGGGCTGGACGACAAGGTTGCAGAACTGGTTGCCCAGATTGCCGCGCAGTCGCCGAGCGCGATCCGGCTGGGAAAATACGCCTGTCACGCGATGGAGGACATGACCTATCCGCAGCAAATGCGGTTTGCAGAAACGTTATTACCCCGCGTTGCACAGACAGAAGACGCGCGCGAGGGCTTTGATGCCTTCATTGCGAAACGCAAACCTGAATGGACGGGCCGCTGATCAAGCGGGGAGGAGAAGCATATGTCAGATCGGAAACTGCGCATCGGATGCGCATCGGGCTTCTGGGGCGATACGCCGGAAGCAATCGGTCAACTGGTCTCCAAGGGCGGGATCGACTATCTGGTGTTCGACTATCTGGCCGAAGTGACAATGTCGCTGATGGCGCGGGCCCGCGCAAGGACGCCCGATGCGGGTTATGCGCCGGATTTCGTCAAGGCGCTGGTTCCGTGGCTGCCTGAAATCAAACGTCAGGGCATCAAGGTCGTGGCGAATGCGGGCGGCGTGAACCCGCGTGGCTGCCGCGATGCGCTAGCCAAAGCCGCCGCCGAGGCCGGGATCGATTTGTCCATCGGAGTCGTGCTGGGCGATGACCTGTTGCCGAAGGCCGACGAAATTCGCAAAAGCGGTCAGACGGAAATGTTCTCGGGTGTCGAGTTTCCAGACGATATCTGGAGCATGAATGCCTATCTGGGTGCCCGCCCCATCGCGGCCGCGCTGGATGCCGGGGCCGACATCGTGATCACCGGGCGCTGCGCCGACAGCGCGGTCGCGCTTGGTCCTCTGATGCACGAATACGGCTGGAGCGATGACGACTGGGACAAGCTCAGCCAGGGATCGCTGGCCGGCCACCTGATCGAATGCGGCCCCCAGGGAACGGGCGGCAACTTCACTGACTGGCAGGACGTACCGGGCTGGGATGATATGGGCATGCCCATCGTCGAAGTGTCGGAAGACGGCAGTTTCGTCATGACCAAGACGCCTGACACCGGCGGGCTGGTCGTGCCCGGATCGGTCGGAGAACAAATGCTCTATGAAATCGGCGATCCGCGCGCGTACCTGTTGCCCGACGTGATCTGCGACTGGTCCGGGGTCACCCTGGAACAGGTCGGACCCGACCGGGTGCTGGTCAAGGGCGGCAGGGGGCTTGGGCGCACCGACAGCTACAAGGTGTCGGCGACCCATGCCGATGGCTGGCGCGCGGTCTCTACCCTGACACTGGCCGCGATTGATGCACCCACCAAGGCCGAACGTGTGGCCGAGGCGATCCTGACCCGCTGTCGCCGGATTTTCCGCGACCGCAACATGGGCGATTTCCGGCAGGTCAGCGTCGAGGTGCTGGGCACCGAGGCCGCCTATGGGGCAAACGCGCGCGCCCGGACCCGTGAAGTGGTGCTCAAGATCGGCGCGGTCCATGACGATCGCGCCGCGCTGAACATCTTTGCCGGGGAAATCGCGCCGATGGCGATTTCGACGGCGCAGGGGCTGACCGGGTTCTTCGCCGGACGGCCAAAGGTGCAGCCGGTGGTGCGTCTGTTCTCTTTCCTGATGGACAAGGCCGCCACGCCGGTCGCGGTCGAGGTGGACGGCAAGGAGGTCCCGATCGCCATCGCCACGAATGCAGTGACGCTCGACCCGCCCGCCGCGCCGCAGACCGACAGCCGCGAGCCCGGCCCGGACGCGGTTCAGGTGCGCCTTGTCGATCTGGCCTGGGGCCGCTCGGGTGACAAGGGGGATATCGCCAATATCGGCATCCTTGCGCGCAAGCCGGACTACCTGCCTTATATCCGCTCGGCTCTTAGCGAAGAGGCGGTGAAAGACTATTTCGCCCACGTCTGCGAAGGCAAGGTCGAGCGGTTCGACCTGCCCGGAAGCCATGCGCTGAACTTCCTGCTGCATGAATCCCTGGGCGGGGGTGGCATCGCCTCTGTCCGCATCGACCCGCAAGGCAAAGGGTTTGCGCAGATGCTGCTTGATATCGAGATTCCCGTGCCCGCCGATCTGGCCGCACGTGACGGGCTGAACGCCGCGAACCCGAACTAAGAGGACAGACCCATGACCATTTCAAAACTCCTGGTCGCCAATCGGGGTGAAATCGCGGCGCGCGTGTTGCGCACCGCCAAGGCCCGCGGGCTTGCGACGGCCGTGTTGCGCCATGCCGCCGAGCAAGAGGGGCCGGCCCATCTGATCGCGGATGAGGTCGTGATGATCGACGGCCCGACGCCCGTGGCCGCCTATCTCGATATTCCGCAGATCGTCGCGGCGGCAACAAAGATCGGCGCGGATGCGGTGCATCCCGGCTATGGCTTTCTGTCCGAGAACGCGGCCTTCGTCGCGGCGCTGGAAGAGGCCGGCGTGACATTTGTCGGCCCCACCTCCCAGACCATCGACCTGATGGGCGACAAGGTCCGCGCCCGCGCCTTTGTCGAGGAACGCGGTTTTCCCGTCGCCCCCTCGGCGATCGAGGATGACGACCCCGCGAGCTTTGTCGAACGCGCCCGCGCCGTTGGCTATCCGCTGCTGATCAAACCCTCGGCCGGCGGTGGCGGCAAGGGCATGCGCGTCGTGCGCGAGGACAGCACGCTGGAGACCGAAATCGAAACCGCGCGCCGCGAAGGCGAACGGTATTTCGGTGACGGCCGTCTGTTTGTCGAACGCTATATCGAACGCCCGCGCCATATCGAGGTGCAGGTGATGGGCGACGGGCAGGGCAATGTCGTGCACTTCTGGGAACGTGAATGTTCGATCCAGCGCCGGTTCCAGAAGATTATCGAGGAAACGCCCTCACCGGCGCTGACCCCCGAACAACGGGACGAAATCTGCGAAACCGCCGCCGGGATTGCCCGCGCCGTCAAATACCGCGGGGCGGGGACGGTCGAATTCATCTATGCGCAGGATGGGGCCTTTTATTTCCTGGAAATGAACACCCGCCTTCAGGTCGAACATCCGGTGACCGAACTGGTGACCGGCTTCGATCTGGTTGCCGAGCAGCTGCGTGTCGCGGCGGGCAAGGGCTTGAGCGCCGTGCAGGCGGATATTCCCCAAACCGGACACTCGATCGAACTGCGCATCTGTGCCGAGGATGCGACGGCCGATTTTCGCCCCGCGATCGGCGATATCCTGCTGCTGGACGAACCCCAGGGCGAGGGTGTCCGCGTAGACAGCGGCATTCTGGATGGCGGCAAGGTAACGACCGACTTCGACCCGATGTTGTCCAAGCTGATCGTGCATGGCCCGGATCGCGCGCAGGCCATCGCCCGTGCCCGGAACGCGGTGCAGAACTATGTGATTCTCGGGGTGACGACCAATACCGGTTACCTGGATGCAATCCTTGCACATCCGGATTTCGCCTCTGGTGACGTTTCAACTGGCTTCCTGGCTGAACAATCCGAAACGCTGACCGCGCCGGGCGAAGATGTCTCTGACTTGCTGATGGCGGCGGCGGCCCTATCGGACGAGCGGCTGGTGAGTGACGTAATGCAGATACCGGAAATGTACCGCAAGATGGGCGGGTGGAGAAACTGATGCAACGGATTTTTCAGATCGACGGAGAAGAGACTGATTGCTGGCTGGGTCATGATGGCAGCCGGTTCGTGCTCAATACCCCCACTGGCGCTGTTGCCTGCCAATTGGACCCGACGGGTCTGCCGGGCGGGTATACGTTGCGGGCCAAGGGTGTTGTGCGCGAATTGCGACTGGCCGTGGGGCCGGAAGCAACTTTTGTGCATATGGACGGGCGAACCTATGAAGTCGGGCGGGTTGATCCCGCCGAACGCCTGGCCGGAAGCGACGGTGGCGCGAGCGATGACCGATTGGTGGCGCCCATGCCGGGTGTCGTGGTGTCGGTTGCGGTTAAACCCGGCGATGCGGTTGAAGAAGGCCAGCCGCTTCTGGTGATCGAAAGCATGAAGTTGGAAACCACACTGACGGCGCCGCGCGACGGGGTCGTTGCCGAAATGCCATTCGCCGAAGGCGACAGTTTTGGTCTGAAAGACATCCTGGCCCAATTGGCCCCGGAGGAGGAGTGACAATGCGCAGGATTGAAAGTCAGATCGACACCAATGCCGCCGACTACAAGGCAAATTATGCCGCCATGTCTGAACGGCTGAAGGAATTCCACGCCCGCCAGCACGCGGCGCGTTTCGAACGCCCGCAACGCGATATCGACCGCCTTGCCCGCCAGAACAAACTGGGCGTGCGCGAGCGGTTGAAACTGCTGCTGGACCCCGGCACTCCGTTTTTGGAGTTTTCCACACTTGCCGCCTGTCGCGAATACGACGGCACCGTGCCTGGCGCCGCTGTGGTGACGGGCATCGGTATTGTGCAGGGCCGCGAGGTCGCCATCCACGCCAACGATGCCAGCGTCAAGGGCGGGGCCTGGTATCCACATACGGTAAAAAAGGTTGTGCGTCTTCTGGATGTCGCGCTGGAAAACCGTCTGCCGGTCATCCATATCTGCGACAGCGCGGGCGGTTTCCTGCCGCTGCAGCACGGGGTGTTTCCCGACCGGTATCTGGGCGGGCGGGTGTTCCGCAACCAGGTCAAGCTGAGCCAGGCCAATATCCCGCAGATTGCTGTGGTCGGCGGACACTGCACGGCTGGTGGCGCCTATGTGCCGACGCTGAGCGACTACAACATCATCATCGAAGGCACAGGGGCGATTTTCCTTGGCGGTCCGCCGCTGGTCAAGGCAGCCACCGGCGAGGAGGTCGGCGTTCAGGAACTGGGCGGGGCGGTCATGCACACCTCGGTTTCGGGCACGGGCGACTATCGCGCCGCGACCGAACAACACGCCTTTTCACTGGCCCGCGAGATTGTCGGCCAGTGGAAGCGTACGCCAAAAACAATCATCGAAACCGCGGCCTTTGAAGAGCCTTACTATGACCCCAAAGAACTTTACGGGATCATTCCAAAGGACCGGAAAACCCAGTTCGACATGCGCGAGGTTCTGGCCCGGATCGTGGACGGTTCACGCTTTCACGAGTATCAGCCCGACTATGGCACCACGATGGTGTGCGGCTTTGCCCATATCTGGGGTTACAAGGTCGGCATTCTTGCCAACAACGGGGTGCTGTTCAACGACAGCTCGCTCAAGGCCGCGCATTTCATGCAGCTTTGCAACCAGAACCGGACGCCTCTGGTCTTCTTCCAGAACATCACCGGTTACATGGTGGGCCGCGAATACGAAGAACGCGGCATCGCCAAGGACGGCGCCAAGATGCTGATGGCGCAGGGCGGCTCGGTCGTGCCGAAGTTCACCGTGATCGCCAATGCGTCTTACGGGGCCGGCAATTACGGCATGTGTGGGCGGGCCTGGGATGCGCGCACGCTGTTCATGTGGCCCCAGGCCGAAATCGGCGTGATGGGCGCGGATCAGGCCGCCAACACCATGGCGGACGTCAAGATCCGGCAGCTTCAGCGCGAAGGCAAAGAGCTGACCGAAGAAGAAATCGCCGCGATCCGAGAGCCGGTGCTGGAAAAATACAAGCGCGATGTCGAAGCCTATACCTCGACCTCGGAATTGTGGGACGATGGCATTCTTGACCCGGCGGACACACGCAATGCGCTCGGCATGTCGATTTCTGCCTCGCTCAATGCACCGATCGACGATCCGCACTACGGGATCTTCCGTCTGTAAAGACTTGAGGGACGGCACACCGGGTCGTGGAGTGTCGTCCCGCGTCAAGGCGCTTCCATCTGGCGCTTCCGAAATCTGAAGTCGTCCTGACCAGGCCGGTACCCGGACGGGTCAGGACGATGTCCGCCGTGCCTCCTGAATAGAAACGACGTCAGAGGCCGCCATCCCGGGCCGGTCTGCCTCGACCGCCTTCAGCGGCTCGACCGGCGTCAATCCGGCCAGACAGTCGCGCGCAAGTTGCTGGTATTCCGCGGTGCCGCGCGTTTTCCACGCGACTTCCTTCTCGCTGACCTCGCGGATCACCTTTGCCGGCGATCCGACCACCATCGAACGGGGCGGAACCACAGTTTCGCCCCGCAGAAACGCCTGCGCGCCGACAATCGATTCCGCTCCAAGATCTACGCCATCCATGATGACGGCATTCATCCCGACCAGAGCGTTCCGGCCAACTGTGCAACCGTGCAGGATCGCGCCGTGGCCAATGTGACCGTCGGTTTCCACCACGGCGTCGCGGCCGGGAAAAGAATGGATGATGCAGTTGTCCTGCACATTGGCGCCATCACCGATCACGATTCTGCCGAAATCGCCCCGCAGGCTTGCTCCGGGTCCGATGTAGCATCCATGACCCAAGATGACATTCCCGATCAGAACGGCCTGAGGATGGACATAGGTATCCTCGGGAACAACGGGTATAAACCCTTTGAATTCATAACAATGCGCCATTTTTCTTGCCCTTTCATAGCCTGCAAACCCGTGGTCGCGAAATCCAGACATCCAAACTGCATCAATCGCTGTGCCAGGCCATGGTCAGACCCAGAGGTCTGGACCGTAGATTGCCCGGACGTCCAAGACAGGCAGCGCGAACAACCAAACATATGTTAGAAAACTCGACAAGCACCTTACGTCACAGTGTGATCGTGTTGACAGGTCCGCGCGGCGCCATGTAAATTCTAACAAACGGTAGAAAATGGAATGGCACTTATTTAATGCTGGCCAGTCCAAACCTGGGAGAGAGAAATGTCAGATAAAGCCTATGTCGTCGGCGTCGGGATGGTCCCGTTCCAGAAGCCGGGGAAATCCGAGAGCTACGATGTGATGGCAACCGCGGCGACCCGTTCCGCTCTGGCCGACGCGGGTCTGGACTACGCAAAAATCCAACAGGCCTATGTGGGCTATGTCTATGGCGACAGCACCTGCGGTCAGCGCGCCCTGTACCATGTCGGAATGACCGGCATCCCGGTTCTGAACGTGAACAACAACTGCTCGACCGGGTCGTCCGCCCTGTTCCTGGCACGTCAGGCCGTGGAAAGCGGCGCGGTGGAATGCGCTCTGGCGCTTGGGTTCGAGCAGATGCAGCCCGGCGCAATCGGTGCAATGTTCCATGATCGGGTCAGCCCGTTTGCAGCTTTCGACGCAGAAACCGACGATCTGGTTGGCAGTGCCGAGATCCCGCTGGCACTGCGGTACTTCGGCGGTGCGGGCAAGGCGCATATGGATGAGTTCGGCACGCCCCTTGAGACCTTCGCAAAGATCCGCGCCAAGGCCAGCCGGCATGCGGCCAAGAATCCGGTGGCCCTGTTCCGGCAGGAAGTCACCGCGGAGGATGTCATGGCGGCCCAGGTCGTCTGGCCGGGCGTGATGACCAAGCTCATGGCCTGCCCGCCAACCTGTGGCGCGGCGGCGGCGATCATCTGTTCAAAGGAATTCGCCGACAAGCACGGACTGGACAGTTCCGTTCGGATCGCGGCGCAGGCCATGACGACGGACGGGCCGGAAACTTTTGATGCCCATGACATGCGCGAAGTGGTCGGCTTTTCGATGGCCAAGCGCGCCGCCGATCAGGTCTACGAGGCTGCGGGCATCGGGCCCGAAGACGTGGATGTGGTCGAACTGCACGACTGTTTCGCCCACAACGAACTTATCACCTATGAGGCGCTTGGCCTTTGCGGTCGCGGCGAAGCCGCTAAATTCGTCGATGATGGCGACAACACCTACGGCGGAAAATACGTGACCAATCCGTCGGGCGGTCTTTTGTCCAAAGGCCACCCGCTTGGCGCCACCGGGCTTGCGCAATGTACCGAGCTCGTTCAGCAGCTTCGCGGCCAGGCAGATGCGCGCCAGGTTGATGGCGCACGCCTGGCGCTTCAGCACAATCTGGGCCTCGGCGGGGCCTGCGTCACCACGCTCTATGAAAAAGCCTGATAGCGCCTTTCGGGAGGAATTAATATGACTGGAAAACTCGACGGGCGCGTTGCCCTGGTCTCGGGTTCGGGCCGTGGCATCGGCCGCGAAATCGCACTCAAACTGGCCTCGGAAGGGGCGCGGCTGGTGGTCAACGATCTGGACGCCGACCCGGCCAATGAAGCCGCTGAGGCTATCCGCGCCGCTGGTGGCGAAGCAGTGGTTTGCGCCGGTAGCGTGACCGAAGACGGTTTTGCCGAACGGTTCATCAAGACGGGCATGGACAGCTTTGGCGGGCTGGACATCATCGTGAACAATGCCGGCTACACCTGGGACAGCGTCGTTCAGAAAATGACCGATGAACAGTGGCAGGCGATCATCGACGTTCACATGACGGCCCCCTTCAAGATCCTGCGCGCTGCCCAGCCGGTAATCAGCGCCAAGGCCAAGGAAGAGGCCGCCGCCGGGCAAGAGGTGTTCCGCAAGGTAGTCAACATCTCGTCCATCGCGGGGACCGGCGGCAATGCCGGCCAGATCAACTATTCCGCCGCCAAGGCCGGTATCCTGGGGGTCACCCGGACAATGGCCAAGGAATGGGGCCGCTACAAGGTCAACGTCAACGCCGTCGCCTTCGGCCCGATCCGCACCCGCCTGACCGAAGGCAGCGCGGACGGCGACAGCACGATCAAGGTCGAGGAAAAAGAGATCAAGGTCGGCGTGAATCCCGATCTGCTGTCCCAGATGGAGCGCATGATCCCGCTGGGCCGGGTCGGCACTCCGGAAGAGGCTGCCGGTGCCGTCTATCTGTTCTGTGCGCCGGAATCGAACTTCATTTCAGGCCAGCACGTCATCTGCGGCGGCGGTTTCGTGATCTAAAGCATTTGCCCGGACCCTGTCATCGGGTCCGGGCAAGCACATTCATGTCTGGGCAGCCTCATGGCGGTCGCCCAGGCGGAATTTCCCACAAACCCTAATCTGGCCCTAATCCGGCCCTAATCTGACGGGATCACGACGATTGACTCACTTGCGTTATTAACCTAACAGGCGTTAGTTAGGCATCGCGGCGAAACGAAGGTCCATGGCACAAAGCACGTCAAGTAAAGTCAACGAGACATCGCGCAGCGCGGTCGGACGGGACGGGGTGCTGGACATTGCCGCGCGGCTTTTCCGCGAACAGGGCTACGGGTCCGTTTCGCTCCGAAAAATCGCCGAGGCCGCCGGGATCAAGGCGGGTAGCATATATTATCATTTCGGTTCCAAGGACGAGATCGTCGCGGCAGTTCTCGATGCAGGGATTCAAGTCGTTCACGAGAGCATGAGAGACGCCGTCACCGCCCTGCCAGCGGATACCGACGGCGAAACGGCACTGCGCGCCGCGATCCGGGCGCATCTGCGCGCGCTGCTCGACGTAAGCGATTATACCTCGGCGAATGTGCGTATTTTCGGGCAGGTGCCGCAATCCGTCCGGGATGCCAACTTGCCCACGCGACGGGCCTATGAGGCAGAGTGGGACAGTCTTCTGTCCCGGCTTCAGGAAGACGGCACGCTGAAGCAAGACGTCGATATCCGCCGCCTGCGCCTGATGCTGATCGGTGCATTGAACGCCACGCTCGATTGGTTCGACCCGGACCGCGGCAGCGCCGAGGCGCTGTCACGCACCTATGCCGATGTGTTCCTCAACGGGATACTCGAAAAACAGGATACCTGATATATGGCACGTCTTGAAACCACAGTACTGACCGCATCAGAAACCTACACCCGCAACCACGCCGCCCAAAGCGAGCGCGTCGAAACCCTGCGCGCGCGGATCGCCGTGGCCACGTCGGGCGGACGCCCCGATATGGTCGAACGTCACCGCAAGCGCGGCAAGCTTCTGGTGCGCGAACGGATCGACCTGCTGGTGGATCCGGGCACCGCGTTCATGGAACTGTCATCGCTTGCAACCTACGGGCAATATGGGGACGAGGTGCCCGGCGCGGGGATCGTGACCGGCATCGGCATTGTCCACGGGCTGCCCTGCGTTGTGATCGCCAATGACGCCACGGTGAAAGGCGGATCATTTTATCACGAGACGGTGCAGAAACACATTCGCGCCCAGGAAATCGCGGCGGAAAACCGGCTGCCCTGCCTCTATCTGGTGGATTGCGGCGGTGCCTATCTGCCGGAACAGGACCGGGTCTTCCCCGATGCCCGGCATTTCGGCAATTCTTTTTACCGCCAGACCAACATGTCGGCCAGCGGTCTGCCGCAGATCTCGGCCGTGTTCGGCGGCTGCACGGCGGGCGGGGCCTATATTCCCGCACTGTCGGACGAGGTCATCATGGTGCGCGGCAATGCGCGCATCCATCTGGGCGGGCCGTCGATCGTCAAGGTGGCAATCAACGAAGAGGTCGATGGCGAAACGCTGGGCGGCGCCGAAATGCACACGCGCGTATCGGGTGTCTCCGACCATCTGGCCGAGGACGAGTACCACGCGCTGGCGCTGATGCGCGACATTGTGGCCGAGCTTGGCCAGTCGCGCCCGATGCAGCCCGACACGGCACCACAGCCGCCCGCGCATGATCCCTCTGAGCTGCTTGGCGTCATCAGCGCCGACCGCAAGGAACCCTATGACATGCGCGAGGTTCTGCTGCGCATGATCGACGCCGGCGAATTCCGCGAATTCAAACCCGGCTGGGGCGAAACGCTGGTCTGCGGCACCGCCTGCATCCATGGATACCGGGTTGGCATCCTGGCCAACAATGGCGCGCTTTTGTCCGAAAGTTCGCTGAAGGGCGCGCAGTTCGTGTCGATGTGCGATCAACGCAACATCCCGCTTTTGTTCCTGCACAATATCTCGGGCTTCATGGTCGGGACCGACGCCGAACGCGGCGGCATAGCCAAGGACAGCGCCAAGCTGGTCTATGCCATGTCGGTGGCCAAGGTGCCGCGCCTGTCGGTTCTGCTTGGCGGATCCTATGGGGCGGGCAACTATGGCATGTGCGGACGCGGTTTCGCGCCGAATTTCCTCTTTGCCTGGCCGACCGCGGAACTGGCCACCATGTCCGCCGACATCGCCACCAACGTGATGCTGGAACTGCGCCGCCAGAAGGGGGGCGATCCGGACAAGATGCAGACCGACATGGCCAGGATCGAGGCGCAGGTGCGCGCCCAGTATGGCGAACAGTCCGATCCCTATTATGCCACCTCGCGGCTTTGGGACGACGGGCTGATCGAACCCGGACAGACCCGCGATATCCTGGGCCTGTGCCTGGCGATTGTCTCTTCGGTGCCCGAGGCCGGGCGCCACACACCCGTATTCAGAATGTGAGGCCGGCAATATGACCACGACCTATGAAACCATCCTTGTCGAAACCGACGCGCGCGGAGTTGCCACGGTAACGCTCAACCGTCCCGACAAACACAACGCCCTGAATGGCACGCTGATCGCCGAGCTGTACGATGCCGCCGAAAAGCTGGCCGCCGATGACAGCGTGCGCATCGTGATCCTGACCGGCATCGGCAAAAGCTTCTGCGCGGGCGGCGATTTCAACTGGTTCGCCTCGAATGTCGAAAAATCCCGCGCCGAGCGGGTAGACCAGAGCGCCACGCTGGCGCGGCTGTTGCGCCGTCTTGACACGCTGCCCAAGCCCTTGATCGGGCGGATCAACGGGTCGGCCTATGGGGGCGGTGTCGGCATGATTTCGGTCTGCGACTATACCATCGGCGCCAAAGGGGCGCGTTTTGGTCTGACCGAGGTGAAACTGGGCCTGCTGCCCGCGAATATCTCGCCCTATGTCGTGGCCCGCATCGGCAAGGTGCATTCGCGCGAAACCATGTTGTCGGGTGCGTTGTTCGACAGTACGCGCGCCGAACGGATCGGTCTGTTGACCGAGGTCGTGGCCGTCGATGATCTGGACGCGGCCACCGCAAGCGTCGTCCATAATCACCTTCAGGCCGCGCCGGGCGCGGTGTCCGACACAAAGGCGCTGATCGCCTATGTCGCATCCCACGATCTTGAAACCAACATGATCTATACCGCCGACCGGCTGGCCGATGCCTGGGAAACCGAAGAAGGCATCGAAGGCATCAACAGCTTCATCAACAAGGGCGTTCCGTCATGGCGGGTGAAGTGAGCTTTACCCGCGTCCTGATCGCCAACCGGGGCGAGATCGCCCGCCGTATCCAGCGCGGATGCCGCAAACTGGGGCTGGAAAGCGTCGCGGTGTTTTCAGAGGCCGACCGCGATGCGCCCTTCGTGCACGAGGCCGATCATGCCGTCTGCATCGGCGGGGCGGCCCCTTCGGAAAGCTATCTGAACGTCGGGGCCATTCTGGATGCCGCACGCGCGACCGGCGCGGGGGCGGTGCATCCGGGCTATGGCTTTCTGTCGGAGAACGCCGATTTCGCGGCGGCGGTCGAGGCGGCGGGCCTTGTGTTCATCGGGCCGGAACCCGACGCCATCGCACGGATGGGGTCCAAGATCGAAGCCAAGGCCGCCGCAGAAACGGCAGGCGTGCCCGTGCTGCCCGGTTATCGCGGCGAAGATCAGTCCGCCGCGCGATTGCTGGAAGAGGCACGCGCGCTTGGCACCCCCTTTCTGGTCAAGGCCAGCGCAGGCGGCGGCGGGCGCGGCATGCGTCTTGTCACCGATCTGGACGACGCACCCGAAGCGATTGCATCCGCCCGGGCCGAAGCCCAGGGGGTCTTTGGCGATCCGGCGGTGTTCCT
>JBFHMM010000001.1:0-70468 GCA_041594355.1 Paracoccaceae bacterium | reverse complement strand
GCTGCTGGATGCCGGCAATTTCGTGCGTACGCTGGAGACCCGGCAGGGGCTGCAAACGGGCTGCCCCGAGGAGATCGCGTTCGAGCAGGGCTGGATCACCCCCGAGGCGCTGGCGGAGCGGGCCGAAAAGTTCCGCAAGAATGGCTATGGCGCCTATCTGGCGGGATTGCTGAAGTAGTCCCATCGCCACAAGGGCGATGGGACACCCGGCAGGCGGTTTCCGGAGGAAATCACCGAGAGGGCAGGACACCCGACAGGCGGTTTCCAAGGGAAATCGCCAAAGGGGCCGGGGACGCAGGTCGCGCGGTTACCCTGCCGCGCTGATGGTGACGCCCTTTTTTTCCAGCTTGCGCAGGACCGACTTGGCTTTCTTGAGGTAGGCCTTGCGGTCGCTGGACCAGGATTCCTTGCGCATCGCGGTGGCGGCTTCGCGATCCAGCCCCTCCAGCTGGGGCTGGAGATCTTCGGCCTGCAGGATACGGGCCAGGTTTATCATCAGTTTTCGGTCCGCGTCGGGAGCGGTCTCGGCCTGCGCCGTGAGATCATCTGTCATCGGGATACCTTTGGATAGAATGGTTTGTGCTTTCGAATATCGTCCGGCGCGGAAAAGCGGCCGGGCGGGGTCAGGCTACGGGCGCGCCCGGTCCTGTGCAAGAGGCGGCTAGCGGGTATGGCGGGTGGGGGTGCCGGCGTCCCGTGGCTCCCCGGGCAATTGCCGGGGTTAGGGGCATCGCCTGCGGCGATACCCTGACGGGTTACGGGCATCGCCTGCGGCGATACCCTGACTTACAGCGTCCGGCCTTTTACCGGAATCATATCGTGACACGAATATCCCGAGAGCGCCGAAGGCGTGGCAGGGTGTTCGTGTCTCAAGTTTAAGGCCGGGCGCTTTAAATCGCGCCGGTGGCGTTGAAGACGCCGAAGAAGTTACCGATGATGTTGGAGATGGTCAGCGCATCGTTGACCGGGGACTCGGTGGCCACCAGCAGATCGCCCGACTGGATCGGGAACTTGCGCGCCGAGAACAGCCCGTCGGTCGAGGTCAGGTCGACGGTAAACACCACCCGGCTTTGCCGGGGCCCACGCACGCCGGGACGGGTGGCGGAACTGGGGTATTCGCGCAGGATCAGCAGCCCTTCGGGGTCGGCCTTGGCATCGTTGATCCCGCCCATGACCGACACCGCGTCCATCGCGGTCATCACGTCCTTGGAGAAGATGTGCAGGGCCTCGGTGCCGGAGGCGCCGAAGGACAGGAAATAGCGCTCGTCCTCTTCGACAAAGACCCGGTCGCCGGCCCGCAGCAGCGTATCCAGCCGCGGGTTGTTCAGCAGCTGTTCGATCGAGGTGCCATAGATGTTGCTCCCGCGCATAAGCCGGATCTGCGGGTTGTTGAGATTTGAACTGATGCCGCCGCCGGCGGAGATCAGACCCATCACGGAATAGTTACGGTCGGGCATCGGGTAGGTGCCGGGCTGCAGCACGCCGGAGACAAGATCGACCGAGTTGTTGCGTCCCTCGGTCAGGTTCAGCTGCACCTGCGCCGACGGTACGATGGCCTCCAGTTCGGTCTGAATTTCCTTGCGGGCCAGATCGGGGGTCAGGCCGATCACGCTGACATCGCCGATATAGGGGACGAAGATGGTACCATTGGCGGCCACACGGATTTCACCGAGTTCGGCAACGCGGTCTTCAAGCGCGGTCAGCAACGAGTTTTCTGAACTGTCCCAGATCTGGATGTTCAGTATGTCGCCGGGCTGGATGATCTGGGTGCGTGCACCCTGGCTGGCGCCGATCCAGCCGAGTCGTTCCTCGGTGCCGGTGTGTGGCCATTGCTGTACCGTGGGCAGAAAGGCGCGGGTCACCGGGTAGACGGCGAAATCGGCGACCTCGTTGGTCTTTTGCTTGGTCACCTCTTCGGCCACCGGGCCGCCGGATGGCAGCCGGCCGCAGGCGGCGGGCATCAGACAGAGGCCGAGAATAGAGAGAAAAGTGGCAAGGTTGCGCATGGGCCGGGTCGCCTGACTGCAGTAAAGACGTTGCATTATTCCGGCTGCAAGATACTGGCAGGCGGGGAACGGTCAACAGGAACAACAGAAACCATGCACATTCCGCGCGTTTTGGTCCTTGGCGCAACAGGTCGGGTCGGCATGATCCTGCGCAAATGCCGCCCTTTTGGGCTGGCCCTGTGGCAAAGTCGCACGGGCGGGCGGACAGATGACGATCCCGGCTGGATCGGGGTTGACCTGCTGGGCGACGCGGCCGGGCTGGCGCGGTCGGCGCGGGGCTGCGACCGAATCCTGTGTCTGGCCGGGGTCACTCCGGCTGCGGCCGCGAGGGGGGCGGATATGGGCGACAATGCCCGCCTGGCTCTGGCGGCGGTACGGGCCGGGGCGGCGGCGGGGGCCTCCGTTCTGCTCAGCTCGTCGGCGGCGGTTTACGGCAACCCTGGCGCCGAGACGCTGGAGGAGGACGGGCCCGCCAACCCGCTGTCGGACTATGGCCGCGCCAAGCTGGAGATGGAACGGGAGGCCGCCGCACTGGGCGCTGAGCTGGATGTGCCGGTGACATCGCTCAGGATCGGCAATATCGCCGGGGTGGATGCCATTCTGGGCGGCTGGCGGCCGGGGTTCCGGCTGGACCGGTTCGCCGACGGGCGCAGCCCGGAGCGCAGCTATATCGGCCCGGCCACGCTGGCGCGGGTGCTGGGCGATCTGGCCCGCGCGGAGCGCCTGCCGCCGGTGCTGAATATCGCCGCCCCCGGCGTGGTGGAAATGGCCGCGCTGCTGGATGCTGCCGGACTGGATTGGACCCCGCAGCCTGCGCCAGAAACCGCCATTGCACGCGTCGCGCTGTCGACAAAGCGGCTGGAAACGGTCACTGAGTTCACCGCGGGCGACAGCCGGGCTGGAACGATGGTGGCCCAATGGCGTGCATTAGAGACGAAACCGAGCGGGGATTAGGCCCATATGACCTGGCACAAACGCCTCTTTGACCTGTTTTTCGCAGCCCTTCTGGTGGTGCTCCTGGGGCCGGTCCTTCTGGGACTGCTGGTCTGGCTTCTGATCCGGGAGGGCCGGCCGGTGTTCTACGTGGCCGAGCGGATGAAGGGCGTGGATCAGCCGTTTGCCCTGTGGAAGCTGCGCACCATGACCGTGGTCGAGGAAGACGCCGGTGTCTCGGGCGGTGACAAGGCGGCGCGGATCACGCCCACAGGGGCCTGGCTGCGGTCAAAGCGGCTGGATGAATTCCCGCAGCTGTGGAACATCCTCAAGGGGGATCTGAGCTTTGTCGGTCCGCGCCCGCCCCTGCGTGAATACGTCGAGCGGTTTCCCGGGATCTATGGCGAGGTGCTGAAATCGCGCCCCGGTGTCACCGGGCTGGCTTCGATCACCTATCACAAACACGAGGCGGCGCTGCTTGAGCGCTGCGCCACGCGCGAGGAAACCGACGAGGTCTATACCCGCGTCTGCATCCCGGCCAAGGCGCGGCTGGACCTGATTTATCAGCGCCATGCCAATATGTGCTATGATTTTGATCTTGTTTTCCAGACCATCGGCAACCTGTTCCGCCGCAACCGCTGAAAAGGGGCGCCAATTCAGGCCCGGCGGCAGGATCCGGCCGGTTTGAGATCCATTTCACGGCCGGAGCGATAGACTTCCCGGACCGATCTGTGTAGAGCGCGGGGCGGAACCGGCGGATGGGCGTCTTGCGCTCTTTCGCCTCTGCGGATTTACTGCGAATTTAAGACGTCAGCCTGCGGGTTGAGGCAAAAGAATTTCCAAGGAGCGCGGACCGCGTGATCAATCGTCTTCGAGGCCTGTTCCAGCGCTATGCCCGTACGCACCGCTATATCGAAGCCCCCGGGTTTGATCTGTCCGACAGCGCCTCCGGCAATGGCGGGCAGGGCTATGTCGACCGGGTGGTGCTGGCGGGCAGCCGGGTCACCTTTATCGGCTGGTCCACCGCCGATCGCATCCTTCTGACAGGGGCCGAAGGCCAGGCGGTCACGCGCCCGGCGATCCCGCGTCAGGATGTCGCTGCCGCCGTGGGCGTGCCGCCACGGGTCGGGTTCGAGATCAGCCAGAACTACGGCGACGGACGATTTTCGCTGAGCACCGATGTCGGTGGCGTCACCCGCCGACATGACGTGGCGCCGATCCCGGTGCCGATGCTGCGCCGCAACCGCCGCCGGCTGGCAACGCGGTTTCTGTGGACCCTGCTGCGCCTGGGGCCGCAGATCGTCCGCGCCATGGCGCGGGGCGACCCGGCGGCGCGCGCGGCGGTGAAATCCGCGCTGGGGCTGCAGACGGTGCCCGAGGCCGGGCCGATGGAGACCCAGCTGTTTGCCGCCGAAGGCGATGTCATCGCCTGGCCCGATCCGGAGCCGATCACGATCGTTCTGCCGGTCTACAACGCCTTCGACCTGCTGCCGCGCGTGCTGCAGCGGGTGCTGGACAACACCGATCTGCCGTGGCGCATGATCGTGGTCGAGGACTGTTCGTCCGATCCGGAGGTGCGGCCCTGGCTGACCCAATGGGTCGCCGCGCAGGAGGCGCAGACGCCGGGCCGGATCGAACTGATTCTGAACCAGAGCAACAAGGGCTTTATCGGGTCGGTCAACAGCGCGCTGGCGCGCAGCCTCGAGATCGGCAACCACGTGGTCTTGCTGAATTCGGACGCCTTTGTGCCACCGGGCTGGGCCAGCCGGCTGCTGCGTCCGATGCGGGTTCATGCCGATGTCGCCACCGTGACGCCGATGTCGAACGATGCCGAGATCTTCTCGGTGCCCGCGATCTGCCAGCGGATGCCGCTGCAGCTTGGTCAATGTGATGCCATTGACGCGGTGGCAAAGCGGTTCCATCCCGAGGCAACCCTGTCGGTCTGCCCCACGGGGGTCGGATTCTGCATGGCGCTGAACATTGATTACCTGCGCAAGATCCCCCGGTTAGACCCGATTTTTGGCCGCGGATACGGCGAAGAGGTCGACTGGTGCCAGAAGGCGCGCGCCCTGGGCGGGCGGCATCTGGGCCTTCCGGGGCTGTTTGTCGAACATCGCGGCGGCGAAAGTTTCGGCAGCGAGGAAAAGCTGAAGCTGGTGGCGCAGAACAACGAGCGCATCGCGCAGCGCTATCCCGATTACGACGCCGAGGTTCAGCAGTTCGTTGCCATCGATCCGCTGGTCACTGCACGGGTGGCGCTGGCGGTGGCCTGGGCGGCCAGCCGCAGCCCCGAAGCGGAGATCCCGATCTATCTGGCGCATTCGCTGGGCGGCGGGGCCGAACATTACCTGGCTGACCGGATCGAACGCGACCTGGAGGCGACCGGCAGGCCCGCGATCGTGCTGCGGGTGGGCGGCGGCAACGCCCGCTGGCAGGTCGAGGTGATTTCCGAACAGGGCAGCGTCGCCGGCACCACCGATGACTTTGCCTTTGTCGAAAAACTGCTGGCGCCGCTGGCGCGCCGCCGCATCGTCTATTCCTGCGGCGTGGGCGATCCCGACCCGGTGTCGCTGCCCAAGCATCTGCTGCGGCTGAAACGTGGGTCACAGGACCGGATCGAGGTTCTGGTGCATGATTTCTTCATGCTGTCGCCGTCTTATACGCTGCTGGACGATGACGGTGCCTATCGCGGTCCGGTGTCCGACAATCGCGCCGACAAGGCGCATACGGTGATGCGCCCCGAGGGCGCGCTGGTTTCGCTGGCTGGCTGGCGGGTGGAATGGGGTGCGCTGCTGGGCACGGCCGACGAGGTGGTGGTGTTCAGCGAAGACAGCCGCGCGCAGATGCTGGCGGTGTTCCCGGGGCTGGAGCCGCAGATCGTGCTGCGCCCGCATGAACTTCTGGTCAAGGTGCCGAAGATTGCGCGGCCCGCCGGTGCGGCCCGCGTGGTCGCGGTGCTGGGCAACATCGGGTACCAGAAGGGCGCCGCCGTGGTGGCCGAACTGGGGCGGATGCTGGAACAGCAACCGGACCCGGGGACCAAGCTGGTGCTGATCGGCAACGTCGATCCGGCCTATATGCCGCCGGCCTCGGTGCCGGTGCATGGCAACTACCGGCTGCAGGACCTGCCGGGTCTGGTGGCGCGCTATGGGATCACCGACTGGCTGGTGCCCTCGGTCTGGCCGGAAACCTTTTCCTATACCACCCACGAGGCGCTGGCGACCGGTTTGCCGGTCTATGCCTTCGATATCGGCGCCCAGGGAGATGCGGTCGAAAATGCGGAGAATGGCCGCCTGATCCCGTTCTCGGCGGATGGAAACCTTGCACGGAATGTGCTCAAAAGGCTGGCACAGGACGATGAACAGGCAGCAAAAGACGGGCAGGCGGGACAATGAACAGGTTAGACGTCTCTTATGAGCGGTTAAGGAAAGCCGGAATCGAGATTTTGCCACGTGGGAGCGCCAAGACCGTGACCCTGCCCCGGCACACGGTGCTCGAGGCGCCGGGGTCGCTCAAATGGACCCAATACGAACATTCCATCGAGTTGGGCGCGTTTTCCTACCAGGTGTCGGGCCATTGTTTCGGCGCCCGGATCGGCCGCTATTGTTCGTTCGGAGAAGAGGTCCAGATCGGGCGGCAAAACCACCCGATGGACTGGGTCTCGACCTCGCCGGCCTTCTATCTCGGGGACCGGTTGTTCGATCTGGGCAGCGGCTTTACCGGCGCCGACGACTATCACAGCTACAAGTTCGACCACACGGGTCCGGCGACACGTGCCCGGATCACCACCATCGGCAATGACGTCTGGATCGGCCACGGGGCCTATATCGCGGCCGGTGTGACCATCGGCGACGGCGCCGTGGTGGCGGCCAATGCCGTGGTGTCCAAAGACGTGCCGCCCTATGCGGTGGTGGCCGGTAACCCGGCGGTCATCAAGAAATGGCGCATCGCACCGACTTTGATTTCCGCGATGCTGCGGGTCCGCTGGTGGCGGTTCGCCCCCTGGCAACTACAACACCTGGATCCGGCCAGGCCGCAGATCTTCCTCTCCGGTGTGCAGGAAATGAAGGGTGAACCGGTGTTTGAACCTGATGTGTTCGATCTGCGCGAAGAGGTTTTGGCGAAGTGAACCTGACGACCCCTGCCGACGCCACTGCGCCGATCGTATTCCTGCATATCCCCAAGACCGCGGGACAGACCATTCACAATGCCCTGGTCCAGGTGGTGGGGGAGACGCAGGTCAGCCCGATCCGGGTGCATACCCAGGTCCCAGGCGACGCGCCGCAGATGCCGCCGGGATACAGTCTCTATTCCGGACATCTGGACTGGTCCGAGCTGGAAACCCTGCCCGAAAGCCGCTTTGTGTTCTCTGTTCTGCGCGACCCTTGCGAACGGATCGCCTCGTTCTACTTTTTCCTGATGAAAGAGGCGCAGGCGCTCAGCGAAGAGGATCTGGACCTGCCGCAACACGCGGGCAAGAAACGGTTGCTGCGCTGTTCGGCCGAGGATTACTTTTTTGGCGGCAACCCCGGGTTCCAGCGGTTCATCCACGACCACTACGATAATTTCTACTGCAGCTATTTCGCCACCCGCAAAATGCGGGGCTACCAGCAGATGCAGGCGCTGAGCAGTGCGGAAAAGGTCGCGGCGGCGCAAAAGAACCTGCCGCTGTTCGACAGGATCTATTCGACCCTGGACCTGGGCGCGCTGGAACGGGACATCGCGGACCGCTACGGCGCCGAGATTTCGGTCACCGAGACCTATGTCAATCAGGGCATGATCGAGCCGGACGAGGCACGTTGGCCAAAGCTGCTCGACCGTCTGGGCAGTGACGCCGCCGCGCGACGGCTGGAGGACTTTGTGACCGCCGATACAGACCTGATCGAGGCTTTGGGCCTGAAGGTCTGACACCGTTTCCATACTGCGCGCCTTCGGCGCATTCCATTTTTGATGAGGGACGCTGTCCCTCAAACTCCCTGAGATATTTTGGAACAGAAGAAGCAGCATACCTCTGGCTTCTTCTGTTTGGAAATATCCCGGGGGAGCCGCCTCTGGCGGCGGGGGCAGAGCCCCCTTTATCTCAGCCTGTCACGATGAACTGCAGATCAAAGATCGGCAGCAGCACCGACAGCACGATCACCAGAACACCACCGCCCACGACCATCATCAGAACCGGCTCTAACAATGCGGCGATGCGTTTGCGTTCATTGCGCAGGTTGTTTTCCACCAGTATGGCGCTGCGTTCGGTCATGCGGGCCAGGTTGGCCGATTGTTCGCCGACGCTCATCAGCTGGCGCACTACGGGGGGGATGATCGTGAGTTCGGCGACCGCGTCGGACAGCCGTGCGCCGGCCTGCACCACGTCCGATACCGCGGCGGCTTCGCGCCGGAACCGGGTCACGGTCAGGACGCCCGCAGCGCTGTCGACCGCGCCCACCACAGCGTGGCGGCTGGTCAGCACCAGCGCAAGCGTGCGCAGATACTGCACCGCTGCCGATTGCCGCATCAGGCTGCCCACCAGGGGCAGCCGCAGCAGCAGCCCGTCGCGTCGGTCGCGGAATGTCTGCACGCGCATGGCCAGCAGATAGGTCACCAAGGCTGCTGTCAGAGCGCCGAGCAGCTGCACCCAGTTGGCCGACATCCAGTCGCTGACCGTGAGCATGGCCACCGTCAGGGGCGGCATCGGGCGACCGGAGCCTTCGAACATCAACACGATTTCCGGGGCCACGGTGGTCATCAGGATGATGCAGACCAGCACCGACACGCCGGCCACGAACATCGGGTACATCAGCGCGGTCGAGACCTGTGCGCGGTCGATGCCCGTGGTTTCGAGATGATCGGCGAGCCGGGCAAAGACCTCGCCGACGTCACCGGAATTCTCGGCCGCCCGGATCGACGCGATGTAATAGGGAGCGAAGCCCGCGCCGCTGCCCTCCAGCGCTTCGGACAGCGGCTGGCCGTCCAGCAGCGCCGCCTTGGCGGTGGTGGCCAGCCCTTCCATCGCCGGGCTGCTGCCTGCGGAGCGCACCGCTTCGAGCGCGTATTCGCTGGTCAGCCCGGCGCCGAGCAGAACCGCCATCTGGCGGGTGAACACCGCCTGCAGATCGGCGTTCAGCCGGTGGCGGCGGGAAAACCCTTTGCCGCGTCCCGATGTCCGCCGACTGCTGCGCGCGCGCAGATCGGAGACAAACAGGCCCCGGGATTTGAGCTGGCGGGTGGCGTCGGCCTCGCTTTCGGCAATCAGGCTGCCGGATTTGCGCCGCCCCTCGGCGGTGAAGGCGGTATAGGCAAAAGCTTTCACACGCTGTCCCCGACCACGCGCAGGGTTTCGGCCAGGCTGGTGGCGCCATTGGCTACCTGGGCCAGTCCCTGACCCATCAGCGTGTCGGACTGGGACAGCGCCAGCCCCTTCAGTTCGGCCTCGGAGGCCCCGCGATCGACGGCGCTGCGCAGGGTCTCGTCGACCTCGATCATTTCAAAGATGCCGACCCGGCTGCGGTAGCCGGTGCCGCTGCAGGCGTCGCAGCCTTCGGGGGCGTGGACCTGTGCCGGGGCGGGCACGCCCAGCCGGGCGAAATGCGCCTGTTCCGCCGGGGTGGGGGGGTGCGATGTCTTGCAATCGGGGCAGAGCCGGCGCAGCAGCCGCTGGGCGATCACCGCCCGCAGGGTCGAGGCGATCAGGAAATCGTCCAGGCCCAGGTCGCGCAACCGGGTGATCGCCCCCACCGACCCATTGGCGTGCAGCGAGGAGAACACCAGGTGCCCGGTCAGCGCCGCCTGCGCGGCGGTGGTGGCGGTTTCCGCGTCTCGGACCTCGCCCACCAGAATCACATCGGGGTCCTGGCGCAGGGTGGCGCGCAGCCCGGCGGCAAAGGTCATGCCGATTTCGGCGTTGATCTGGGTCTGCGAGGCCTGCGGCAGGTCATATTCGATCGGGTCCTCGACGGTGACGATGTTGCGCTGGTGCAGGTCCGACAGTTTCAGCAGCGAATAAAGCGTCGTGGTCTTGCCCGAGCCGGTTGGCCCGGTGGCCAGGATGATGCCGTTGGGCAGCGCCGAGAGCCGTTCCAGCATGTCGATCTGTTCCGGCTTCAGGCCCAGCTGGTCCAGCGGCACCAGCCCGGTGGAGCGGTCGAGGATCCGCAGCACGATGCGTTCGCCGTAGCTGCCTGGCATGGTGGACACCCGCGTGTCGATCTGCCGCCCGCCCATGCGCAGCGGAATGCGCCCGTCCTGCGGCAGCCGGGTTTCGGCGATATCCAGCCCTGCCATCACCTTGAGCCGTGACAGGATGCGGCGCACGGGGACGTCGTGACGGTCCATCACCGTCTGCAGGAACCCGTCGCGGCGCATCCGGACCCGCAGCCCGGTTTCATGCGGTTCCACATGCAGGTCCGAGGCGCCGGCCTGAACCGCCCGGCGCAGCAGCTGGTTGACCATCTCGATCACCGGGGCGTCCTCGACCTCGTCCAGCAGGTCGCGGTGGCCTGTCGTGCTGGCGCTGTCTTCCAGATCGAAGGTCAGCTCGGGGGCGGTCTGATCCGTCGGATCGCTTTGATAGAGCCGGGTCAGGGCCAGGTCGAACAGGTCCTGCGGTTCTTCGATCAGCTGCAGCGGCTGCCCGGCCCTGCGGCGCGCCTCGCGCAGGCCCAGGGCCGTGGCGGCGGGCCCGGCAATCAGCCGGGGACCGTCGAGCAGCACCTGCTGGTCGCGGGCAAAGGCAAAGGGCAGGCGGGGGGCCTCGCCGCCGGGGAGCGGTTCAGAAGTCAAGCCGGGGCGGGAGCGGCGGGAGGGTTCTGCTTTGTGCGACATCGTCGATAAAGCCCGAATCAAACGGCAGGTTCAGATCGCCATCAGCATAGGGGAACAGCCCGCTGGGTGTTTTGGGAAATTGATCACGGTTGTCGGGCTGCAGCGCGCGGGTGGCGCGGCGGGCGTCGCGGGCGGCCTGATCCGCCAGCCGCTTGGCCTCGGCGTCGTTGCTGACCACGCGGGGGCGCAGCATCACCAGCAGGATGCGCTGGTCTTCGCGGGCGTTCTTGCCGCGAAACAGCGCGCCGACCACCGGGATTTCCGAAATCGTCGGCACCCGCTGGGATTGCGAGACCGAGGTATCCTCGAGCAGCCCGCCCAGCATCACCACATTGCCGTCACGCACCAGAACGGTCGAGGTCAGGGCGCGGCGCTGGGTGATCTCGCCGCCCGAGGCGGCGGTGTTGTTGGTCAGCCGCGACACCTCTTGTTCCAGGGTCATGCGCACGGTGTCGTCGCCGGTCACCTGCGGCGTGACGCGCAATGTCAGACCCACATTTTCGCGCTCGATGGTCTGGAACGGGTTCTCGGGATTGTTGGTGTCGCCGACGGTGGAATAGGATCCGGTGACAAAGGGCACGTTCTGGGCGACGACGATCTCGGCTTCCTGGTTGTTCAGGGTCATGATCGAAGGGGTTGCCAGCAGACGGGTGGAATTGGTTGTGGCCACGGCCGACAGAAAGCCCGCGATGGCGTCATCGCCGTTCTGGGTGCCGCCGCCGATGGTGCCGCCAGTCCCGGGCGAGATCGGCTCGCCGTTGGCCGCCGCCGTCAGCAGGCTGGTCAGGGTGGGGCGGCCGGCCAGGTCGAATTCGACCCCGCCGATGATGGCGTTGTTGACCACGGCGCCGAACTGCACGGTGAGATCGGAGAACCCTTCGACCGACATCTCGAAGACCACCGCCTCGACCAGCACCTGTTTCGGGCGGCGGTCCAGGTGGCGGGTCATCGCGAGGATGTTCTGGATCTTGTCGGCGGGCGCGGTGATCAACAGCGAATTGGTGGCCAGATCGGGCACGATAGAGATGGTTTCCTCGCTGCCGGAAACCTGCTGCTGGCCGGTAAAGCTGCGCAGGATCACGTCGGCCAGCGCGGTGGCGTCGGCGTATTTCAACGTCTCCACCGCCGATGCGATGCCGACATCGCGGGTATCGAGCCGTTCGACCAGCACCCGGATCTGGTCGGCCAGGCTGGCCGAACCTGCCACCACCAGCGCGTTCGACCGGCGATCGACGGTGACCGAGGCGTCCGGGGGGATGATGTTGAGCGACTGCACCACCTGATAGACGTCATCGGCGCGCGCGTTATAGAGCGGCACCATGGTGACTAACTGCGCGCGGGGCTGGTCCAGCCGCCGGATCAGAGCCTCGATACGGCGGAAATTCTCGCCCCGGTCCGACAGCACCAGCAGGCGGGCGCGGGGGATCGCGGTCAGCACGGCCTCGGAAGGCAACAGCGGGCGGATCACCTCGACCACCTCCTGCAGCGGCGCGTTGCGCACTTCGATCACCCGGGTCTCGAAGCCGCCATCCAGCTCTACGGTGCCGCTGGCCCCGGACAGTTCGCGGGCCGAGGACAGCGGCACGATACGGTCGGCGCCGCGGCCTTCGACCACGGTCAGCCGGTTCAGCTCCAGCACGTTCAGGAAGACTTCGTAGAGCGCATCGGACGGCAGCCCGTCGGGGGCCAGCACGGTGACCGTGCCGCGCACCTGCGGGTCCAGCACAAAGCCGCGCCCGGTGGCGTCGGCGACGATGGTGACGAAACTGCGCAGGTCGGCATCGCGCAGGTCCAGTTCGACCTGGGCCCGCGCCGGCCCGGCGGGAGCGATGGCCAGTAGGGCCATTAGGATCAGCACCGGAACCGTTGCCGCCCTACCCGTCATCAGGGTGGCGTGCAGCCTTGCCAGCCAAGTCATCTATGTGGATCCGCCTGTCTTCTTGTTTCTTTTGGTCTTGTTCCGCCCGGTTCACGGGTCGTTCCGCTCTGATTATGAGCGCAGTTTAGCCCAGTTGCGGGCAAAAGCATACGGCTATGATGCCCCGGCATGCGCGGGGTGCGGGGTTGTGGCCTGCGTGCCGCCGCTGCGGCGGAATATGGCTCTATTGCGAGAATTCCAGCACTTCGCGGCCACCGTTTCTACCAACCCAGAGCCCGCTGTCGTCGATCGCCACGACCTGCAGCCCCTCGGCCAGCAAGTCGCCCACCCGCAGGATCCGTTCGCCGGTGGGGTGTGCCAGGATCGCCCAGGTTTCGCCGTTCAGCGTGGCCGTGCCTTTCAGCGTGAAACCCAGGCTGGACAGCGGCGGCGCCGGTGGGGCGGGGGGTTGCGGCGGCGTCGGTGGCTGCGGTTCAGGCACCACCAGCGTGCCGAACAACGGCGGCCAGGCCTGCGCCGGCGGGACGGGCGGCGCGGGGGTTGGGGGCTGCGGCTGTGCGCCGCCGGGCTGCGCGGCAACGGTGTCGGGCGCGGGCGCGCGCAGCACCCGGTTCAGGTCGCGCGCCGCCAGCGCCAGCCCGGCCAGCGCCGCCAGGGCGCAGAGAAATGCGAGTAACCGAACTGCCATAGTTTTCCCCGTATGCGGCGCGACCGCGATCAGCTGCGTAGACCGGATCGGCCAATTCATATAAACATAAAGAAAAAACCAAAAGAGCAGGTCATGAAAACACATGGAATTCGGATCCCGGTCGCGGCCGGTGTTCTGTGCATTGGCGCCAGCGTCCTGCTGACCGCCTGCACAGAGACCAGCGGCGACAACAGCGCCATGCGCCGGCAATACCTGTCCGCCCGCGAGGCGCTGGAGGATGGCAAGTACGACAAGGCGGTGCGCGGTTACGCGCAGCTGCTGGACGGGGCGGGCGGCTATGAGGCGCGGTTCCGGTTGGACTATGCCCATGCGCTGCTGCGCAATGGCCAGTATGCCCAGGCCGCCGAACAGGCGCGCGGGCTGGCGACCAGCCAGAAGGGCACCTTCCGCAGCGCCGCGCTGGCGGTTCAGGGCACTGCCGAGCACGAACTGGGCATGGCCGGCGGCGGGGCGGGTGGCGCGGCCTATCTGAAATCGGCCCAGTCAGCTCTGGGCGAGGTTTTGAAAACCCATCCCGAGCTGGACCAGATCGGCACCATCAAGGCCCGTAAGTCGCAGCTGGACGCGCAGTTGTCCGGGCAGGGCTAGGGGCCTCCGGGACCACGTTCAGGGCTGGCGGGGCGCGAGGCTGAAGCGCGCTTCGGCCAGACCGGGTTCCGGTCCCTGCTGGATGCGAAAGGCGGTCATCTCGTACCCCCAGCCGCGGGCGGTGCGATTGATCCAGATACCCAGATCCGAGAACGGCACGGCATCGAAACGCAGCTCGATCCGGTCGCCCGAGCGGCGGCTGAGATCGCTGACGTGATCGCGCAGCCCGGCGGAAATCAGGCTCTGTTCAAGGCCGGAAACGCCGATGGGCGGGGTTTCTGCGGGGGTGGTGCCGGAGCCGATCCGGGCGCTGTCCGCCGCTTGGACACTGACCCAATGCTGCAGGATCCGGGCCGCCGCCAGATCGCTGCGGGCGGCGTCACGGCGGGCTTGCAGCGGCTCGACCATGCCCAGCCACAGCGCCAGCGGCAACGCCACCAGGCACAGCAGTGCCAGCAGCAGCCGTTCCCGGCCCGTCAGGCCCAGCAGGGCAAAGATCAACCGGTCGGTCATTGGCCGTCCTCCGCCAGGGCCAGGGCGATCTCGACGCGAACCTCGGCCCCATCCTCGCTGAGCCCCGATTCGATCACCTCGACCGCCAGCCCGCCCGCTGACAGGGTCTCGGCCAGCCGGTCCTGGGCGGCGTAATCGGGCACCCGCAGCCGCGCCACCAGCCCGCCGTCGGCGGTATAGGACAGATCATCGACGCCGGTGGCCTCGGCCCGGTCGATCAGGGTTGCGGCGCGGTTCATCAGGTCCAGGCCTGAGCGCTGGTCGCGGGCCACACCCAGCCGGGCCTGTCGGCTGGCCATTTCGGCGCCGATCTGGGCGCGGATATCCAGGATCGGACCGGCGGGGATAAAATACTTCCGGGTCATCTCCAGCGTTTGCGCGGTGACGGTGGCGGTGCGCTCGCGCAGCTGGCGGGTTTCCAGCGCCAGCGCCGCGCACCAGACAGCCAGCGCCGCCGTCGCCGCCAGCGCCGACCAGCGCCACGGCAGCAGCCGCCGCCGCAGGTGGTCGCGTTCCTGTCCGGGATCCTGCCGCAGATCACAGCTTTCCTCGCCGTGGCCCAGCACCGATGGCGGGGCCAGCCCGTGCCGGGTGGCGTCCTCGGCCCGGTCGACCTGTGGCAGCTCGGCGGCCTCGAACAGCGCCGCCAGATCCGGAAGCGGTGTGCCGATCCACAGCACCGCGCGCGGCGGCGCCTCGCGCAGCGCGGCGGCCAGCATCAGCCGGGCGGCGGTGGTTTCGATGGTAAAGCCATCGTCGGTGCCCAGCCGGGCGAGGATTTCGCCATCTGCGTCGTCGGTTTCCGGTGCCCGGTGCTGCAGGGTCCAGAGCCCCTCGGCGGCGGGCAGCGACAGGTAATCGGGCAGCAGCGCGCGGGCGCCCGCACTGCGGGCGCGCCAATCGGCCAGCCGGGCCGGATCGGTCACCAGCACCCGGCTCCAGGCCTGCGGCCGGGGGCCGGGGAGGGGCCGTATGTCGATCCGGGCCGGGTCCAGCCCGGTCAGGTCGCGTAGGGCACGGGTGGCAATGCGCTCGCGTTGAACCCCGCGCACGCCGGCGGGCAGATCCAGCGCGATCACCGGCACATGTGCGCCGGGCACCAGCACCACCTGACCGGGGGCCGGATTTGCGGCCGGGCCAGCGCCGATCCGGGCAAAGGCGGTCCCGGGTTCCGCCTCGCTGCGGTTTCTTGCACGCCGGGCGCTCACGGTTCTGCTTTCTCCTGTGTTGCCTGCCGGTACTCCACCCGCGCCAGCCGCCGCGCACCGCCGCGCCGGATCACGCTGTGCCGCGCCTGACGGGAGGTGGCCAGACTGGCGGCACTTTCCACCAGGAACCAGTCGGATTCAACGGTGAAGCCCTGGGGCTGCAGATGCGGGGCCTCGCGGTCGATGGGGACCAGGCGTTCGAGCGCGTCGAGAAAGGCCTCTGGCGTCTCGAACGGGGCATCGCGGCGTTGCGCCAGCAGCTTGGTCCGGGCCGTGGCCCCCAGTTCGGGCAACCAGGCGGCCAGCACCGGTTCGGGGGCGGTGTTGATGTTCAGCGGTGCGCCGCCGGGCAGCACGGCGGCCACCTGTTGCAGCCGGTCAAAGGCCGCGCCCCCCAACCCCGGCACATGGCGCAGTTCGCCGATCGCGGCGATGCCGCCGCCGGTGGGGTACATCGGCACCGGCAGCCGGGCATAACGGCCCAGCAGTTCGGGCGGCGGCCCGGCGATATGGGCGGCGATGGCGCGGGCCTGCTGTTCGGACAGGGCGATCCTGTCGGCCAGCCGCAGGAATCGGTTCAACGCCGCCAGATCGGTGGCGCTGCGCAGGGTGTTGAGGTTGAACCGCCCCTGCAAGTCGCTCAGCCGCAGCGCCACGCGGCCGCGGTCAACGGTGACGTCATGGGGCCGGGCCCAGGATTCCTCCGGGTGATCCAGCGCCGGGCCGCGCAGGTCGCGGTTCAGCACCGTCAGCGCCAGCGCCTCGGCGCCGTCGAGATAGAGCTGTACCTGCATCGCCTCCTGCGCCAGGTCCAGCCGGACACGCGCCGCCTGTGACCGGCCCAGCAGCAAGGCCGCCGCCGCCGCCATCGCGGCCACGATCAGCAGCGCGTTGACCAGCACGAAGCCGCGCTCGGAGGCCGCGGGCCTTACCATAGGGTCTCTACCAGCCGCACCCGGCCGAAAGCGACAGTGTCCAGCGTGACCTCGATGGCGGCGGGCAGGTCGGTGCGGATCACATCCACCGGCAGGTCGCGCCAGTCGAGCCAGCCCTGATCGGGGCGGAACAGGCGGATCTCCAGCCCCTGCACGCCGGTCAGGACGGGGGTGGCGGGCTGCAGCTGCGATGCGGTGGCGGGGCTGAGGCTGGGCCAGATCTGCCGGGTCAGTTGCTGGGTCGTGCGGTCGTAGCGCCAGATCGCCCGGTGGAACCCGGCGTGTTCGGGAATGCCGGGGCCGGATTGCCCGGCCAGCGATAGCGCCAGCCGGGGGCCGGGGGTGGTGGTCAGCGGCGGCGCTGGCGGGACGCCGGGGGCGGAAAACCCCAGCGGCACTGTGGCCTGCAGATCCTGGCGTAGCAGCGCCAGCGTCAGGCTGAGCGCGCCGGTGTCATCGGAGCGGGCGACCAGCCGGTCGCGGGCGCGCAGCATGCCGTTCAGCACCTGCAGCCCCATGGCGGCGACCAGCGCGAAGAGCGCCATGGCGACGATCAGCTCGATTAGGGTCAGGCCCGCATCGGGGTGGTGGCCGCGCCGCATCCGCTTACCCTCCGCCAGCGGGGGCAGGCAGATAGGTGACCAGCACCGCGCCGCTGCCGCCGGGGCCGCGCACGGTGATGGTGGCCTGGCCCAGCCCGCCGACGGTGGTTTCCAGCCCGGTCTCCACGTCGAAGTCATAGGGCCCCTGCCGAACCTGCCCGGGCATCGGGGTGGGTTCAGCGACACGGGTCAGGCGCAGTTCCTCGGCCCGGTTGGCGGCCACCAGCCGGGCCAGCAGGCGTTCGGATTCGCCACCGATCTGGCGGCCCGAGACATCCAGCGTGCGAAAGGTGCCGACCACTGCGATGGACAGCACCAGCACCGCCACCAGCAGCTCTACCAGCGTCAGGCCGGGCGGGGTGCGAAAGCGCAGTCTCATAGCGGGGCACAGCGCAGGTCGGTCCAGCCGTCGCTGCGGCAGCGGATTTGGTCGCGCCCAGTGCCGAAGCGCGCCTCGAAAGCGGTGCTGCGCCCGTCGGGGTAATAGAGGATTTGCGGCGCGCCCGGACCCTCGGGCAGGCCGGGGTCGGCAAAGCCGGCGCGCCGGGCCGGGTCGAACCGCATCGGGTTCCGCCAGCGCAGCTCGGGTCCGGTGGGGCGCCACCGGCCCGCGCGGCGCTCGGCAAGGCGGCGGCCCTGCGGGGTGACATACATGCCCCGCAGGCTCTGGCCATGCACCGCAAGGCTGCGCAGCCGGGTGTGGGCGGCGCGAAACGCGGCCAGATCGCTGGCGTCGGCAGCGGTTTTGCCGCCACGGCTGGTGGCCAGCATGGCGCCGCCCACGGACAGCACCGACAGGATGGTGATCACCACCAGAAGCTCGATCAGGGTAAAGCCGGCATCCGGCGCGTTTCGGGCGGCTGGCGCGCGGATCAGTTGACCTGCCATGACCCGATGTCCGCATTCGCCCCGCTGCCGCCGGGCTGACCGTCGGCACCATAAGAGAACACGTCGAAGGCGCCGTGCACCCCGGGCTGCAGATACTGGTAGTCGCGCCCCCAGGGATCCTTGGGCAGCCGCGCGATATAGCCGCCTGAGGCCCAGTTCGGCGCCAGCGGTTCGACCGAGGGCGGCGTGGTCAGCGCGGCCAGCCCCTGCGCGGTGCTGGGGTAGGTGAAATTGTCCAGCTTATAAAGGCCGATGGCGCTGGAGATCGCGGCGATGTCCGAGGTCGCCCGCGCGGCGCGCGCCTGGTCGGGGCGGTCGATCACCCGTGGCACGATGGCCAGCGCCAGCACCGACAGGATCACCACGACCACCATCAGTTCGAGCAGGGAGAATCCGTCATCGGCAGAAGCGGACCCACCCGCCGGTCGTGTCGCATCCGGTTGCATTGTCATCCGTTCCACGCCTATCACTTGGGCGCACAATAGGGACTGCCCCATGTGGTGACAAGCTGCGCCGGGGCCTTGGCTTCCCCTCATCCGAAAGGCCGCGTCATCCCGTGCCCAAGCTCGATTTCTTTACAGTTTTCCTGCTGTTGGTCAGCCCGGCGACGGGGTCGTTCCTGGGGGTCCTGATCGACCGGCTGCCGCGCGGCGAAGACGTGGTGCGGGCGCGCTCGGCCTGCCGCGCCTGCGGCAGGGCATTGCGCCCGCGCGACCTGCTGCCGGTGCTGTCCTTTGTCATGGCGCGCGGACGGTGCCGCGGCTGTGGCGCGGCGATCCCGGCCTGGCATCTGTATCTCGAGATTGCCGCGCCGGGGCTGGCGGTTCTGGCGCTGCTGGCCGGCGGCGGCGCGGCCCATGTCTGGCTCACGGCGCTGGTGTTGTGGCTGCTGCTGGCGCTGGCGGTCAGCGATCTGATCTGGATGCGGCTGCCCGATGTGCTGACCCTGGCGTTGGCGCTGGCGGCGCTGGTGCGGGCGGGGCTGGCCGGTCATGCCGCGATGGCCGGTCTTGGCGCGGTGCTGGGGGCCGGTAGTTTCTGGGTAATCCGCCGGGGGTATGCCCGGTTGCGCGGGCGCGAGGGGCTGGGGCTGGGCGACGTCAAGCTGATGGCGGGGATCGGAGCCTTTTGCGGGCCGGGACTGTTGCCGCATGTGGTGCTGGCGGGGGCGCTTCTGGGGGTGTTGGCGGTGCTGGTGGCGGCGGTCCGGTCCGGACAGGGGCCGGCGGGCGATGCCCGCCAGCCCTTTGGCGCGGCGCTGGCGGCGGCGGCGGCGCTGGTTTGGCTGTGGACGGCGGCGGGGCTGACGGCAATCTGATCTCGCCAGAGCGCCTGCATTGCGTTAGCCTGTGGCTAGATCTATCCATCCTGACCTTGAAAAGATTGAGTTTCCCTTCATGTCCCTGCGATTTTCCGCTGCTCTTGCCGCCGCAGCGGTCCTGTGTCTGACCGCCGCGCCCATTCCTGCGCAGACGTCGGATGCGCCCTCTGACACTGCTACTCCTGTCGATCAGGATGCCGCCGATGCGCCGCAGGTGCGGCTGCCCGAAATGGCCGATATCGTCGCGGCCTACCGGTCCGGCGATTACGTGACCGCCCGCGAGGGGCTGGCGCAGCTGGCGCCGGGCGGCACGCCGAATGCCAAGTATCGTTATGGCCGGATCCTGCAGGAAGGCCGCGGCGGTCCCCGCGATCCGGGGCAGGCGGTGCGCTGGCTGGCCGAGGCGGTGGAGGAGGATCATGTCGCTGCCGCCACCCTGCTGGCGCGGATGTACATGGCCGGCGAAGGGGTGGGCGAGGATCAGGCCCGCGCCGCCAACCTGTTGCAGCGCGCCGCCAGTCAGGGCGACGCCGAGGCGCAGTTCCTGCTGGGGGTCGCCTATCGTTTGGGCCGCGGTGTGCCGCGCAGCGAGGAAACCGCCTTTACCTGGTTCCTGGCCGCCGCCAAACAGCAGCATGGCGAGGCGCAATACGCACTCAGCCAGGCCTATGCCCAGGGTCTGGGCACCGACGAGGACGGCCCCCGGGCGCTGAAATGGATGGAGAGCGCCGCGGCGGCCGGGGTGGCGGCGGCGCAGTATTCCCTGGGGCTGAATCTGGATGCGGGCAATGGCACGACCAGGAACCCGGCCCAGGCCCAGGCCTGGTTCCGCCGTGCCGCGGAGGCGGGCCATCCGCTGGCGCAGCGGATGCTGGGTACCAAATACCTGCACGGCGACGGGGTGGCGCAGAACGGCGAGGAGGCGCTGCGCTGGCTGACGGCGGCGGCGGCGGCGGGCGATGCCGGGGCGATGACCAACCTCGGCTTCGCCTATGCCACGGGCACCGGGGTGCCGGCCGATGATGCCACCGCGTTCGACTGGTACCAGCGGGCTGCCGACCGCAACCTGCCACGCGCGGTGCTGGTGGTCGCGGCGTTTCAGGAAGAAGGCCGCGGCACGCCGCAGAACCTGCGGCAGGCGGTGCGGGAGTACCGCCGCGCCCTGGACATGGGGCCGGACGTGGCCGAAGTGGCCGCTGCGCGGCTGGGACTGCTGGCGGCACAGGGCCGGATCGACGATCTGATCGCCCCGCAGGAGGCCGCGCCCTGGGTTGACGCGGCGGCGCAGGCCGGGGATGCCGAGGCGTTGAGCTGGCTGGAGACGCAGGCGGCGGCGGGGATCACACAGGCGCAGGGCCGGCTGGGCGATCTCTATCTGACGCTTGATGACGGTGCGCGCGGCGCGCAGGCGGTAGCGTTGCTGCAGCAGGCCGCGCAGGCTGGCGACAGCTTTGCCCAGTTCCGGATGGGACAGCTTTACGCCGAAGGCGGGCCGGTCGAACAGGATTACGTTCAGGCGCATGTCTGGTTCAATGTCGCCGCCACCCACGGGCTGAGCAATGCCGCTGAGATGCGCGAGGTGATCTCGCAGTTGATGACAGCGGAACAGGTGGCGCAGGCGCAGGCCGGCGCGCGGACCTATTTCGAGACCGGTTCGGCGCAGGCCGGGACGGCATCGGAATGACCCTGAGGCAGCTCATGGGCCCGGTCCTGCTGGTGGCGCTGCTGGCGGGGGCATCGGTTTCGGCGCAGGACGGCGATCTCGGGGCCCTGCGTGCTCGGGCCGAGGCCGATGACGCCGAGGCCCAGTACCAGCTGGCGCTGCGTTTCGATCAGGGGCAGGGGGTGCCACAGAACTTTGCCGCTGCCCGCCCCTGGCTGCTGCGGGCCGCCGAGCAGGGGCAGGCGGCGGCGCAGAACCTGCTGGGGCTGTATCACGTTCGCCGGCTGACCGGAGACAGCGCGGAGACGGACCAGGTGCAGGCGCTGCACTGGCTGCGGCAGGCGGCGCAAAGCGGTGTTCCGGACTACCTGTTCAACCTGGCGCGGGCGCTGGACACCCCGGTGGCGGGCGCGCCCGACCCGGCGGCTGCGGCGGCGCTGTATCAACGCGCGGCCGAGGCGGGTCACGTGGAGGCGGCGGTCAGCCTGGGGGTGCTGTATCAGGAAGGCACCGGCGTGGCGCAGGATTATGCAGCGGCGCGGGCGCTGTACGAGAGGGCGGGCGCCACGGGTCATCCAAGGGCGCTGAACAACCTGGGGCTGCTCTATGTGCGCGGCGACGGGGTGCCGCAGGATTACGCCGCCGCCGCCAACCTGTTCGAACAGGCGGCCCAGTCCGGGCTGGCCGAGGCGGTGCGCAACCTGGGCGTGCTTTATGAAAACGGTTTTGGCGTGGCGCAGGACGATGCCCGCGCCGCCGCGCTGTACCGGCAGGCCGCCGGGTTGGTGCGCCCCGACAGTGCCGCCGCGCTGAGCTATGGCTTTGATCCCCGGCTGAGCCGGCCCGCCGCCGACGATCCGGGCTGGCGCGCCGATACCCTGCGGGCGGCCCGCGCCGGCGACCCGCTGGCGCAGTACCTGGCCGGCGGTCTGGCGCTGCGGGAAGGTGGCGCGCGGGACGCGGCCATCTGGTTCACCCGCGCGGCTCGAAAGGGGCTGCGCGGCGCCATGACCAACCTGGGGCTGATGTACGTCAAGGGCGAGGGCGTGCCGCAGGATTACGTGCTGGGCTACATGTGGCTGAGCCTCGCGGTGTCGGCAGGCGATCCCGAGGCACGGGTGGCGGCAGAGTTGCTGCGGCCCCGGCTGACGCCCGGCCAGCTGGCCGAGGCCCAGACCCGGGCCGAGGCGAAATGGGCGGCAATCGAGCGCTGAACGCGCCGGAAAGTGTCTATTGTTGCCGTAACGGCAAACAATTGGCGGATCTTGTCGGTTCGGGGCAACATCACTGCCGTAAAGTTGCCAAAATAACATGATTTTTGAAATGAAATCTGTATAGTGCCGACCAAGTGGCCGCCTCTGCGCGGGCGTGCCGCGATTTTACGAGAGATGCATTCGCTTCAGGGAGTTACATTCGAATGTTTGAAGGTTTTCGGTGCGGGATGGGGGCTTTGATTGCTGGCCCGATCATGATCGCGTCGCTTGCCTTGGCTCTTGTTCTGGGGGGCGCGGCCCCGGTGACGGCGGCAGAACCGGTGCCCCAGCACAACACCAACGCCTTCTGGTTCGAGAACTGGGGCGATCTGAGCAATGCGGAGCTGCGCATCCGGATGCCCAATGGCGAGATCACCAATGTTCAGGCCGGGGCCGGCACACCGGTGTTCCAGTTGTCCGGACAGGGCATTCTGGACGGCGTCTATACCTACGAGCTGACGGCGGCGACCAGCGAGAAGGCCGAGGTCGTCAACCAGATCGACAATGGCCGGGGCAGCGATGCTTCGGGATCGGCCTTCAAACCCTTTTACAAGACCGGCTCCTTTCAGGTGTCGCGCGGCGTGATCGTCACGCCAGAAACGCTGAACGAAGACGGCGATCAATGACCTCACGGAACACGACAGGGAAAGAGTATATCATGATGAGAAAAACCCACACCCGCCTGGCCATGCTGGGTTTGACCACCGCGCTGACCGGCTTTGCCGCCCAGGGCGCCAGCGCCGCGCAGGTCTTTGCCACCGACCTGATCGTGCAGGGCAGCACCTGTACCGGGTTCGACTGTACCTCCAGCGAAAGCTTTGGCTCGGACACGCTGCGGCTGAAGGAAAACAACCTGCGGATCCATTTCCAGGACACCTCGAGCTCCAGCAGCTTCCCGACCCGGGACTGGCGTATCGTCGCCAACGACAGCACCAACGGCGGTTCCGAATACCTGGCGATCGAGGATGCGGATGCCGGGAACCAGCCGTTCCGCGTCGATGCCGGCGCCGGCGCCAACGCGCTGCGGATCAATTCCAGCGGCAATATCGGGATCGGTACCGCCAGTCCGGTTGTCGAGCTGCATGTCGCCGATGGCGACAGCCCGACCCTGCGGCTGGAACAGAACGGCTCGGCCGGCTTTACCGCCCAGACCTTTGACATCGCCGCGAACGAAACCAACTTCTTTGTCCGCGACGTCACCAACGGCAGCGAACTGCCGTTCAAGATCAAGCCGGGTGCGGACGACAACGCGCTGTTTGTCGCCGCCAACAATAACATTGGGTTTGGAACTGATGCCCCTAACGCGCCGCTGCACATCCGCGTCGGCGGCACGAATCAGGACGCGCCGAATGCCGGTGACGACGTGATCGTTCAGGACAGCGGCCCGGTGCGGATCGCGATGATCAACACCGCCCAGACCAACAACCAGATCTGGACCATCACCAACAACGATTCGCTCCGCCTCTCTGCGGGAACCAGCGCGCCCGAATTCCTGCTGACCCCGGCAGGCAACCTGACCATCACCGGCAGCCTGATCACCACCGGTGGCGGCGGCGCCTGTACCGTGGCCGATCCCTGTGACGCGGTGTTCGACCCCGAGGTCTACACCGTGCCCTCGATCGAGGAACACGCCGAGAAGATGTGGGCCGACAAGCACCTGCCGGCGGTTGGACCGACCGGCCCGTCGCTCGCGATCAATGTCAACGAGAAGATGCTGCGCATGCTCAACGAACTGGAACACGCGCATATCTACATTGAGCAGCTGAACGACCGCATCAAGGTTCTGGAAGCCGAGATCGAAAAAGGCTGATCGACGCGATCCGCCAGCAATCGAAAGGCCCCGGGGTTCCGGGGCCTTTTTCCTGTTGCGCTGGCCCGGTTGACAGATAGGTGACGGGCAGGCGGCGGATGCGCCTTCGGGCAGGGAAGTCCAGTTATGGCGATTGTGTCCTTCAGGCATAATTTCATCTTCATCAAGACGACCAAGACCGCGGGCACCAGCATCGAGGTGGACCTGTCGGGGCGTCTCGAGGAGGAGGCCATCGTCACCCCGATCCTGCCGCCGGTACCGGGGCACCGGGCACGCAACTTTGCCGACGCGGGCGGCAAGACGATCTATTACAACCATATGCCCGCGCAGGAGATCGCGGATCTGCTGGGCGCAGAGCGCTTTGGCGCGATGTTCCGGTTCTGCGTCGAACGCGAACCGGTCGAGAAATGCATCAGCCATTTTCACATGCTGCGCAATTCCGCGCTGCACAATCCCGATGGTGCCTATGACGCCAGCTGGGAGAGCTATTGCGAGGCCGGGAATTTTCCCGTCGACCACTACAAGTACAGCCGGATGGAAAACGGACGCCGGGTGCTGATGGTCAACCGGGTGCTGCGCTATGACCGGCTGAAATGGGCGCTGCCCCGGATCCTGGACAGGCGCGGCATCGCGGAGTTCCAGCTGCACACACGGGCCAAGTCCGAGTTTTCCAAAACCCCGCTGATCCGCAAGGACCAGGTGACGACGGCGCAGCGGCAACGCATCTACGAGGCCTTTGCGCCAACGCTTGCAGTCACTGGTATCAAGTGGAACAGTTGACCTGCCTACAGGGGACACCGCCCATGCAGAAACAGTCATTCATCCAGCCGCATTTTGAAAAACGCTTTCTGCTGGCGCTGCTGATCGTGGCCGGGCTGGCCTATGTGTTCTGGACCAGCTCGCGCTATCCCGCGCTGGATGAAAAGGCGATGATGTCGGGGGCCATCCAGCTGGAGGATTCGCTGAGCTTCGAGGCCAAGATCGCGCTGACCGCCGACATGTCGCTGGCGGAACGGGTGTTCTATTCGACCCTGAACTGGGTCAATACCAACAAGAAGGGCATGACGTTCGGCGTGCTTTTCGCCGCCGCCTTTCTGACCGCGGTGCCGTTTCTGCGGCGGCGCAGTTTTTCGGGGCGGTTTGCCAATTCGGCGCTGGGGCTGGTGCTGGGCGCGCCATTGGGAGTCTGCGTGAACTGCGCCGCGCCGATTGCGCGCGGCATGTTTTCCGGCGGGCTCAGGGCCGAGACCACGCTGTCGGCGATGATGGCCTCGCCGACGCTGAACGTGGTGGTGCTGACCATGCTGTTCAGCCTGCTGCCGGTCTATATGGCGGTGACCAAGGTGGCGCTCAGCCTGCTGCTGATCCTGGTGCTGGTGCCGCTGATCTGCCGGACCCTGCCGGGCGAGGCGCTGGTGGCCGCGCCTGATCAGCAGGCGCCGACGCCGTGGAGCGCGGCTGAACTGCAGAGGGACGAAGGCGGCGAAAGCATCGGAACGGCGATGCTGGCGACGGGGCGGCTGTTTCTGGCCAACCTGTGGTACATCGTGCGGATGACCGTGCCGCTGATGCTGCTGGCGGGGTTTCTGGGGTCTCTGGTGGCGACACTGCTGCCGGGCGATGCGGTGCTGGGGCTGACGTTCGGCCTGCTGGCGCTGCTGGTGGTGGCCGCGGTGGGGGTGTTCCTGCCGGTGCCGATCGCCTTTGACGTGGTGGCCGCCGGTGCGCTGATGACCGCCGGGCTGGAGCCGGGATTTGTCATGGCGCTGGTGTTTACGCTGGGGTCGTTCAGTGTCTATTCCTTCTTTATCGTGGCGCAGACCATCGCGCTGCGCGCCGCGCTGCTGCTGGCGCTGGCGGTGGCCGGCCTGGGGGTGATCGCCGGTCTGGGCGCGCAGCGCTACCACCACTGGCAAAGCGACCGCGCGCTGGAGTTGCTGCTGAGCGTCGAGCAGGTGCTGTTCCGCCCCGCCCACGCCACGACGATCGAAGGCCCGATGATCCGCAGCGATGATGCGGACCGGATCACCCTGACCGCACAGCCCCACGCGCCGCCCTCGGGAGAGGGCGACACCCCGTTCCGGCGCCGCGAGGCGCGCGCACTGGGGATCGACAAGCCGCTTGAATTCACCATGCGTGACATGTGGCCGCCGTTCTGGGAGGGTCGCAGCCTGAGCTCCGGCGACATCGACCGCGACGGTGATCTGGATCTGGTCGTCGCCTCGACCGAGCGCGGGCTGTATGTCTATCGCAACGATGGCCGGGGCCGGTTTGCAGCCGATCCGCCCGTATCAGAGCCGTTGACGGGCCTGCCCGTGTTCAACGCCGCGCTCAACGATCTGAACCGCGACGGCTGGCCGGATCTGTTCCTGGCCAGCTACCTGCAGGGTAATTACGTGCTGTGGAACCGCGAGGGCGTGTTGGACCCGACCCCACAGCCGGTGCCCAACAGGGACAATGCCGTGCTCAGCCTGGCGCTGGCCTTTGATGATGTGAACGGCGACGGGTTCCTCGACGCCGCGCTCGGCAATTGGGCGGCGGGCTGGTACCGGCGGGTGCCGGGAGAGGAATCGCGCAACCGGCTGCTGTTGAGCAAGGGCACGCCGCTGGACGGGTCGGTCTTTGCCGATCTGCCGGGCATCCCGGGCGAGACCCTGTCGGTGCTGTTCAGCGATCTGGATCTGGACGGCGCCGCCGACATGGTGATCGGCAATGATTTTGAGATCCCGGATTATTTCTATGTCGGAGACGGGCAGGGCAATCTTCGGGCCATCACCCATGGCGACGGGCTGATCCCGCATACGACCACCACCACGATGGCGGTGAAATCCGCGGACCTGTTCAACGACGGGGTGCCCGAGGTCTATCTGGCCCAGATCGCGGGGCGGTCTTCGGGGGTGTCGGAGACGCTGAAGATGCAGCCGCTGGAGCGCTATTGCGACACCATCGCCGATGCCGGTGACAAGGCGGCCTGTGAAACCAACATGGCGATCAAGCGCTGGTACAAGGCGGGCAATAATTTCGACCCGACCTATGCCGGGCGCTGTGCCGATCTGAGCGGACGATACGGTGCGGAATGCAAGGCGATGCTGGTCAAGGATCTGGCGATCCAGCGCCGCGATCCGGCCCTGTGCAAGCTGATCGCCGCCGATCAGGTGATTCCGCGCGCCTATTGCGATATCCATTTCGCGCCGCCCCGCGCGATCACGGGGGCGGAATCGCAGGCCGCGATTCCGCAGGTCCTGCGATCGAACGTCTTGCTGGAACGCGATGACCCCGCCGCGCCTTTCACGGACACCGCCGGGCCACGCGGGCTCGAGATCGGTGGCTGGAGCTGGGACACGAAGATCGCCGATTTCGACAACGACGGCTGGCTCGACGTTTATGTGGTCAACGGCACCTGGGTCCCCAACGAGGTCAGCCCGTCGAACCTGTTCTTCCACAACGACGGCCAGGGCGGCTTTGTGGAAATGTCGGGTCCCTTCGGGCTCGAGGATTACCTGATGACCGCCGCCGCCACCGCGTTCGACATCGACAACGACGGCGACCTGGATCTGGTGACCCATACGGTCAACGGCCCGCTGGCGGCTTTCGTGAACACGGCCGCCAACGGCACTACGGCCAAATCGATCACCGTCTCGCTGGAGGATATGGCCGGCAACCGCGATGGCATCGGCGCGCGGCTGACGATCACCTACGCGGGTGGCCGGACCCAGACCCGCGAGGTGCAGTCGGGCGGCGGATTCATGTCCTTTGACGCGCCGCGGGTGCATTTCGGGCTGGGGCAGGCGGCCAGCATCGACAGCCTTGAAATCGCCTGGCGCACCGGCCCGCCGACCCGGATCGATGGGCCGATTGCCGCCGGAATACACTACCGGGTGCGCCGGGAGACCGAATAACGCCGCCGTGTCTTGTTCCCCGCCCGCCAGCAATGGCATAGTCTGACCAAAGGGCCTGCGGCCGGAGATTTCGGGTGTGCCCAATACTGTTTATCCGCCTGGGGAGGGATCATGTCCCGCAAATATCTGATGGTCGGCATGAGCCATATCCAATGCCTGAAAGCGGCGCTGCGTGAAGACGAGGCCGCGCAGGTCGAGATCGTCAACCTAAAGCAGAACAAGGACCTGTGGTCGCGCCAGACCGCCAAGATCAAGACCGGCCGGTTCAAGACCCGGGACCCGGATGTGGTCTGTATCTGTATCGGCGGCAATGAACACAATCAGCTGGGCCTGCTGGATCACCCCGAGCCGATCGCGGTGGGCAGCGCCGAGCTGGGCCTTGCGCCGGGGGCTGACGATGCCGCGCCGCGCCAGTTGATCCCGCGTGCGGTGATGCGCGACGCGATGAAGGCGATGATGCACAAACACGACCAGATGACCGCGCAGCTGCACGCCGATTTCCCCAACGCCCGCTTCATCCATCTCAGCTCGCCGCCGCCGATCGCCGACGGCGATCATGTGCTGGGCAACCTCGGTATCTTCAAGGACAAGTTGCACAGCGGCATCGGGCCTGTCACGCTGCGCAAGACGCTGTATGACCTTCAGGTTGAACTGACCCGGGAACAGGCCGAGGCGCTGGGGGCCGAATTCCTGCCCGCCGCCCCCGGGGCGCTGACCGAAGACGGATTTCTGAAGGGCGGGTTTTACAACAACGATCCCTCGCATGGGAACGCTGCCTATGGCCGGCTGATGCTGGACCGGATTTTCGAAAGGGAAACCGCATGACCGAGACACCACGCCACCCCTACGCGGGGCTGCCCGATTGCCGGTTCTGGAAAAACGAGGCCGGGCTTGAATATCCCGAACTGTTCGATCCGGTCACCGATGTGCCCTTTCACCTGACCCGCGAGGACAAGGTGGTTACCGCCGGCAGCTGTTTTGCCCAGACCGTGGCGAAATTCCTGACCGGGTCGGGGTTCAACCACTATATCGCCGAAAAGCCGCACCCGCTGATCCCGCCCAAGGTGGCCGAGGCGCATCACTACGGGCTGTTCTCGGCGCGTTATGGCAATGTCTATACCTGCCGCCAGCTGAAACAGCTGCTGCTGCGCGCCTATGGTGAATTCGAACCGCTGACCACCTGCTGGCCGGGCCCCGATGAGGGCACCTATGTCGATCCGTTCCGCCCACAGATGCAGCCCGGCGGCTATGCCAGCCCCGAGGAGCTGGCCGCCGACCAGGACCAGCATCTGGCCGCCGTGCGTCACATGGTCGAGGAGATGGATTATTTCATCTTCACCCTCGGCATGACCGAGGCCTGGGTCGATAACCGCGACGGCGCCGTCTTTCCGCTGGCGCCCGGCGTGGCGGGCGGCATCTATGATCCCTCGGTCGTCGAGTTCAAGAATTTCGACGAGGCCGAGACCGCGCAGGATCTGATCGACGCGCTGACGTTCATCCGCTCGAAGAATCCGGATGTGAAATTCATCCTGACGGTGTCGCCGGTGTCGGTGAACGCCACCTTCGAGGACCGCCATATCTATGCCTCGACCGTCTGGACCAAGTCGGTGCTGCGGGTGGCGGCCGAAAAGGCCAGGAACACGCTGGACGATTGCTGTTATTTCCCCAGCTACGAGGTGATCATCAGCCCGCATCTGCGCGGCAAGTATTACGCGCCCGACCGCCGGGTGGTGACCCCCAAGGGGGTGAACCACGTGATGCGGCTGTTCTTCAAGCATTTCGCCGGGGTCGACATGGGAGCGCAGCCCAAGCCCAAGAAGGTCAAGAAACAGCACAAGCCCGATGCGCATCTGCGTGCGGTTTCCAAGAAACTCGAGGTGCTGTGCGACGAGGAAAGCATCACCAACGCCTGATCCTTTCCACCGTCCCCGCTGTCCACGATCAGGCTTTGCGACTTTATGAACCGTACCGTCATCCTGCATTACCACCTGTTCAAGAATGCGGGCACCTCGCTGGATCAGGTTCTGAAGCAGAACTTCGGCGACCGCTGGGTCACGGCCGAATTTCCCACCAGCCCGCCCGACAACAGCGCGGCGGTGGCCGGCTGGATCCGCGCCAACCCGCGGGCGGTGGCGTTTTCCACCCATACCGCGCTGGGGCCGGTGCCGCGGATTGAGGGCGTCGATCTGGTCACCGTGATGCTGTTGCGCGATCCGGTCGAGCGGGTGCGCTCCGCCTATCGGTTCGAACGCCGCCAGCAGGCGGATACATGGGGCGCGGAACTGGCCAAGCAGCACGATCTGCGCGGCTATGTCACCACGCGGCTGGCGCGCCCCGGAGACCGCCAGTGCCGCAACTTCCAGACCCACAGGCTGGCCAGCCTGTTGCCCGGACCGGAGCCGGAACTGCAGCGGGCGCTGCGGGCGCTCGACCTGCTGAGCGTGGTCGGTCTGGTCGAGGACTTCGACGGCACGCTGCGCCGCCTCGCGGCGGCGCTGGCCCACAGCTACCCCGATTTCACCCCCCGCTCGGTACGGGCCAATACCTCGACCAGGCGGGTGCCGCCGCCGATCGGCCCCCGCGTGCGCAGGCTGCTGGAGGCGGCCAACACCGATGACCGCACGGTGCTGCAGGCGGCAAGAGACAGGGTCGCGGAGCTGTCATGAGCGCCCCCGAACTGATCCTGCACATCGGGCGTCATAAATCCGGCACCAGTTCGTTGCAGCATTTCCTGGGTGGCGCGCGCGACCACCTGAGCGGGCAGGGGGTATTGTATCCGCGGGCGGGCTGCCCCAACCGCATCGCGCATCACGCCATTGCCGCGCAGTGCCATTCCGGCCAGTCCGACGGGGCGGGGCTGGCGGATATCGCCGCCGCCATTCGTGGCGAATTAGAGCCGCATCACACCCGGATCCTGCTGTCCAGCGAGGCCTTCCAGAACCTGACCGACCTGACCCGGCTGCGGGATTTCGCCGATGCGCTTGATGTGGGCCGCATCCGGGTGCTGTGCTATCTGCGCGAACATCTGGATTACGCGGTTTCGGGGTATCGGCAGATGATCCAGAACCAGCCCCGGTTCGTGCCGTTCCGCAAATTCGTGCAGGGCCTGGGCGACCTGGCCCCCTTTGCCGCGCGCTGGCGCGCGATTGGCGATCTGGAGCTGTGCTGGTACGACCGGTCGCGGCTGAAGGACGGCGACATCATCGCCGATGTCTGCACCCGGCTGGACATTGCCCCCGGCGCGATCCCGCAGGGCGACATGAACCCTTCGATCGGGGGCAACCTGCTGGTCTACAAGCTGGCCGCCAACAAGCTGGAGCTGCCGGCGCTGGATTACGCGGCCCTGCGCGATCTGGCCGGCACCCATGCTGCCTTCCGCCGTGCCTTTTACATCGCCGACGAAGACGCCGCGCGGCTGCGCGCGCGCAGCGCCTATAATGCGTCGCTGGTCCGTCTGCTGGGGCCGCTGCCGGCGCTGAAATTCTGGGCCGGCAACCCGGTGCTGCCGGAGATGGACAGGCTGCAGGCCGATCTGGAGAGGATCGGGGCCGCCGCCGGTCAGGCCCTGCCGCCACGTCTGGCCAGGGTCATGGCGCGCGCCGCGCCCTGGCTCAGCCTGGCCCCCGCCCCACGCAAGGAGCCGTTGCAATGACACGTCATTTCCTGATCGTCTCGCCTGCCCGGTCGGGCAGCACCGCGCTGCGGCTGGCGATCAATGTCCAGACCGGGGTGCTGTGCCACGGCGAGATCCTCGGCAAGAACCGGATTCTGGGCCTGTCCAACAAGGTCGGCAAGCTGAGCCAGATCCCCGGTCTGACCCCCCAGATGCGCCAGGACGATCCCGACGGGTTCCTGCGGCTGATGCTGGCGCAGCCGGATGTTCCGTGCCAGGGGTTCAAGGCGCTCTATTCGCATTTCTACCTGGAACAGAACGCCTATTTGCTGAACCGGGTGTTGGCGGACGATCCGGCGGTGGTGGTCCTGTGGCGCCGCGACCTGGTGCGGCGGTTCCGGTCGGAATGCCTGCTGCGGGTGGAAAAGGAGCTCTGGCGGCCAAAGCGGTTTTCCCGTGTCAGCCCCGAGGAGGTCATCGCCGATGCCCGGGTGCAGATGGCCATGGTCGCGGGGATCCATGCGATGCTGCGCGGCCACGGGGTGCGCCGGGTCTTGGATCTGGATTTCGAGGAGTTGGTGACGGGGCCGGAGGCCACCGGGCGGGTGCTCGGTTTTCTCGGGCTGGACGCGTCCCGGGCCCGGCTGGTCAAGGACAAGCGCACCCGCCGCAACGAGACCAGCGGCCCGCCGGTCGAGATACCGCCGGTGTTCGATGCCGCTGAACTGGACCATTTGCGCAACGTCAGCCTGGAACGCGCGCTGTCAGAGGGCGGCACCGGGGCCGCGCCGCCGGGGGCTCAGCCCGGCCAGTCCTCGCCATAATAGTCGGTTTCGGCCGGGGTGGGCCCACCCGGCTGGCGCGACCACGAGGTGTCTTTGGAGATCACCCGCGCCGGGTTGCCGCCCGCGATACAGCGCGGCGGCACCTCTCGCGTGACGATGGCGCCGGCCGCCACTACCGCGCCGTCGCCCACCGTCAGGTCCGGCATCAGCACCGTGCGCCGCCCGACCCAGACGTGATCGCCGATCCGCGTGCGGCGGCGGTGGGTGTTCTTCAACTGCCCGGTCTTCAGATCGACGATCCCGTGCTGATCGTTGGATTGCACGATGATCTCGTCCGACCACAGGTTGTCGCGCCCGATGACGATGTCGGCATTGTCGGCAACGATGCGGGCGCCGTTGATCGTGGTCTTGTCGCCGATCCGCACGGTGGCGTCGCGCCACATGCGGAAATCGGCCACCATCGGGCCACGCCCGGCCAGTTCGATTTCGCCGCCGCCGGGGCCCATCAGGATGGAGACCTTGCCGCGAAAGTCCGGATCGGGGATCGAGACCCGGTAATTGCGCCGGGGCAGATCGGCACGGCCGTGCACCGCGAACCGCAGCCGTTTCAGAACCGCCTCGCTGCAATGCACCACACAGTTCTCGAACGGGGTCGGGCCACTCACCAGATCGGCGATGTCGAAGTCCATGCACAAGTCTCCTCTGCCGCGCGACCCGGTCCGGGGCGGTTCACGGCGGTTCGGGCAGTTTGGCAAATCCGGCGTCCGGCAGCCAGCGGTCAAAAGCCCCGCCGTCGCCGGGAAAACCCGTCATCGAAGCGTCATTTCCTTCCGGAAAGTATAAAACGGGCAACATGCGCCAAAAAAGCGCGGCTTTCCCGTTGCGGCTCGAACCTACAAAAAATACTGAGTTTGATACGGATCCGGGCCTGCGTATTCCACCGGGGGCCCGGTGAGTAACCCGACAAAAAAACGGATCTGGGAGAGGCCGCACCATGAAAAAATTTGTTCTGATCGGCGCGCCGCGCACCGGTTCAACCCTTCTGGTCCAGCTTCTGAACTCGTCACCGGCGGTCAAATGCCACTACGAGCTGTACAACCAGAACGAACTGAATATCGACGGCATCGACCGCAGCGCGGAAATCGCCGAGCGCAACACCAACCCGTCGGCGTTTCTCGACAAGATCGTCGGAGAAACCAACGCCAGGGCCGAAGCGGTCGGGTTCAAGATCTTTGACGGGCACAACGAGGATCTGCTGCAGGAGCTGATCCGGCGCGACGACTGGAAAAAGATCGTGCTGAACCGGCGCAATTTCCTGTCGATCTACTCCTCGCGGCTGATCTCGCAGAAAAAGGAGCTGTGGTCGGCTCCGACCGAGGACGGCAAGCGCAGCTCGGTTGCGGAAACCAGCGCCAAGCCGACCTGGAACGAGACCGTCGAATTCGAGGAAAAGCAGTTCTGGAACCTCTATAACCGTCACATCGGGTTCTATGGACGCGTGGTCGAAGCGCTGAACGCCGCCGGGCAGCATTTCGAATATCTCGAATATGGCGACCTGCTGAACGAAGGTCTGGTGCGGCGGCTGTTCCCCTATCTGGGTGTCGCACAGCCCGGGCCGCTGCAAACCAGCCTGCGGCGGAACAATACGTCGCATATCCTGTCGCGCTTCGATAACAAGGACGACGTGCGCGAGTTCCTCAAACGGATCAACCGGCTGGACTGGATCACCGAAAGCGATGCCGGCTGGGATCTGCAGCAGGGTTGACTGATCCCGATCTGGACCGGCGCGCGGATAACAGGAACGGCTAGTGATGAAACCTGACTGCCTGTTGCATATCGGTGTGCCCAAGACGGGGTCGACCTCGATCCAGGTCAGCCTGAAACAGGGCAGCGGCATTCTCGCCGAGGCGGGGGTTCTGTATCCGGCGCTGGAGCGCAATCACCGGTTTCTGGTCTCGGCCTTCATGACCGATCCCGACAGTTTCGATTACAATCGCATGGCCGGACGCAGCGGCGCTGCCACGGTGGCACACAATACCGCGACGCTGGCCGAGCTGGAGGCCGAGATTGCCGCATCGGCCCCCCGGCTGGTGATCCTGAGCGCCGAACATTCGGTACTGCTGGACGCCGATGAGATCGCGGCGCTGAAACGCTGGCTCGAGGCACGCTTCGCCGCCCTGCGGGTTCTGGTCTATGTCCGTGATCCGGTGCAGCAGGCGCTGAGCATGATTCAGGAGCAGGTCAAGAACGGCGCCGCCCGGCTGGCCGACTGCCTCGCCGATCCGCCCACCAGCCACTACAAGAGCCTGATTGACCGCTGGAGCGGGGTTTTTGGTCATGATGCGGTCAGCGTTTGCGCCTATACCGGCGATCTGCCCGGCAAGCCCGATATTGTCGGCGATTTCCTATCCCGGGCCGGGCTGGGGGACCTGGTAGAGCAGATCCCCTCTATCCGGCAGAACGATTCCCTGTCCGGCGCCGGGCTGCTGCTGGCTGATGCGCTGAGTGAATTTGCACCCAAGTTTTCACGCAACCGGCTGCTGCAGCGCAAGCTGCCGCAGGTCGAGGGGCCGAAGTACGTCTTTCCCGGCGAAACCCTCGCCCGGATTGTGGAAAAGACCAAAACCGTGCGCGACTACCTGGAAACCGCTCATGGTCTCCGGTTCGCCGATATCGACACCAGCATCCCGCCTCCGGCCCCCGAAACCTATTTCCGGCCCGAAACGATCCGCTCCCTTGCCCTGTTGTTCGACGATCTGGCCAACGTTGCCATCCAGGCTAAGAAAAAGCGCAGAGATTCCGGACCTTCCGCTTAATCTTCCGCTGCCGGCCTCCCCTGCGAAAGTTCGATGCCCATGTATGACACCTGTTTTCTTCATTGCGGTCACGCCAAGACCGGATCGACCTCGATCCAGAACACGCTGGCGGTCAACCGCGACCTGGTCGCGGAACAGGGCGGGTTGACCTACCCCGAGGCGCTGGACCGGACGGGGGGCAACCACATCGCCTTTGTCGGGCGGCCCTATGTGGATGCCCCGCGCAGCCTGATGACCGCGCCGCGCATCGAGGGGGCGCTGAACACCTATTTCGCCGAGCATCCCGGGGACGGCGGCAACATCGCCTTCTCCTCGGAATCGGTGTCTTCGCTGAAACCGGATGAGCTGGTGCGCCTGCGCGAGGATCTGCTGGGCGGCTGCCGGCAAGTGAAACTGGTGATCTATTGTCGCCATCCGCTGTCCTTTGCCCCCAGCTTTGCCCAGACCCAGATCAAGAACGGCAAGCGCAGCCTGGCCGACTGCTGCGAAGCGCCCCGCTTTGTGCAGTATCACAAGGTATTGCCGCGGTATGAAAAGGTGTTCGGCCGCGACAATGTCATCGTCCGTGACAGTTCCCGCCCCGCCCTGAACGGGGGCGACATCGTCCGCGATTTCCTGGAGCTGACCACCGGAAAACCCGAAATCGCCGAGGATCCCGACTTCAAGCAGGTGCAGGCCAACACCAGCCTTTCGATGCTTGCGACGGTGGTGACCGATTACATGCACCGGACCTGGCCGGGGCTGGGGCTGAAGAACAGCCGGGTCAAGGCCTTTGCCGCGCAGTTCGGCGGCGAGCGGTTCTGCCTGCCGCTGGCCGCCCGCGCCCTGATCGAGGCGGAGATGGACCGCGATCTGGCCTATGTGGCGGAAACCTATGGCGTCGGTCTGCGCCTGGACGGTGAACCACCCTTTGCCGATGTCGATTACGAGGCGCTGCTGACGCCCGAGATCCGCGCCCAGGCAGCCGAGATGGCCGCCGAACTTGGGGCGGCCTGAGCGGAGCGCGTCATAGTGCGTCGCGCAGGGGCTGGAACGCGGCAACCATTTCCGGCGTGCAGATTTCCTCGATGAAGCGGAAGCAGCCGTCGATGTCTTCCCTGCCGACCTGATCCGCAGGCATTTGCCGTGCGATGCTGTCGGGCTGCAGCGGGCCGTCGGCAAGGGTGATCTCCTGCCCGGCATATTTGCGAAACGCCGCGCGGACCTGCGGTTCGTAACGCTCGGCGATGATGGCCCGGGTCTCGGTGGTGTTGAACCGGGCGCTTTCCTCGTTCCAGCCCTGCTTGCGGCCATATCGGTTGATCGCATTGCGCAGGGCGTCCCGGGGTTTGCGGTCCAGCGGCACGCCTGTCTTCAAGAGCAGCCGCGAAAAGTTATGGAACAGGCCCATGGTCTTGATCCCGATGCGCGGGTTGCGCTGCTGCGGCAGATCGCTGAAATCGATCCCCCGCAGCCCCAGCTGGGCGGCGAAATCGGCCATCAAGCCGCCGTCGGGGGTGGTGCGGGCGGCCTCGAATGACCGCAGGATGATCGCATCCTCGCCAAAAGCGGAGGCCCATTTGTCCAACACCGGCAGGATCCGGGCAACCGGTCGCCGCGCGCCCGGATCACGAACAAAATCGAGATAGCACCCCGCGTTGTCGCGCGGGGTCAGGTTGCGGAACGACTGGGCATAGGAGCTTTCCAGCCAGTCCGCCGGGGCGCGGCCGTAAAACAGGATCCGGGTGTCGAAACCACGCAACGCCTCGGCAACCTGGGCGATCGAATCCTCGCCGAACCGCGAGAACAATTCGCTGAACAGCACCGCCGTCGTTTCGGGCCCGGCGGCGATCTCGGCCGCGACATCGGCCCAGGACCCCCTGTCGGGCTCAAAGAACCTGGGGTTCTGGAACTGCCAGGCCAGGTTGATGTTTTGCCGGGGCCAGCTGCGCCCGGTGCGGCAGAACCTGAGCGAGAACCGCGCCGCCAGATCATCCTGCCGTTCGGCGAGGAATTTCTGCATTGTCGAGGTGCCGCTCTTGTGCGGACCGATGTGAAGAAAAACGGACTTCAACGAAAACCTTCCGGTCTGCGCGACAGGCTCGGGACCTTCGCGGGGAGCCGTTGGAGCGTATAGTGAAGCGTTGGCACGTCAGCCATGGGCACGCACGCACCGATCGCGGGTGTCAGGCCTCGGTTTCGTCACCGCCCTTTGCCGACTGGGCCAGCCGGCCGGCCCGGCGCAATAGCCGTTTGAACGCCTCCTGATCATTGACAGCCCAGCTTCCGTCGGGCTTGCGGCTGCCTTCCATCACGGCGAGTTCCTTGAAAATTCCCAGTACCAATTCGTCAGACATGAACCATCCCTTGTCTTGTTCTTGTCATTTACCTGCCGGGGCAACGCGCCCCGGCATAGTTATCGCTAGCCAATAGCGGCCCCTGCCGCAAGGTTATCCCGCCCGCGGCCTTACCCCCCACCAAAAAACGCGTCGAAACAGCGCCGCTGCCAACCTTGAATATGGGCGCGCAGATCGGCGGCCTGACCGCCGCCCGGCAGGCCGGGCAGATCCTCGGCGAAATATTGGGCGGGCTGGTTCTGATCGACAAACCCGGCGCGCGCCGCCTGCCAGGCTGGCGCCATCTGCGGCAGCGCCGCCAGACCCCGTTCCAGTCCGGCAAACAGCTGTTCGGGCCAGTAATCGTTCACCACGATGGGGTCGAACCCGTATCCGGTGACTTCACGGTGGTGGAACGTGTCCTTCAGCACCACCGCCGGCACCGCGTAGTTCATCGCCTCCCAGCACAGGCCCGAGGATTTGTATTTGTAGACCCCCGGATCATAGCCCAGAAGCGCGATATGGCCCTGTTGCCAGGCCCGTTCGTAATCGGCATCGCTCAGCCGGCCATTGTGGATGATGAAACGGGGATCGCCCTGGGCGGCGCTCTCGAGCGCCTGGCGCATCTCTGTGAAATGTCCGATCACCCCGCCCGATACCTGCACCGTGGCGCGAAAGTCGCGGGGGCTGTTGCGCAGCCGCGTGATGATCGCCGGCAGGTGGTGAAAGCCCTTGTCGAATTTCGCATCGCCCATATAGAGCACGATATTGGGCACCGCGCTGTCGGGTTTCGCTGCCAGCGGGGCACCAATGCCGGGGACCAGCGCCGGGCCATATCCCACCGCGTTGCCGGTCAGCAGGTTGAATTCCCGCGCGATCGAGCGGCCGATGCCCAGCCAGCGTACCCGGTCGCCGAAGGGGGCCAGCCGCGCCGCGCCGTGGCGGAAGATCATCGCCGCCGCCGGATCGCGCACCCCGGTGACGCCGTCCTCGGAAAACTCCAGCCCGACAGGGAACATCAGCGCCAGCCGCACCCGGACGTCACGGGTTTCCAGCATCTGCGCCAACCAGCGAGTCAACGCCGTGAACTGGACCTCGTTGACCGTATGCACCAGCAGTTCATCGCCATCGCGAACCATATCCGCGGGGATGACGTCGAAATCCTCCTGCGCCTTGTGGTTCAGCGCCGCCAGCCGGGGCAGGTCGCCGACCCGGAAGGCGGCATAAGGTGTGCTGTCAAAGGTGGGTACGGTTTCGCCCAGACCATCGGCGATGGTGGGCAGCGGGCAGCTGTTGCGGCACAGGATGCACACGCTGTCGAACCCGGCCTCATGCGCGGTGCGGGTCAGCAGCACATTGGCCGCCAGATGGTGGCCTTCGCCTTCCGAGAAGGCCGGGTCGATGATCAAAAGGCGTTTTCCCATCGGGGGTCTCCGGTTCTTCGGTGTCTGCGGCAGGGGCCGCAGGTCTGGCGTGGCGCGGGTCAGCGCGCCGCCGGGGTCAATGTCAGCTGGTCCAGGGCGACCCAGCGCTTGGTTGTGGCGGGCACGATCGGCACCCCGTCCTGATTGGTCAGGAACACCTCGATCACCACCAGGGCGGCGCCATCACGGCAAATCGGTTCGGCAAACAGGCAGAACGGCTTTTGATACTGCCGGTTGGTCGACATTCGGCCGGCAGGCTGGCCGTTGACGAAAAAGTTCAGCACGGTGTCGGGATTCTGGTCGCTGTTGATCACCCCGTCGAGACGCAGCGATCGCGCCCGCCCGCCGGCGCTGGCGGTGGCGTCCCTGGCCAGGGCGAAATGCAACGCCAGCCGGCCCAGCGGCTGGCCAAAATGGAACTGTTCGGAATCGTCATCCGTGGCCAGCCCCTCGTGTTCCCACAACAAGCCGCCATGGCGCACCGACAGCCGTTGCCCGGCCACCAGCCGGGTCCGGGGCAGCGGCAGCGCCTGCGGTACCTGTGGCATCAGAACCGGGGTCACATGGTCATCGTCCTGCGGCGGCGCCTGGCCCACGACCTCGGTGACCAGCCGGTCCCAGCGGGCGGCGTAGTCGCGCCACGACTCCTCGGGGTCACTGATCTCCTTCAGCCGCGCCTCGGCCGCTGCCAGATAGGCGGGATCGCCGGCGAGTTTCAGCAGCTCGCCCGCAAATCCGGCCGGGTCGTCGAACGTCGGCCAGCGGCCGTCCATCTCGGTGATCGCGCGGATCGCGTTCGAGGTGCAGACAAAGGGTTTCTGCGCCATCAGCGTGTCGATCACCTTGATCGGCAGCCCGGTGCCCTCGCGGATCGGCAGCAACACGATGTCCGCGCTGTCATAGAGCGCCAGCAGGTCATCGACCCGCCCCAGGAAGGTGACCCCGGGAATGGCGCTGTCGGGGTAATCGTCGGCGATATTGCCCGCCACCACCAGATCGGCCTGTTCAAAGATCCGGAACGGCAGGTGGACATTGGCAAAGTACCAGTCCAGCGAGGTCACATTGGCCTTGTGACGGCTGCCCACGAACAGGATGACCGGGCGCTTCGGCCCCGCATCCGAACTGCCATCCTGCCCGGCCAGCCGGGCTGCCAGCGACAGGCAGGGTCGGCGGCTGCGGCTGAGCGCGCGCAGCACCGGGGTCACGGCAGTTTCATGCAGGGGCCGGGGTTCGATCGCGGCATTGCCCAGCATGAAGGGAAAGGCGCTGATGCCCTTGAGATCCGGCAGCCGGTCGCGGGTCAGCTTTTCCTCATGGGCGTTGATGAACACCAGCCCGTCGAAATGGCCGGCGTTGTCCAGTTCCAGATCATAGTCGATCTGGTCCAGTGTGGTCTCGCCATAGATCGCGTGCTGCACCGTACGCAGGTCGTGGGTTTCCGTGATCACCGGCACCTCTTCGAGATCCAGCGCCGCGATCAGCGGATGGTTCTGGCTGTAGTTGACCAGGGCCCAGGCCGGGCGCAACGCCTTGAGCGCGGCGCGCAGGGCGGGCGGCACCGCAACGTTGCGGGCGATCCGCGATTCCCCTTCCACCGACAGCATGTCGGCCCGGTAGGGCGGGTTCAGCCCCAGCCCCTTTTCCTGCGCCGACAGTGCCGGATCGCGACCCAGCCGCCAACGGTGCAGGGCACCGTCCTGCGGCAGCTTGGTCAGCGTGTCGGCCACCCCTTCAGGAAAGAAGAACCCCGAGTCGTCGATGTCGAAATGCACCGCAAGCACCGCATAGCCGCGCTCGGCCAGATAGCGCAGCTGCGCCTCGAACACGTGGCTCGATCCCTGGCCCCACCAGTTGTTGGCCACATGCAGCACCACCGGCTTGGGCTCCGGGGTGCCGGCCTTTGCCTGCAGGTCCCGCAGCATGGCGATGAAGTCCGCGCCGTTCATCGGAGCGGAAGGCGTGACGGGATCGGCCGTTCCGATCAGCCGCAGCACCGCCCCCCCGACCGGTCCGGGACAGGACAGCACCAGATCCAGCAGATCGGTCTCGGTGATGACAGAGCCAAAGCGCGCCAGCTGGCGCGTGGCATCGCTGAGCGGCGCAAAGCTGATCGCCCGTTCCGCATCCATGCCGTCGGCCGCCAGATCGGCCTGCGCCGCCGGGACCAGCGCATCGCTGAGAAAGACAGTGGCGTTGTACAGGTCCAGCGTCTCGGCCAGATCGGGCTCAAAGGATTTGACCAGCAGCGCCGTGCTGCGCCCGCCGGGGCGTCCGGAGCCCTGCAGCGGCGCGCTGGCGGTCTCAAGCCCCAGATCGCTCAGCCGCCGGGCCAGCGCGGGGTGTCCCGCGCTCAACGTCAGCCGCCCCGCCTGCAACAGCCCGCGCGCCTCAAAGCGGGCACGCAGCAACGCGATCCGGTCTGCCAGATCGTTCAACCCGGCAGCCTCCAGCACCAGGTCGGGATCATAGAGCCGCGACAGGTGCACATGCACATGCGGCAGGGTTTCGGGCGGCGTGGTCATCAGGAATTGCCAGACCGATTCCAGGTCCGGCACCGAGGCGTCGAGCAGGCAGAGCGTGTCCTGCGGTCCCGGTCGGCGGGAATCGCATACGAAGGCCAGCCGGTCGGCCAGCACATCGAACCGGTGCAGCGCCAGCAGCCGGGCATTGACCAGGGTGCGCTGCCGTTCGCTCTGGGGGCTGCTGTCCAGCACCCCCCAGACAGGGCGACCGGCAGCGGTGCTGCGCCGCTTCAGGTTCTGTCCGACCACCAGAACCGGGTCCAGCCCGAGGGTTTCGGCGGCTTCGGCCAGCGGGTCCAGCCAGGCGGTTTCCAGCGTGATGTCGCTGTCGACCCTGGGAGCGATAAAAAAGATCTTGGACATCTGGGTCATTCTCCGCTGCCCGAGGGCAGGACACAGCCGGCCCGGCGCACCAGGCCGACCGGCCCCTGCACCGGGGTCCGGCTGCCGATTTCGACAAGCGCGATCCGCGCCTCGGCGGCCGGTTCAAGACGGCCCGTTACGCGCCAGCGGCCGTCGGCGGCGGTGCCGGTCCGGCACTCCAGTTCCGCGCCGTCACAACTCAGCGTCATCGCCTCGATCTGCGACCGGCCGATCGCGGCATCGCCGGCCAGCCACAGCGCATCGGCCCCCGCCGGCACATCGACCAGCAGCCGGCCACCGGGACCGGCCCAGACCCCGCGCATCGCCGGGCCGCTGTGATAATATCCCGCCGTACCGGGGAAATGGCCGCCATCCATCAGTTCGAACCCCGGCTGATTGTCGGGCGGCAGGATAAAACGCACCTGGGTGATCTCCATCGGCGCCGCCCCTTCGGGCTGCTCTGCCGCCAACTGCATCTGCAGCCAGGAGGCAAAGGCCAGAACCGGGCGGTCGCTGATCAGACGTCCCCGCCAGATGAATCGCCCCGCTTCATGGCTGATCCCGACCGGTTCCAGCGGCAGCCGGTTCAGCCGGGCTTCAAGCCCGTAAATCCGATCATCGCCCTTGCCGCGGATTTCAACCAGCCGCGACGGCGACAGCAAGTGCGGCACCGTCAGCGCCAGCCGCAACGCCTTGCCCAGCATCGGCGGCGCGGCGGGATCGCCGACGCCGGTTCGCAGCCCCGCCCCCGGGGTCAGCACCGCCGGCTGATTGTCCAGCAGCGACAGCGGCAGTTCCACGATCGACATCGACCGCAGCAGCAGGCTGAGCAGGCGCTGATCCTCGCCTACGGTTTCCGCCGGAACCGGCGAAACCAGTTCAAGCCGGGGTAGCCGGATCCGGTCGATGAACAAATCGGTGATGTCAAAGACATAGCTGCGCGCCCCATCGCCGCCGCCGGGAACCGGCACCGCCCTGAGCGGGCCGTTCGGGGTTTCCAGGTACAGCTCGTCGGGGGGTGGGCCACCGCGCGCGGTCTGGACGACCACCACGGCACAGACCGCCCCACGGGGCCGCTGCTCGGGCGGGGTGGCGGCCCAGACCAGCTCGGGGGTGGCCCTGGCCTGGATCCAGCGCACCGGCGCCCCGGTGTCGGAGCGTTCGATGTGATAGCCCCCGGCAAAATTCCAGCTGTCCTGGGTCGGCAGCAGCGCCAGCAATCGGGCATTGGCCGCGATGCGCCCGTCTTCGAATAGCTCGGCCCGGCGGATCACGTCGATCTGATCGATCCGGCCGGCCACCGCAGCGCCGCGCAGAGCCGAAAGCGAGACCGAAACCGAAAACAGGTCGCGCCCGGCGCTTTCCCCCTGCAAGGTCACCGGGACCGGCAGGAAAAAACTGCCGTCCATACGCTGGGTGATTTCCCCGGTGACGGGCTGACCGTCGATTTCGATCTGCGCCGCTGCCAGTTCGGTGTCGGGGTCGTCCAGCCGGCCCGAGATCATCGCCACCAGCGCGGGGTCGCCGGCGAAAGTCTGACGCGCGTAGACCATTGAGAAGGTCCCCGAGAAGCGCCGCGCGCCCTGATCGTCACGGTGCAGCCCCAATTCGAAAACCGGCGCCCCCCGGCCACCGGCAGCCGGCGGCGCGGCAACGGCTTCGGGCAGCTGGAAGGTGAGGTAGAGCCCGCCACTCTCGTCCGTGCCAGCCTCCTGCAGATCACGGTGCAGCTTGTCCGTCACGGCCCGGCTGCGCGGCTGGTCGAAAACCGATTGCCGCTGCATCAGGTCCAGCAGCGCCCGGGACGCCCGAACCGGCTGGCCGGCGATGGCGCCCGCCCGCATCAGCACGCCCAGATAGGCCAGCGCCCTTTCCGGTAGTCCCTGCAGCAACAGGGTCTGGACCAGCGCCAGCCCGGGGCCCGGATCCAGCGGCGCCGCCGCATGGGCGCGCACGATCGCCAGATCGCCGCCACCCGGTGCGGCGCCGGATTCGATGCCCTGTTTCACCCCCAGCGTGCCATATAGAAAACTACCGCCCGCGGTTTCCCGACCCTCGATGAACCTGACCCAGACCTGCTGGTTGTGGTCCTGAATCTCCCTGAACTGACGCACCCCTTGCGACCAGAATGCCCGCCAGGCCGTCTGGTCCGAGAGCAGTTCAAGCAGCGCGGCCCGCGCGCCGCCCGGAGCGATCACATAGTCGTCTTCGGGGCTGCCGGACGCGCGCGCCTCAAGCAGGAACATCAGGTTGCCGCCCCGCATCGCGTTGCGGGTGCGCAGTTCCGGCCTGTGCAGCTGCACCGAGACCTCCAGCAGGGGGGCCTGCGGGCCGCTGACATCGACGAGGACCGGCTCGGGCGTCGGGGCGGCATTGTCCCTGACAAAGGCATAATCCGGCGGCAGTTCCAGCGACACGAAGGGCTGACCGCGATGCTGCCGCGCACCTTGGCGCCGCAGAAAAGCGTTGAGCCCGTCCTGGGTATAGGGGTCGTAGCGGCTGTTGGGCGCGCGAAAACGCAGCGGCCACTGCTCGCCCAGATCCGCCGGATAACCCGGGATCGGCACCGGCGCCGCCAGCGCCTTGTCCGGAAACAGCGTCCCGATCATCGAGAACACCGCCTGTTCGGTACACAGGATGGCGTCGAAATCGGCAACGATCTCCTCGGCCTCGTGCAGCCGCGGTCCGGTCCGGTTCGTCTTCAGATCCGGCGACAGCACCAGCTCCTCCTGCTGGGTCCAGTCGTCGAGAACCAGGAACCGGCCCATCCCCGGCGGCATCAGCGCCGCCAGCGGCGCCAGCGACCAGTCGAACACCAGCACCCGGTCAAAACCCTGGCGCAGGAACCGGGCGATCCGGGCATGGTCGGGGCTGCCGGGGTCGGGCGGCTGAATTCCCTTCTGCGGGCCGAACGGCCAATCGGGCAGGGTGAATACCCGCTCGACCCGCTCTGCCAGCCCTCCCGCCAGCTGTTTGGCCGGGGTCTGCACCGCGGCCAGCGTCACCGGTTGGCCGGGCAGCGCCGCCAAAAGATCAACGGCGGTCAGCGCAAAGGCGTCCTCGGCCGGAAATAAGATGAGGGTGTCCATGGCTGCCGCGTCCTTAAAATGGTGCACCACTATCCGTGCCAATTTCGGTCGTCCGGCGCGAGACTGACAACCGCCCCGCCCGGGCGCCGCCGATCCACGCGGTTCGGGCTCAGCCCTGCAGCGTTTCCAGATAGGCTGCATAGGCATGTGCCACGCCCTCCTTGAGAGAGCGCGCGTTGTTCCAGCCCAGGGCGTGCAAACGGCCGCTGTCCATCAGCTTGCGTGGGGTGCCGTCGGGCTTGGTCGCGTCAAAGGTCAACTCGGCCTCGTAGCCGACCACCTCGGCGATGGTTTCGGCCAGTTCGCGGATGGTGACCTCGACCCCGGAACCGACGTTCAGCGGAATCTCGTCCGAATATTCCTTTAACAGAAAGACCAGCGCATCGGCCAGATCGTCCACGTGCAGGAATTCCCTGAGCGGCGTACCCGATCCCCAAAGCTCGACCGAGGGTGCGCCGGCTTCCTTCGCCTCGTGGAACTTGCGCAAAAGCGCCGGCAGCACGTGGCTGGACTGCAGATCGTAATTGTCGCCCGGCCCATAGAGGTTAGTGGGCTGGGCCGAGATGAAATCGGCACCGTATTGCTTGCGATAGGCCTGGCACAGCTTGATACCGGCGATCTTGGCGATCGCATACCATTCGTTGGTGGGCTCCAGCGCCCCGGTCAGCAGCGCATCCTCGGTGATCGGCTGTTCGGCGAATTTCGGGTAGATGCAGGAGGATCCAAGGAACAACAGCTTTTCCACGCCGACCGCATGGGCGGCATGGATGATATTGGCCTCGATCATCAGGTTGTCATAGAGGAAATCCACCGGGTAGGAGTTGTTGGCATGGATGCCGCCGACCCGCGCCGCGCACAGCACCACCGCATCGGGTTTTTCCGCCGCCATCCAGTCGGCCACCGCCTGCTGGCTGACCAGGTCGACCACGTCGCGCCCGGCGGTGATCACCTCGCAGGGTTCATCACCCAGCCGTCGCACCACCGCGCCGCCCACCATGCCGCGGTGACCGGCCACCCAGACGCGCTTTCCATTCAGATCGTATGTCATGTCGTTTTCTCCATTTTGCAGGCACCCGGTCTGTTCCCGCTCCGGCCGGGCGGGCCTGCATCGTCATTTTTTTTGTTCTAGAAGTGTATCGCCGGGCCAGAAACGGGCTTCCAGCGCCTGGTAGGATTCGCTTTCCCTGGCTTCCTTGATCAATCCTCTGGGAATGTGCAGCCGCGGGCGCGGCGCAATCTCGTCCGCCTTGCGCCCAGAGTTCCCGGTCAGACCGATATCTTTCAGCCGGGCCTGGAAACCGGGATCAAACGGCAGGTTCAGTGCCGCGCACATCTGTTCGGTCACCTCGCGCGGCCGCAGGCAGAAATCCTCGTATAGGAATACCGGCGCGTCGAAAATCTCCAGCATGCCGGTCAGACGCTGGCAGTATTCGTCGAACCCCCCGCTCAGCATCTTGGTCCAACCCCGTTTTTTGGCAGGATAGTAGCTGTCCATCGGATGGCGCAGCGTCACGATCGAGCGCACCGGGATCTGGGCCCGCCGGATCACATCGCGCAACCCGCTGCGACCGCGGTTCAGCGCGATAAAGTCGCTGTGGGCATGATCGCGCAACACCAGCCGGCAACCGGCCTCCGAGGTCTGCGCCAAAAGCCAGTGCAGGCGGTCGGCAAAGACCTCGAGGCTCAGGTCATAGGGCGTTCTGTCGGGGTCCAGAAACCGTTCCGGATCGTCGCGCAGCGGCCCCGCAAGGAACTGCTGCACGGGATCGAAACGGTTGAAGCCATAAGCACCCACCACCGGAGTGATCTCGCTCAGCAGCACGGTATCGGGCTGCGCGGCCAGGGCCCGGGACATGATGGTCCCGCCAGACGCGGCAAAATGGTGCACGGTCCGGATCGTCTGTAGATCTTCCGCCCCGTGCGCCGCCGCGCCTGAAACGCCCTGCTCAGCCATGCCGGTCTTTGCGATCCTTTTCACGCTGCACGACGTCGATGTCGGAGCGAACCATCTCGGCCACCATCTCGGCCAGGCTGGCGGTATGGGTCCAGCCGAGCTTTTCCTTCGCCTTGGTCGGATCGCCGATCAGCAGGTCCACCTCGGTGGGGCGGAAGTAGCGCGGATCGATCGACACCAGCACCCGGTCGGTACCCGCCTCGTAGCCGATCTCGTCGACGCCTTCGCCCTTCCATTCGACCTTGATATCGACCTCGGCAAAGGCGGCCTCGACAAAACTACGCACGGTATGGGTTTCGCCGGTCGCCAGCACGTAATCGTCCGCCTCGTCCTGCTGCAGGATGCGCCACATGCCCTCGACATAGTCGCGGGCGTGGCCCCAGTCGCGCTGTGCGTCGAGGTTGCCGAGGTAGATCCGGTCCTGCAGGCCCAGCGAAATCGCCGCCACCGCGCGGGTGATCTTGCGGGTCACGAAGGTCTCGCCGCGCAGCGGGCTTTCGTGGTTGAACAGGATGCCGTTAGAGGCATGCATGCCATAGGCCTCGCGGTAGTTCACCGTGATCCAGTAGGCATAGAGCTTCGCCGCCGCATAGGGCGAGCGCGGGTAGAAGGGCGTGGTCTCCGACTGCGGCACCGCCTGCACCAGACCATAGAGCTCCGAGGTCGAGGCCTGGTAGAACCGGGTGGTCTTCTCCATGCCCAGGATGCGGATCGCCTCCAGCATCCGCAGGGTACCGATACCATCGGCGTTGGCGGTGTATTCGGGGGTCTCGAAGCTGACCTGCACGTGGGACTGGGCGGCCAGGTTGTAAATCTCGTCGGGCTGCACTTCCTGGATCAGGCGGATCAGGTTGGTGGAGTCCGTCAAATCGCCGTAGTGCAGCTTGAACACCGTGCCGGTCTCATGCGGGTCCTGGTACAGGTGGTCGATCCGGGCCGAGTTGAACGATGAGGACCGGCGCTTGATGCCATGAACTTCGTATCCCTTGGCCAGCAGCAATTCGGCAAGATAAGCGCCGTCTTGACCAGTGACGCCGGAAATAAGTGCTTTTTTCATGAGTTCTTCCGTCTAACGAGTGCCAGGCACCCTAAATTATACAAATTGCAGGAAACGACTTTCAGCCCTTTCCCACACATCTTGGTCTGATGCCCCGGCGGTCTGCCCACAATGAGGGCGTTGACCGGTGCGCGTCATCTATCCGGAACCTGGTGTATGCCGACAGGACAAAAGGTGGCAAGGGACTTGTTGTCACCCGTTCGGGGAAATTTTCGGGATGCCGCAAAAACAACCATCCGCCTTCACGGAACACGCGATGAACCGCCGACACCCCTTGGCGATGGCGAGGTCACGCCTCTTTCGTGGTAGGGTAACACCGACCACACAATATTGACCGGGTCGTGGCAAAATCATTTGAGGAGTGGATTTCATGTCAAGGATTTCAAAAAGCACAAACCCCGGCCAGGTTGTCTGGCAGCTCAGACAGGCGGGGCTGACATTCAACACCATCCTGGATGTGGGCATTCGTGCAGAAACGCCTTTTCTGAAAAGCCAGTTTCCAAAGTCCAGGCAGTTCCTGTTCGAACCGATGTCCGAATGGTACGAGACAATCCGCAACAACTATGCCGAACTTGACTATGAACTTGTCGAATGTGCCTGCAGCAATGAAGACGGGGAAACCGAATTCGTTGCCGAACACAAGACAACCGACATAGAGTTGCCGTCACACGGGCGAATGATCTCCGACTCCGCGAAATCGCCTGGCTCGGTATCTGTCGTCAAAACAATAAAGCTGGATACCTTCCTTGCCGAACGCGGACTGAAGGGACCCTTCTTCCTGAAAGTCGACGTCGATGGAGCCGAGTCACTGGTGCTGGAAGGCGCGGTCGAGACCCTGAAATCCTGCGATGTGGTGGTGCTCGAGATGAACCGCCGCAAGTTCCTGGATCTGGCCAGCTTCATGCACGCGCACGGCTTCTTCGTGCACTCGATTTCCGGGTTGGCCTTCGGACGGCCGACAGCAGACGTTCTGGTCAATCCCGAAGATCCCGGGACGGGGCTGCTGCAGTGCGATATCTTCTTCATGCCGCTGAAATATCTCGACGATCCCCGGGTCAAGCCAACCCGGTAGCACCCGGCTCCGCTCTTGCACCCCGGGAGTGCCCTTACCCGGCACCGGTATAAAGCCCGCGGAACCCTTCCAGCGGCAGTTTCGGCGCGCCCGCGAAATAGGTCTCCAGCTCATCCACGATGGCAGGCCAGGCCGCCGCGGTCTCTGCCACCGCCCGCCGGATCGTCTCGGGATCGTCGACGTCGACAGTGCGGTGTGGATAGCCGATTTCCGCCAGTTCGATCGCCAGCGTCGAACCTTCGGAAATGATCAGATACTTGCGGCTGTAGACCGCCTCGTAAAGCACCCCGGATCCAGACACCGCATAGCGCCCCGAATAGGGCAACACCAGGCAGTTCAGCCGCCCGAAGGCGCCGTAATATTCCTCGTCCGACAGGAAGCCCTTGAGGATGTCGACCTGGTCAAGCTCCCCGGCCTCGATCCGGGTCTCGATCTGCCCGAGCAGGTCGGCGGTATCGTCGCCGAACCGCCCCACCGCCCGGTCGTCGACCTGGAAATGCCAATGCGGCGCGGCGGCGCCTTCCTGCAGGATCGCCTGGAAGATCGGGTTGAACCCGCGCTCCTTGCGGGTGGCCCCCAGGATGCCAAAGACCGGGGTCGCGGCACGCAGCGTATCGAACCCGGTGGCCGCCTGCGCCGCGCGGCCCGCCGCCAGATAGGGGAACTTGTGTACCGTGATCCCGGGCGCGTGCTGTTGCAGCCAATCCACCGCAAAGGTGGTTTCGGCAAACAGGATCAACGTCTCAACATGCATCTGCCCGAGGTTGGACAGCGGGTCGCTGAGAGCTTGGGAATAGACTTCGGACAACTCCGCATCGGCCAGGTGATCCGCCTCGATCAGGCCGATTGCCAGCCTGCGCGGACGCCGGTCGCCTAGATCTTCGAGCCATTGCACGAAACCCCTGAGCATGATCGCCCGCATCGAATGCATGATCAGCGTGTCCGGCACATGATCCTGGAACAGCGTGGTCAGTTCCTGCCGGAAGGACGCGTTCAATCCGGCGATTTCGGCGGCGCCCAGACTGTAGTCATTGTAGACATAGGGCTCGAAGACCACCGCAGGGAACACGTCGTGCCCTTCCAGCGCCGTGCCCGGGGTTTTCTGCCCGATCAGGATCTCCGGCCGCACGCCGTCATGTTCCAGCACGAAATCGGAAAAGAAGATGTTGTAATTGGCGTGGTGACCCGAGCTGTCGGTGTGCCCGGGGTCCAGCAGAACGATCGGCGAGGGATCCGGGCGGTGTGCACCCCGATTTTTACGCGGTGGAACATAGGCCGTGGCGCGCTCCAGTTCACCATAGAGGATCAGCCCCCGCGCAAGGGCCTGGCGGTGCACCTCGGGAAGCGAGTCGACCCCGTCGCGCAAGGCCGCGTCGGCCTGCAGGAACAGCTCCCGCGCCTTCTCCGAAAGCCCTACCCGGGCAAACGACGCCGCCGCGTGAATCAGAACGATCTCGCTGCAGGCCTCCAGGTTCCAGTCATCGGTCAGCGCCCGCGCGGCCTCCAGCGCGCCCTGCACCTGGAAACAGTAGATCGCGTTGACCCGGCCCCAGTCGTCGCGCGGATTGACCCGCACCAGCGCGCGCCAGCCATGCGCAGCCAGCTCGTATTTGCCGCCTTCGCGCCACTGCTGGCTATGGGAACGGAGAATCTTCATCGACGTGGGATCCAGGCTGCCCAGGATATCCAGCGCCCTGATCAACTCTGCCTCGTTGTCGATCTGCCCGACCATCCGCGAGATCAGCCGGCCGGCGGTGTTGGGATCATCCCACAACCCGTCCACGCAACTTTTCAGAACCCGTTCCGTCGTCGCCTTGCCGTTGACGACATCCGCAAGGATGGCGATCTTTTCGGCCATGGCCGCATCGCTCACCCGCAGCGCGATCCTGTCCAGCAATACGCCACCCTTTTTCTTCTTCAGGATGGTTTCCAGGTAAATCCAGAACAGCGACATGTTCAGATCCTTGCGATCCAGCGTGTCGCTGATCACCTCGACCGCAGTATCGATGGCCTTGTCATCGCTCGAATCGAAGAACAGCAGGTGATAGATCGCCGACTCGCGGGCTTGGTCCGGGGTCTCCCGGGCAGCGGCGCGGCAAAGAACCTTGAAATGCTCCAGCTTCTCGATGTCGCCGGTCTGCGCGGCGATCCGCCCGCCAAGCAGCGCCTGGTGAAACGTCATCTTCTGCTTGTCGCCGATGGTGAGCGGGAAAGCGCGGGCCGCCGCCTTCGGATGGCCCGCCCGCTCGGTTAGCCGGCACAGGATCCGGATCTGTTTCCGGTCCTCCAGCACGGTCTCGTCCCGCAGGCAGACCTCCATGAAGTCATCGACCATCCTGGACGGCAGAGGTTTGAGCATGTTGAGCGCGATCTGCGTGTTGTCGGCCTTGCTCAGCAGCAGGGTCTTGAGCAGCGCGTGCCGGTCGTCCGCCTCCGTCTCCAGGCTGACCCGAATCGCATGGTTCAGGCTGTTGCCGCAGTCCTTCCAAATCTCCTCGGTCAGACATCCGTCGGACAGGCAGTCGGCGAAGACACCGGGATTGGAGACCCCCACGATGCATTGCACAATGCGGCGCAGATAATTGACATTCGTCGGCGTCAGGTGATGCAGCATGCCCCACAGCACGACGGCAAGCCTCAAGTTCGCCTGATCGGTCAATTGGACGGCAGTCTTGCGGATCTTTTCCTGCTCCCCTACCGACAGGGACAGGTCCCCGATCTTTGCAAAGCGCGTCCTGAACGGTTCACCGCTCGCCGCGAGATCCCGTACGGAATCTGGTATGTCTAGATTTTCGAACTGTTCGCCTAGCTTCAAATCCAAAAACATTTCGGCAACTCCAAGAGCAAAGGCACCTCACACAATCTAGCATCACATCGGATGCACGGGGCAGACGGCCTTGCCTTCAGCCTTCCAAACTTACGCGTCACCCGTCATCTTGCCGCGAAACTAGGCAGCCTCGGCAAGGCGTTCGGTAATCTTTGCATCGCGCATACGCATGTAATAATGGCAGGCCATGGCATGACCCAGTTCCGCCATCTTGGTTTCGAGAAGAGCATTGTATTCTGCAATTTCAGCAGCCCAGGTTTCGTTGGCGAATTGAATCGCGTTGGGGCTCAACTCGCTGACAAACCGGTCCAACACACCCTTGTTGTACTCAGGCAGGCTGGTACGCTTCGCGTCCATTTCAGCGGCAAGCGTATTGGACATGTAACCCGCGCCAAGGTAACGCGCCAAAAGCCCGACACAAGTCGATTGGGACAGCGCCGTCATGTAGTAGGGGTTTGCAAACACGCCCGGGCACCGGACCCAGGGCGACACGGCGTTCCACTGCCAGGGGATCGCGTTTCGCAATTGCTCGATCTCGTTGTATTTCGCGAAGTATCTCGCATCGCCGATTTCTCGGTCTTTGACCGCGACGTCCAGGGTCGACAGCGCCGTATCCCTCAGATCCCGAAACGAGGTGAAAGCCTTGACCTGGCCCCGGGCGATGATCGCGGCAAGATCCTCGCTCAGCTCGCCATGGGTCTTGATGATGAACATCTGGTGCCTCGGGATTCTGTTATCCAGATCCAGCACGAAATCCGCCGTAATTTCATCTACGAATGTCGGAAAATCTTCACCAAGCACACGGTTCTTGTAGGTATAGAATTCCTCGCTGTTCACGTTCTGCGCAATTTCCATCGCCGTCATGTAAAGAAACGTACTGCCGGACTTCGGTTGACCGTGGGCAATAACAACTGTCATGTTGACCTCTCAAAATGTTGCTGAACATCCGGACCATTCAATCAGGTTGCCGCCGGATGTGAACTTGGTCAGAAGTTTCTGTCCTTCTCCCGCCTCACCATCCGGAATGATCTTGTAAGCAAGGTCTGGAGCGCCCCAAGATCTTCAGATGTCCAAACCCCGCCAACCGTTCTGCTCCCCGTCGCAACGGCCAATTCGGTAAACACCGACAGTTCCAGATCCGTTCTACTGGGCACCTGAGGGCGGCAGCGGGCCGCCTCAGCATCTTCGACCTGGTCACTGTAACCCAGAAGTTCGAAGTCCTTGACCATGCTATCCACAACACGTTGCCTGGTCTCTTCATCGAAGTAGTCGGTCAGCGGAATGCCACCCTTGCGAAATTCCGTCTTGAGCCGGGGCACATCCCCCAAAGACGAACGCAGGACACCGAGGCGCTTAAGAAGGCTGCGGACGTCGTCCTCAAGGGTTTCGTATCTGATCAAGAAGTCCAAACATGGCTCCCCGTCGATTTGCGCATAAGACGATATCTGGAGAGACTTGATGTTGTACTCCGCGATCCACTCCCGGAATTTCCGGATGACCTCGTCTCGGCTCAGGGCTCCGTTTTTTTCCAGCGCCAGCTTGAAGTGGTGAAAGGCCGAGACGACCCGGTCAAATGGGTTTCGGACCGTAGCAACTTTCGTATAGCTGTTCCAAACCTCGTCTCCCAGTTTGGGCTTCAACTCGAAGGGCAGGATGTGATTATAGAATCCGCTCCTATCCGGATCCGACGCGCGCTCACCAATAATACCGAAGCGGCTTTCCATGGTTGGCGTGACATGCGCCGACACGTGCCCCGGCGCCGCACACAATGGCTCCAGGAAAACTTCGACCGAAGTTCCCGCGGTTTTACCCGGTTTCAAAAAAATGAACTTGTATTGATGACTGACCAACATCGCATCCACCGGCGCCTGTTATTGAACGGCAAAAGAGCCTGGCATGTAAAAACACTGCCAGGCTCGGCTATCTGGATGAACGAGACTTATGCGTCGGCATCCCTGGGGGTCGATGCCCGTCGCACTGCTGCAAAGGCGCGGGTCAGCAACCGCGTCACCTCGTTTGCATCTTCAATCGTCCACTCACCGTCCGGGGTGCGTTTGCCTTCCAAAACGGCAATTTCCTTGAAAATGGCGTATACGAGATCGTCGCTCATGGTTTTAATCCTATGCTTGCTTTCGTCAAAAGACGCAGGTCTCGGGCGGCGAACCTGGGTGCCTGCGGCGCTCCATCATTCGATGTTCTGGCCACCCTCGGATGCTCTGCCATAGAGCAGATTGCCCTGCAACCCAAATGATCGGAAAGTCCTGCCGGCCAGACATATTGCCCCACTGGGGTGAGAATTTCTTGGGCAGACGTATTGTCGCATACAACCGGAGATCCTACCGCGGACCATCACCCACGCGCCCAGCTGCCCGGGCCGATCTTGTAGGCAAAAGGGCATTGTGGGGCCACACGGCCCAGCAGGGTGGAGTGGAGCAGCACGTGGCAGTCTTGCGGCAGAGCGATATCGGGTGTCTCCGCAATCCGTCGTGCCAGGGCACGGGTCAGCGCACCGGGTCCCGACAACAGCCAGATATACTCGCCCGCTCCCGCGATCAGGGCCTCCGCGATCTGCTGCATCGTCCGCTCCAGCAGCCCGCATCCCGGCGCGGCCGCGATGAAATTATTGGCGATGCTGCCCAGGTGTTCCTGGTAGAGCACCAACCGCGCCCCCGGCGGCAGCAGGCCGGCAAGGTTGCCGCCGCAGCGATTGTCCGCATCCAGGTAGATGCCGCCTTCGGCCCACATCACCGCCAGCCGGAACAGATCCGCGCGTTGCGCCGCGTGCCGGCACAGGCGGAAGGCGCGCGCGACTTCGGGGCGCCCCATCCCGGCCAGGTATTCACCCGCAGAGGCCCGGTCGAACCGGCGGTAGACCGCCCAAGGGTTGCGCGCCTGCAGATCCTCCATCGCCCCCCGCAAGTCCGGGCTGATCTCGCTCTCCCAATACTGGAATATCCGCGCGGGGACATGATCGGTCCGAGCCTCCGACGACAGTTCCGCGGGCAGGCCCCGGCGTCCGGACCTGCGCAGCGCGATCAGCAGCGCCATGCTGACACAAGTCAGATCCCCGTGGGCGCGCACCAATGCGGCCAGGCCATCCAGCCCATCCGCAGCGGCTGCGACACTGACCACCTCCGGCTGCAGCAGCATTTCGTTGCACAGGTGCCCGATGATGTCGGACCAGCGCCGCAGCGGCGCATGCCGCAGCCGGAACGCGGCCTGACGGTCCTGCATGGCGCCCGCCGGATCGCAGGCCAATCAGCCGGTATAGGCGCGCTGCGTATAAGCAGCCTCCAGCCCCGGATCCTCGGCCAGTGCGGCGGTGCAGCCCGCCTCGGCCGCCTCCAGATCAAAGTCCTCCCGCGCCAGCAGGGCGATGGCCAGATGGTGCCGAGACCGGTCCAGCACCGAGACGGGGCGTCACAGTTCCGCGCCGCCGCCATCTGCCCGGTTTGCCCAAGCAGCTGCACCAGCGCCACGCGCACCTGCGCAACCTCCGCACACGGTGCCGTTTCCAGAATCCGTTGCGCCACATCGTCACTTTCCGGCGCGCCCGCTTCGCGGAACAGACGCAGGGCCTGCCCCGGCTGACCACTCTCCAGTTCCAGGTACGCCCGTTCGGCCGGCGCATTGAAATCGTCCGGGCAGTACCGCGCGAAATCGGCAACCGCAGCAGCCGCCTCGGCGTAGCGCCCTGTCCGTTTCAGCCAGTTCAACCTCAGACGGTGGCCGCCAACCCGCTCCGGCGCATCCGAAACCAGCGCCTCGAACTCCTCCGGCGACGGCAGGATCGGGTCCAGTTCGGACAGCACCGCCAGCCGCTTGTGGCGCAACAACCAGCTCTTCGGAAGTGCCTGCAGACCGGCGTCCGCCGCGCGCAACGCCTCCTTGCCCGCCCCCTGGGCCTTCAGCGTTTCGATTAGCCGCAGGTGCGCGGCCTCCATCACCGGGTTCAGGTCCAGCGCGGCGCGAAAATTCGCCACGGTGGCGTTACCCTGCTGCAGATGCGCCTGCACCAGCCCGAGAGCAAACCGTTTCTGGTCGCTTTCGGGCATCCCGAGAAGCTGCGCAGCAGGGTCTCGGAAAGATCGGTACGGTTTGCAGCAACCGCCTGCCGGGCCATCTGCAACAAGGCCTTGGTGTCCATGGCGGCGGTCGGCTCCGGTATCGCTTCGGGTGCCACAGGAGCGCCCCGCGCCCGTGCCACTTCCGCCCGTAACTGGGGCAGATCAGCCGCCGCGGGATGGTGCCGCTCGTATGCCGCCAGGGCCGCCGCCGGACCGGGACCGCCATACGCCAGGGAGGCCCGCACCAGTGGCCTGCGCCTGTGGCAGCTGAACGACGGTTCCGCGCTGGACGAGGTCGCGGCGATGGTGACTGCGCATCCGGGTTTTGCGCCGGGGCACAGGACACTGGCGCGGGCCGTCGGCCTAGTCTTTCTGGCCGCGTGCATAGATATCCTCGTAGCGGGTGATATCGTCTTCGCCCAGATAGCTGCCGGTCTGCACCTCGATCAGCACCATTTCGATCTTGCCGGGATTCTCCAGCCGGTGCACCGACCCCAGCGGGATATAGACCGACTGGTTCTCGGTCATCAGGCTGACCTCGTCGCCGACGGTGACCTTGGCGGTGCCCTCGACCACGATCCAGTGTTCCGACCGGTGGTGGTGGCTTTGCAGGCTCAGCGAGGCGCCAGGCTTGACCACGATACGCTTGACCTGGAACCGCTCGCCCAGGATCAGCGTTTCGAAATGGCCCCAGGGGCGGTAATCGACCGGCAGCGCCTCGGCCTGCTTGGCCGATTTCGCCTTCAGCGCGGTGACCGCCTTTTTCACGTCCTGCGCCCGGCTCATGTCGGCGACCAGAACCGCGTCGGACATCGCCACCACGATCAGGTCCTCGACGCCCATGCCGACCAGTTCCTGATCCGGCGATTCCGAGCGCAGCAGCACGTTGCGGCAGTCGATCGCGGTGACCGGGCCGGACATGGCGACGCCATCGCCGTCGGGGCCGCTGAGTTCATGCACCGCCGTCCAGCTGCCCAGGTCCGACCAGCCGTCGGAATAGGGCACCACCGACAGGTTGTCGGCACGTTCCATCACCGCATAGTCGATCGAGATGTCGTCGGCGCGGCCCCAGGCCTCGGGCTCGAGCCGCAGAAAGCCCAGGTCGGTCTCGGCCTGCTCCACCGCCTCCCTGACCGGCGCGATCAGCTCGGGGGCGAATTTCTCAAAGGCCGCGACGATGTCGCGCGCGGTGAACAGGAAAATCCCCGAATTCCACAGGTAGCTGCCATCGGCCAACATCGCCTGGGCGGTTTCAAGGTCGGGCTTCTCGACAAAGCGGGTCAGCGGTACGGCAGAGCCGGACCCGTCGGGCCGCACCGACAGTTGCAGATAGCCATAGCCGGTTTCCGGATGGTCGGGGGTGATGCCAAAGGTGACCAGGTCGCTCCGGTCCTGCGCCGTCCGCACCGCCTCGGCCACCGCCGCGCGGAACGCCTCGGCGTTGGGCACCACGTGGTCCGAGGGCGCCACCAGCAAGACCGCATCGGGATCCTGCGCGGCCAGATGCAGGGCTGCGGCCAATACCGCGGGGGCGGTGTTGCGGCCCTGCGGTTCGATCATCACCGGGCCGGGGTCGATACCCGCCTCCTGCAGCTGTTCGGCGACGATAAAGCGGAAGTCCGAATTGGTCAGGATCGCGGGGGCGGCAAATTCAAACCCGTCGCCGGCCCCGGTCATCCGTTCGGCGCAGGCCTGGAACAGGGTCTTGTCACCAATCAGCGGCACGAACTGCTTGGGATAGCTTTTGCGCGACAACGGCCAGAGCCGGGTCCCGACGCCACCACACAAAATCACCGGATAGACAACGGCCATATCAATATCACCTTCTTCAAGATCTTTCTAAAAACCAGATCTGCAATCGTTCCGGACCCGCGCACAGCCCGTGCCGGCCCGGAATTTCCGCTTCCTTACAGCATATTGTCGACGGCGTGGGAATGGGTTGCGGCAAGAAATCCCGCCACCGCCGGTGTTACTGCCCGTGTCGCTGCCCTGAAATGGGGCAGCCATGGGTGCAGCGGGGACAGGACAGGGCAGGGCAGGGGCGTCCCCGGGCCGCTTTTGCGGGCTGGGCGCTGGGAAATCCAGGCAAAGAGCGCAAGGATGCGACATGATCGGCGTTTTCTGGACGGTGCCTGTGCCATTGGCTTTCGCGCAACGCCAAAACATGTTCAAAGACGCAGGTGAAATCCGTTGCCGGATTCACCCCGAATGTCAGTGAAAGAGACCCGATGAAGCCCGACCACCCCACCGTTTCGCTGCCCCAGGGCGTTGCCCGGATCGTGATCGCAGATGGCCGTGTACAGGCGCAAATGGCTCCGGAGCTGGCAGAGCGGGGACCAGCGCTGGGAATTGGCGGCGCCTTGGTGCGGATGCAGCCTACCGGCCCGGCCGAACCGCAGGCGCAGGGCGAATTCCGCCCCGCATTCGCCGCCCCGCTGCTGGCACCGCGGCCCGAGGGGGCAGAGCCGCTGCCCTGCGAGGTGTCGGTCAACGGGATCCCGCAATGGGGGCTGCCGGGGCGCAAGACCGTGCAGATAAAATTCCTCGATCCCGCCGCCCCCTGCCGGGTGGCGCTGGCTGCGCCGATCCCGCTGCCGGCGCAGAACCCGCAGGATCCGCCGCTGAGTTTCCGCGCCTGGCTGGCCTCGCATCGTGCCGCCGGACGGCTCGAGATCCGGCGGCTGCGGACGGCCGGTGACAAGACAAAGGGCGACCGGCTGGCCGGCACCTATACGCTGCTGTTCGATGACACCCGCATCGGCGGCCAGGACGAGGCCGATTACCTGGCCGTGGAGCAGCAGCTGCCGCCGATGGAAGAGGTCACGGAGCTGCACATGACCGTGCAGTTCGACAGCTACAAGGGCGGTGACAGCCAGCTGTCGCCCTTTCTCTTTACCGCCGATCCGCATGTGGCCCGCCCGGCCCCCCGCAGCGACACCCTTGCCGGCCGCGCCGACCGGCCCGGCCCGTCACCGGGCGAGGGGCTGCAGCTGAAAGGCGCGGAGCCCGGACCGGGAGCGGTCTGGCTGGAGGCGGAGCTGCCGGCGATGACCGCGCCGGGGCAACCGCTGATGCTGTACTTGGGCGAAGATGAACACCTGCTGCTGGATGGTGCCGACCTGTCGGTCACCATCACCGAAGACCACGGCCACAGCCTGCAGATGAAAGCCACGCGACCCGGCCTGTACCGGATCATGCTGGACGGCAAATTTGCGTTCAGTCAGCAGCTGGGTCCGGACCCGGTCTGGGTGCGGATGCCGCGCGAGATGCAAACCGGCCATTACCACAATCTGGCGGTGCTGGACGAAAGCGGCACCCAGCGGCTGCTCAGCACCTATGTGCTGATGCCGCGGATGCTGACACCGCTGGACGTGCTGCAGAACGAAAGCCGGGCGCCGTTTCCGGGGCCGCTGATGCCGCAGGCCGCGCACCGCTACGCCGCCCTGCGCGCCCATATGGCCGCCGGCGCCAGTCCCGAGATGCAGGCCCAGGTCGCCCGCGCGCTGGAGGTGGTCGAAGGCGGTCACGACAACGTCCGGCTGGCTCCGCTGGCCTTTCCGCCGGTCGAGGCCCCCGATGTCTCGGTGGTGATCCCGGCCCACAACAAGGTGGAGGTTACCTATCTGGCGCTGGCCAGCCTGCTGCTGGCCCACAATCATGTCACCTTCGAGGTGATCCTGGTCGATGACGGCTCTACCGACGAGACCGCCCGGATCGAAGAGATCGTGTCGGGCATCACCGTGGTCCGCAATACCCAGGCGCAGCGGTTCATCCGTGCCTGCAACGCCGGCGCCGCCAAGGCGCGCGGCACCTATGTCGCCCTGCTGAACAATGACGTCGAGGTCACCAATGGCTGGCTGGATGCGCTGGTCGACGGCTTCGCGCGCTTTGACAAGGTCGGGCTGGTGGGCTCGAAACTGCTCTATCCCGACGGCCGGCTGCAGGATGCGGGCGGCATCATCTGGAGCACCGGCAACCCGTGGAACTACGGCCACGGCGAAAACCCCTGGGATCCGCGATTTTGCTATGCCCGGCAGACCGACTATCTCTGTGGCGCGGCGCTGATGACCACCCGGGCCATCTGGGAAGAGGTCGGCGGGCTGTCACAGTACCTGGAGCCGATGTATTTCGAGGATACCGACCTGGCCTTCAAGGTGCGCGAGGCCGGCTATACCACCTGGTTCATCCCCTCCTCGGTGGTCTACCACTACGAAGGCCTGACCAGCGGCACCGATACCGCCGCAGGCTTCAAGCGCTACCAGGAGATCAACCGGCCCAAGTTCAAGCGCCGCTGGGCCGCCGCCTATTCGCGGTTTGGCGCCGAAGGGGTGAAACCGGACCTGGAAAAGGACCGCGGCATCGTCGGACGGGTGCTTTTCATCGACTATGCCACACCCCGGCCCGACCGCGACGCCGGCAGCCATGCCGCCGTGCAGGAGATCCGGCTGGTGCAGAGCCTGGGCTACAAGGTCACCTTCCTGGCCCGCAACCTGGCCCATATGGGCAGCTATACCGAGGCGCTGGAGAAAATGGGGGTCGAGATGATCCACGCGCCGTTCTTCCTGTCGGTGGATGAATACCTATCCCGGCATGTCAGCGATTTCGACGCCTTCTATATCACCCGGTTCTACGTCGCCCGCGACGTCATCGACCGGCTGCGCCAGCTGGCGCCAAGAACCCGGATCCTGTTCAACAACGCCGACCTGCATTTCCTGCGCGAACTGCGCGCCGGGATCGCGGCCAATGACGCCGCCAAGATCGCGGCGGCGCGCGAGACCCGCACGCTGGAGCTGGAGGTGATGCGCAAATCCGACGTCGTGCTCAGCTACAACGAGGTCGAACATTCGGTGATCCAGTCGCACACCGACGGCCAGGTGCGGGTGGCCAAATGCCCCTGGGTGGTGGATATGCCCGATACCGCGCCCGGGCTGGAAAACCGCAGCGGGCTGTCCTTTCTGGGCAATTACCTGCATGCGCCCAACGCCGAGGGCGTGTTGTGGTTCGCCCGCCAGGTGATGCCGCTGCTGGAAACCTCGCAGCCGGACCTGCAGTTCTTTGTCTACGGGTCAGGCATGGGCGACGATATCCGCGCGCTCAAAAGCCCCCGCATTCACCCGCAGGGCTACATCCGCGAGATTTCCGACGCCTATGACAAGCACCGGATCTTTGTCGCGCCGCTGCTATCGGGGGCCGGGATCAAGGGCAAGGTGCTGGCGGCGCTGGCCCATGGGGTGCCCTGCGTGCTGACGCCCACCGCCGCCGAAGGGGTCGGGCTGCGCCATGGCCACGACTGCATGATCGCCACCACCCCCGTCGAATGGCGAGATGCCATCACCCGTCTGCAGGGCGACGATGCGCTGTGGCAGGCGATCTCGGACAACGCCCGCACCTATGTCCGCCAGAGCTTCTCCTTCGAGACCGGGCGCGAGTTGATGCGGGCGGCCTTCGAAAGTATCGATCTCTATTCCCCGGTCAGCTGAGCCCGAGCCTCCGGGGACAGCCCCCTAAAGACATCGGGACAACGCAAAAGGCAGGCCCCGTCAGGGACCTGCCTTGAATTTCACACCAGCCGCTTGCGGATCATCTGCGCGTAAGCGAGGTTAAGCCTTCGGCTTTAGTTGCCGCCGCCCGTGGTGGTGGTGGTGGTGGTGGTCGAGGTGTCGTCGCCACCGGTCAGGGCAACCACGATGACCAAACCCGCCAGGGCGGCTGCACCGCCGGCACCCAGCGCGGTTCCGGCCAAAACCGCCGGCTGCGCCGCGATCGCACCGCCGGCAGCGGCTGCCGCAGCACCCGATCCGGCCGGGCACAGAACGGCCAGGCGACCATCGGCCAGGTACTCGGCCTTGACCGGGTCATAGCCGACGCCACAGGCGCCTTTTTCCTCGGCCTCGGCCAGCGCTTCCGGGCTGGCGTCCTCGAATGTCTGGGCGAAGGCGGTCCCGCTGAGGGCAAACAAGCCAGCAGCGGCGATAGCAAACATCTTTTTCATAATCCAAAACCCCTTTTGGCTGAACTTGGGTAGGTTCTAGCGCAGATCGGCGCTCTTTTCAACGTATGCTGCAGTTGCAAGACGGGTGAACCAGCACTTTTTTGCTGCGCTGAGGGCAATTGCCCAATTCCTCAGCCCCGAAGCGGTACAACACAGGTACAACACAGGGGCGAACCACAATCGACACCGGCCCGGAACCGCTGTGCAAAATGCGATACGGGCCATTTTCGGGCGTTACCCGGTGGTCAGGCGGCGCAGGCGCATATAGCCGATGCCGGGGCCGGCCCATTGCCGCGACTGCCAGACGATTCCGCGTGCCGAATCAACCCAATAGTCGTTAACCACCGTGCCGCCGGCCCCTTCGCAACGCTGCTGCAGGTGCCGGGTGGGGTGTTTGCGTTCGACGATCACGATGGTTTCAGCACCCATATCGACCAGATCGCAGGCCAGGGGGATCGGTACCGCCTTGTTGTCCAGCGCCCGGACCATCTGCACATGATCGCCGCTGCGCGCCGGGCCGGGGCTGTCGCCGCTGACCTGGACGCTGCTGGATATGATGTCATTGCCCAGGCCCCGAGTGGCGATGACGATGCCGTTGCGGGTGACCACGTTCAGATTGTCCTCGGACCGCCAGACGGTGATCTTGCCCGGCGTGGAATCGCGCCGCGTATCGTCAATCAGCAGGTAAGCCAGCACATCCTCACGCTCCAGCGTGACCTCCAGCGCCGAAACCTCGACGGTGTTCAGCGCCGCGCGGGTCAGCGCCGGGCGCGGCGGCGGTGCGCCGGCGGTGCGCTTGGCAATCGCCGCTTGCCCCGCCCTGATCACCTGCAGTTCCAGCGGCTCCACCTGGTTGCCGCCGCCACAACCCGCCAGAAGCGCGCTGGCCAGAAGGGCCGCGCAGGCTCTGGCCCAATGCGTCATCGGGTGCGCCACCACGTCTTTCCGCGTCATTCCCAGACCCTCGCCCATTGATCGCTCAGCGCCTTGCTGTGCGCTTCGCGGACCTGGCCGTAAAGCCGGCCCGGCACATGCACCATCTGGCCGCCGTCGCGCTGCACCGGGCGGATCGTGGTGCCGGTGGACTTGCGGCTGGGCTGGCCCAGGAACCAGGTCAGCGGCATCGAGAAGCGGATCCCCTTGTCGAACGACCCTTCGCCGAAATCCGCCGACGACACGTTGGTCAGGGTAAAGAAGCCGCCCACCGACCAGCCGTTGTCGAAATAGCGGTCCAGGCTGAAGGTGGCGCCAACATCGCCCGCCAGGTAGCGGCCCGCGTCGACCCGTGCGAGGAAACCGGCGCCGAAATCGTAATAGGCCGAGGCATGGCCGGTGAAGACACTGTAACTCTGGAAGCCCAGGCGCTGGTCAAAGTCGCGCTGCACGACATAGTTGGCCTCAAGCCCCAGCGCCAGCGGACTGCCCACCGGTTTCCACAACACCTCGGTGGAAATCCCGCCGTACATGGCCTCAAGGTACCCGGCCGTTACCCGGGCATAGAGATCCTCGCGCGGCTTCCAGTAGTAGGCGCCGAACAGGTTGTTCAGCGTCGTGTCATACTGGGCGTATTTCACCTGATCGGTGCGCACATGCGGCAGCACCGAATTCGACGACCGGCCGTCCTTGACATTGCCGGCGATCCGCTGGCGGATCTTGCCCGCAAACACCCAGCCCGGCGCCGGTCGCCAGGTGGCGCCGAGATCGACGCCAACATCCATGCGGATTGGCTGCGAGGGATCGAAATAGGCCGGATCGAAGTAGGGGGTCAGCGCCCAGGCGAAATCGGGGTAGAGCCCCGGCGCCACCACCGCCGTCTCAGACCGCGCGCCGGCATCGGCAAAGCCGGTCACCGCCAGCAGCGCCCGCGTGCTCTGGCCATCGAATTCCAGCGCCTCGAGATCCGAGCGGCGGATGATCGTCGTCGACAGCGCCATGTTCGATTCCACCGGCACCAGCCGGAAGGTCTCCACCGAGGCCGGCATCACCTGCGCCAGCGCCCGCGCCGCCCGGCCCACCGCATTGGCAAACGACCGGTACTGCAGGTTGCGGAACCGCAATTCGGCCGTATTGGCCGTGACGTCGAGCGATTCCAGGATCAGCCCGTCCTCTTCGAGGATCGGCGCCAGCCGCTCGGCCAGACCCAACGCCCAGCTGCGCGAGGTGGCCCAGCTTTCGTCCCAGACCGCCGGATTGCTGTTGCGCGACGGGCGCGCGGCCACGGCCCGCGGCGCCGGCGCCAGCGTCAGCGGGCGGGTCGGGTATTTCGGGTTCAGCTGGATCTGCGCCGAAATGCCCAGTTCCGAGCCATACATGTAGTAGGCCCCGATCCGGGTGCGCGGGGTCCACTGGTATTCGACACCGAAGTTGAAGGGTGTCTTCTTGACAAAGACAGAGGTGGTCTGGGTCTCGGACACGTAATCGTCCGAGGAATATTCCAGCTTTAGCGACAGCCGGTCGTTGGGCTGGTACTCCAGCCCGCCAAAGAGCGCGAAATCGCCGCGGAACCACTGGTCATAGGCCGGTTCGCCCCCCGTGGCGTTGGGATTGTAGGGGGGCCGGTAGCCGGTGGTGCCCAGCGGGTTGTAGCTGCCCAGCCGGCCCCAGCCGATACCGGCCGTCGCCTTCAGCCGCCCCGGCAGCGTGTTGCGTCCCACCGGGGGCAGCTGGAAATTCTTGGTCGCCACGAAATATTCCGCGGCATAGATCCCGGTGCCGACGAAATCCTGCAGGCCCAGGGTGATCTCGGGCCAGAGCCGGGTTTCCTTCTTCAGCCGGAACCGCAGGTCGAAACCACGGTCGTAGTAGGTCGAGAAACCGCCCAGGTTCCAGTTGTCGATGCCGGTATAGCGAAAGCTGGCCGACATCCACGGCGTCGGCTGAAAGGTCAGCGTGAACCGGGTCTGGCCGCCAAAATAGCTCAGCGTCGTGGTGTACTGCCCTTCGGGCAGCATCTCGGCCGACGGCATGTCGATCAGGCCGGGCGAGCCATAGGTGGTCAGGCTGGGCGTATAGGGCAGTTTGAAGGTCGGCTCATCCGGCGAAACCGGCAGATTCCCGGCGTCATCCTGAACCGGCTCGTCAAGCGCGCTGCCGCTTTGTGTGCCGGTTTGCGCCCGGGCCGCCCCCGGCCCGAAGAACGCGGCGACAAGCGCGAGACACAGCAACGCCGCGGCCCACAGGCCCCCACGCGCCACCGACCGCTCTGCCGGCACACCGCCGGATCCGGAGTAAAAGGGGATCAACACCAATATGCGCCTTCTGCCTGCCTGAATTGCCCTTGCCCGCCTTAGATCACAAAGCGGTGCCGTGGATCAACGACCGGATCGACGCCGGCTCGGGGTCGGCAATCAAAAGCGGCGATTAAGTGACAGGCTGCCCGGATTCTGGCCCGATTCCGGGCAGCCTCCGGCCGGACCCCAATACCCTAACAACCCTGCGCATCACCCGGTCCCGCGATCAGGAGGTCCTGCGCCCCGCCACGGTTTCGGCATAGCCCTCGACCCACCGCCGGATCACCTCGCGGGCGGCCTCTTCGTCGCTGGCGGCCAGCGCCTGACGCAGGCTGCGCAGCAGCGCCGCGACCTCGATTTCAGACAGCTCGCCCTCGCGGGCGCAAAAGATCTTCTGATAACGGGTGCCGATCAGGTCGTCGGTCAGCGTCAGCTCTTCCTCCAGCTTTTCGCCGGGCCGCAGGCCGATGATCTCGATCTCGATATCGCCGTCCGGGGTGGCCGCGTCGCGCACGGTATATCCGGCGCTTTCGATCACCTGCCGGGCCAGCTGCATGATCGGCATCGGCTTGCCCATATCCAGCACGAAGACCTCGCCGCCCTTGGCCGCCGAGCCGGCCTTGAGCACCAGCTGCACCGCCTCGCGGATGGTCATGAAGAAGCGTTTGACGCGCGGGTCGGTGACGGTGACCGGGCCGCCGCGGCTGATCTGTTCCTGAAACAGCGGCACCACGGAACCGGACGACCCCAGCACGTTGCCGAAGCGGACCATGGTGAAGATGGTCCCGGTGTGGCGGGTGGCGAGATCCTGCACCACCAGTTCGGCCAGCCGTTTGCTGGCGCCCATCACATTGGTCGGCCGCACCGCCTTGTCCGAGCTGACCAGGATGAAGCGTTCGACGCCGACCTCGGCGGCCTCGCGCGCCAGCGTCTGGGTACCAAAGACGTTGTTGGCCAGCCCCGGCAGCGGGTTGGCCTCGACCAGCGGCACGTGCTTGTAGGCGGCGGCATGCAGCACCACCTGCACCTTGTGGTCGGCCAGCACCTTGCGCACCTGGCGCGGATCGGTGACCGAACCCAGCACCGGCACGACCTCGATACCGGTGCCCTCGGTGAGCTGCTCCAGCTCCTGATGCACGGTATAAAGCGCCAGTTCACTGAGTTCATAGAGCACCACCCGCGCCGGCCGGCACGACAGCAGCTGACGGCAGAGTTCCGAACCGATCGAGCCACCGGCGCCGGACACCAGCACAGTACGGTCGGCATAGCTGCCGCAGGCATCGCCGAGGCTGACGTCGGTGGATTTGCGGCCCAGGAAGCTTTGCGGCGCCACTGGGGTCAGCTTGTCGATCAGCGCCTCTTCGCCGATCAGCTGGGCGAACGATGGCAGCGCCTGCACCTCCAGCCGCATCTTCTGCAGCCGGCGGGCGATCTGCGCCTGTTTCGGCTGGGAAAGCGAGGGCATCGCCAGCAGCACCCGTGCGATGCGGCGGTTTTCCACCAGCTCGGCGATGCGGGCGGGTGGATAGACCGGCAGCCCGGCCAGCATCATCCCCTGCAGCGATGTGTTGTCGTCGACAAAGGCCACCGGATCGATGCTGTCGTGGGCGCGCAGCGCCTGCGCCAGCTGGGTGCCGGTGGTACCGGCACCATAGATCAGCACCCGGCGCATCGGCTGGGCGCGGCGATAGATCGCGGTTACGACCTGGTAGAGCACCGCGCGGCTGGCCACGGAAAACAGGAAATAGCTGATGCCGAACATCACGTGAGTACCCAGCGGCAGCGCCAGCCCGGCAAAACCCGCCAGCCCCGCCGAGGCACCGGCCAAGAGCAGCGAGAACACCGCCGTCAGCCCGACGGCGTTGCGTTCATAGGCGTTCAGCTGGATATGCGGGATGCCCAGCCACATCGACAGCCCTGCCGCGATCAGCAGCAGATAGGGCAGAATCGGCAGGGTCAGGGAGAGCGTTTCCAGCGCCGTCGTCGGCAGCGCCTGCACCGTGAAGGTGAACAGCAACGCCAAGGGAATAAGTGTCAGATCGACGGCCAGCAGGATATAGACCTTCTGAACCCGCGATAATGAGTTGATCAAATTCAACATTTTTTATTCGCCGCCCCCACGGCCGGCCCACAACGGACCTTGCGCCGCCTTGATGCATTCGCCCTCTTGAATGTACGGGTCAAATGAATATCTCTTTACAAAGCAACGCGGCAAAAACAGGCAGGTGACCAAAAGGCACGCATAAAGGCTTACCGCATATCGGGTTTTCCGCCAAACGGAAATACGCCGCTGTGCAGCAATCCGCCAATGCCCGATAAAGCGCCCCCTGCGGCTGCCGCTTTATCAGGCAGCCGACGCCGTGGCCGGAAAACACCAAACCTGACCCTGCGTCACCGGAGGCGAGGAAAATCCGGCGCCTGGTTCTCACCGCACAACGGATCGGTTATACTTTCGGCGGCCCTTGGCCCGATCCGGCGACCTGCGGTCCAGACCGGAAAGGGCCAGGTCGGCAAACCGGCGGAGAACACGCCGGATAATCGATAAGATACTGGAAAAAGCCGGAGAAACCGGGCACATTGCGGCAGATTAGAGGCAGGCGCATTTTTGGACGCACCAGACATATCCACCGCACGGTCGCCTTTCGGGCGCGGCATGCCTTCTTGTTGGCGGTCGCCATGACCGGCACCCCGATTTCCGGCACCGCCGGCCAGACGCAGGTGAGCCTGACCTGTACCGCCGCCGCCGGGGTGCCAGAGCACCACAGCGACGGTGTCTGCGCCGCGCTGGCACGGGTTTTGACCGCGCAAGGATACCCGCCTGCGGTCGTGAATACGGACCCCGAAACCGGGTCGGACCCCGCTCTGAACCTGCACCTGCATTTCCCAAAAGGCAGCGAGACCGGGCTGACTGCCCGGCTGGGCTGGAGCGGCCCCGACGGGTCGGAACAGGGCCCGATGCTGAACTTTGGGGTGACCGACACCACGCTGGACGCGCGCTTTTATGACAGGTTTGCGCTCCAGATTCTCCAATCCGCGACCCCACCATTGCCATAATTCCACCAGATAAGACCACGACCCTAACAAGAGACCCTTTATCCATGTGTATGATCTGTGCCGACCTCCGCCCTTACAGTGACACCTGCGATTACGAGCAGCTGGACGGCCTGAACGGCGCCGATGGAGCCATCCGCACCGAAACCACCGACGCCCCCGCCAGTACCCTCACCGGCTATTCGATGAGCGTCGGCGACAGTTTTCGCGGCACCGTCGGCAGCAGCGGCGATCAGGACTGGGTCCGCATCACCCTGACCGCCGGTCAGACCTATGACATCGACCTCGACGGCGCCCCCAGTGGCAGCGGCACCCTGTCGGACCCCTATCTGCGGCTCTACGACAGCTCGGGCAGCCTGATCACCTCGAACGACGACAGCGGCGGCACACTGGAATCGCATCTGACCTACACCCCGACCACCGGCGGCACCTATTATGTCTCGGCCGGCGCCTTTTCGACCCGCACCGGCACCTACACGATGACGGTAACGGAATCGGTACCCGCCCCGGTGGCCACCCTGGACCAGCTGGCCGATTACCTGACCGACGGCTACTGGAACGACACCGGCCAGGCTCCGCACCATTTCAACACCTCGGGCAGCAACGTGATCGACGTCCACCTGGGCAATCTGACCGCCTCGGGCCGTCAGCTGGCCCGCTGGGCGCTGGAAGCCTGGGAAGCGGTGGCCGATATCGAGTTCCGCGAAGTGTCCTCGTCTTCTTCGGCCGACATCACCTTTGACGACACCGACGCCAACAGCGCCTATGCCACTGCGGCCTGGGACGGCTTTGGCAATACCACCTCGTCCCATGTCAACATCGGCACCGGCTGGCTGTCCACCTATGGCACCAGTATCGGCAGCTACAGTTTCCAGACCTACATCCACGAGATCGGTCATGCGCTGGGTCTGGGCCACCAGGGGGGCTACAACGGTCTGGCCACCTATGGCACGGATGAAACCTTTGCCAACGACAGCTGGCAGGTCTCGGTAATGTCCTATTTCAGCCAGACCGACAACACCACGGTGAACGCCACGCTGGCCGATGTCGTTTCGGCAATGTCGGCCGACATCGTCGCGATCCAGTCGCTCTATGGTGCCGCCGGCAGCGGCACGCTGACCGACGGCAACACCACCTACGGACTGGGCCATACGCTGGGCAGCAGCTGGCTGGGGCAATTGTTCACCCAGATGTTCTCCGCCAGCCCCAACAGTGCCATCTATGACGGCGGCCCGGTGGCGGCGACGCTCTATGATGCGGGCGGCCGGGACATCATCGACTTTTCCAACGACACCAATACGCAGACCGTGAATCTGGCCGGCGAGGGCATCTCGGATGTCTACGGCCAGACCGGCAACCTGATCATCGCCCGCGGCACGGTGATCGAGGAATACCGCGCCGGGTCGGGCCACGACACCGTGATCGGCAACGACACCTCCAACGTCCTGATCGGCAACGCGGGCAATGACACGCTGAGCGGGCTGCGCGGGTTCGACACCATCAACGGCGGCACCGGCAACGACACCATCACCGGCGGCGCCGGCAACGATACCATCAACGGCGGCGGCGGCATCGACAACATCAACGGCGGCATCGGCTGGGACACGCTGAACGGTGACGACGGCGATGACACCATCCGCGCGCTCGACGGCTACGACACGGTGAATGGTGGGGCTGGCAACGACATCCTGTTCGGCAACAACGGCAACGACATCATGAACGGTGGCGGCGGCAACGACACCATGGACGGCGGGCTCGGCTTCGACACGATGAACGGCGACGACGGCAACGACATCATCTCGGGGCTCAGCGGGTTCGACACCATCAACGGCGGCACCGGCAACGACACGCTGAACGGCAACTCCGGCAACGACACGCTGGAAGGGGGCGCGGGTGACGACACGCTCAATGGCGGCATCGGGCGCGACACGCTCAACGGCGGCGACGGCAACGACACCCTGAACGGCAACAACGGGTTCGACACGCTGATCGGCGGCGACGGCAATGACACGCTGAACGGCAATTTCGGCAACGACACGCTGAACGGCAGCGCCGGCAACGACACGTTGACCGGCGGTCTGGGCTTCGACTTCTTCATCTTCAACGGCGGCCTCGACCGGGTCACCGATTTCACCGATGACCAGGACACCATCCGGCTCGACGATGCGCTGTGGACCGGTACCCGCTCCGTGGCGAATGTGATCAACACCTACGCCAGCGTGGTGGGCGGCAACACGGTCTTCGACTTTGGCGGCGGCAACGTGCTGACCCT